>NZ_PNOT02000031.1 GCF_002879535.1 Mesorhizobium intechi
GTCTTCTTGCCGCAGACCGCTATGCAGATCGCCGGGTTCGAGCAGGTGTAGGTTTTCTTGGAACTGGTGCCCGATGACGAGCCGCCGCTGGATGCGGCGAGCTGGCCGGGCCCGCCCAGGTCCAGTGCCTTCATGTCGCGATTGCTCGCGCTGATCTTGCCGCAGATCTCCGCGCCGCAGACCGCCTTGCAGATCGCCGGATTCCCGCATTTATAGGCCGCGAAGACCTCGGTTGGAAGAAGGGCGCAGAAAACCGAGATGCCCAGGATCCATCTTTTCGCCACACGCATTGTTGCCTCCGATGGCCAGTCTTCCGATGTCACGGAGACCCGGCCGCCCAGCCTCCGTTCCCGCGCATGCCCCATGCATCGCGTCCGCCGGCCCGACTATGCGGATGCGAAGGCATGGGCGTATCGCACTGATGGCACAGGCGCGTCGCACTGGCGGAACAGGCGCCTCACTGCGCCAGTCCGGCGCGCACCTCGGAGGGCGTCATGCGATAGCGGGCGCGGAACTGCCGGTAGAAGGTCGACGGCTCGACCAGCCCCGCCTCGAAGGCGAGGTCGGCGACCGCCCGTGCCGCGAACAGCGGGCTGGCGAGCTGCCGGTGGATCCGCTCCAGCCGCCTTTGCATGACATAGTCGGAAAAGCCCTGCCCCTGCTCGGCGAAGAGGCGCCTGATGTAGCGCGGGCTGATGCCGAGGCCCCTTCCCGCCATCTCGGCAGACAGCCGCGCTCTGTGCAGATTGTCCTCGATGTAGCGCTTGATGGCTTCGATGCGCGCGGCGCGGACGCCGCGTCCGGCGATCAGCTCCCCCATCTCGCGGCTGGCGCCGACCGCGGCGGCGAACAGATCGGCAATATGCTGGGCGGCCAGCGGCGCGAGCGCGGTGCTCATCCCGCCCTGCGCCACCGCCCTGACATAGGCCAGCAGAAGCCGCGCCTCCGGCGTGGCGGGGTTGATCGCATTGGGCCGGAGATCGCCGACATGGCGCACCAGCGGCGCCAGCGTCGCCCTGTCGAACCGCACGCAGATGGTCCACTCGCCGTTCGGCGCCCTGGCGCGCCAGCGCCCGTCCATCGGCATGATGCAGGGCGCCCCGGCCTGTGTCTCAACCGTTCCCTGGCCTGGTGTGTCAAAACCCCAGCCGCCGGCGATCCAGGACACGACGAGGTCGTCATTGGCGTCCTGCCGCAGCGCAGCCGTGCGTTCCCAGGCCATCGGCGCGACCTTGCCCTCGGCCACGCTCACCCCCGGCAGCAACAGCGTGGAGGCGCTCAGATGGAGAGCGCCGCCCTGCAGCGGAACGAGGTCCAGCCGCATGCATATGCGGCCGTAGAATTCGCGCACCGCTTCTTCGCGTTCGCGGTCGGCAATCTCGTCCGTGGACAGGACGATGACATTGTCCCGGCTGGGCACCTGCGTTCGATCCCCGTTCTTCCGAGGTTTTCCGGCGGCGGCAGCGATAGTTCAAGCCCTGTATGGACGCTCCGCGCCGAAGTGGCGGCAGGCGCAAGGAATGAGGCCCCTGGTGCAAAACCGGCATGGCATGTCTGCTCGTGCGGGTTCACCGAATTTCGCGGATGCAGTGCCACAAGGTGCGGTCCGCGCCATGCTCGCGGGTCCGGCGGCGGCCTTCCGCGGCAAGCGCGCGCATTTCGCGTGGCGTCATGTCGAAGGAACGCCGGAAGGCACGGACAAAACTCTTTCGGTGGCCGAAGCCGTAGCGGCCGGCGATCTCGCCAATGGCATCGTGCCGGCGGCCGGGATCGACGAGCTCGGCGCGGCAACGGCGCAGCCTCTCGTCCTGGATGTATCTGGAAAAGCCGCCATGCGGCTCGAAGAGATAATAGAGCTTGCGCATCGAGATGCCGAACAGCGCGGCTATTGTCTCGGCGGTGAGATCCCGGCCGGTTATGTGCCTGTCGATATGCCGGCGGATTTCGCCGGTCAGCGCCAGCTGCACGGACGCGGCGTTTTCCTCCGCCACGGCCGAATTGATCGCCGCGGCCGCGAGTTCGATGGTCGGCCGGGTCACCGCCTCGGCATCGCTGCCACTCATGGCAGGCGCTGCCTCGTAGAGGCCTATGAGATGGCCGCGCAACAGCGCCGTCAAGGGCGCATTGCCCGGGATGACGCGCAGATTGTGTTCGTCGGGCGCCTTCAGAAGTGGCGCCAGCAGGCGGCGCGGCATGGTCAGGTTGACACTGTCGATACCGGACGTCCCTGTCGACTGGACCTGCGCCAGGTCGGAGACGATCAGGTCGCCTGCGCAGGCCTTTTCATCCGGCCCGCCGTCGCGCCGGCCGTGGCTGCCCCGCAGGCAGACCTGCACGGTGATCTGGTCCAGCCCGTCGCGCCCGATGCGAGCGCGTGAACGGTCGAAATTCTGCGCGACACACCGGTACGAACTGAGCGCGATCTCGCCCAAATGGAATGCCTCCGCATGGACATGGAAGCGTTCGTCGCCGCCATTGCGCAGGCGAACGTCGTAGAAGAAGCCCATGTTCTCCTGCCACATCGCGACAGCCTGCCGGGGCCCCAGGCCCGCCGAATCCAGCACGGAACGCGGGACCCCGCCATCCGCGAGCGCCCTGCCCGGCACCACGTCCCGCCCGTTGCCCGCCGCTGCCATTCGCCACGATCCTCCGCGAAGCTTGCAGCATAGGCATGTATGCCGGGCCGCGACAACACCGGCTTCGCGCGGCGCCCCAGCCAGGTCGCGAGGTCTCGCTCAGACACAATTCAGAAACAAGTTTCAACAATTCGGAAAAACTGGCGAAAAGATCGGATGGCATAACCATCCTGCGGGGGACTGCGTGGACTTCCTTTTCGGAAGCTTCGGTCCGCCATCGACAAGGGTCAAATTGCAACGGCGGCACAGCCGAAAAAGCCTGCTCGAACAGCGGCATGAACAGCCGGCCGATGCGCGGCCAAGACGAGAAAGTATGGAAATGGATTACGGTGTCGACATTGCCAGCCTGGACAGGGACAGGGCACGACCAGGCGCGGAGCCCGAAACCGGGCTGGCCAAGAATGGGCTGGCGGGCGTCGATACGATTATAAGGGCCGCTCATCGCGCCGCGCATGGCCAGATTCTGACCGGCGCCGATTTCGCGCGGGCAGGCCAGCCCGGCGAGCGGCTCGACGCGGTCTTCGAAGAGCTCGCCGCAACATTCGCCACCTTGCCGGCGGTGATCTCCGACGGAAATGTCTGGACGTATCAGGAGCTGGACAGGCGCGCCAACCAGTTCGCCCGCGTGCTGATCAAGCGCGGCGTGCGGCCGGGCCACCGGGTCGGGCTCATTCTCGACCGGTCGGCGGAGACCTATGTCGCCTTGCTCGCCGTCGTGAAGGCGGGCGCCGCCTTCGTGCCGCTGGCCACCGCCTTTCCGCAAGAGCGCATGGCGCTCATCATCGAAGACGCCAGCGTCAGCCTGATCGTCACCATCGCCACTTATGCCTCGCGGGCCGACCAGTTGCCGGTCCCCCATGTGCTGATCGACGGCGCCACCGCCGAGATCTCCAAACAGTCCAGCGCACCGCTGGAGCCGCAAAAGGCGCCGGCCGAAGACATCTGCTACATCCTGTACACGTCGGGCACGACCGGCAGGCCGAAGGGCGTGGCCATCAGGCACCAGAGCTTCGTCAATTTCATCCGCGTCGCCGCCGCATCCTATGGCTACAGGCCGGGCGATCGCGTCTACCAAGGCATGACGATTGCCTTCGATTTTTCCTCCGAGGAGATCTGGGTGCCGTTCGTCGCCGGCGCGACAGTGGTGCCCGCGCCCGGTCAGATGCCGCTCGTCGGCGAGGAACTGGCGGATTTCCTGCGGTATCATGAAATCACCTGCATGGCCTGCAGCCCGACGCTTCTGTCGTCCATGACATCGGATGTGCCCAGCCTGCGCACGCTCCTGGTCGGCGGCGAGGCCTGCCCGCACAATCTGGTCGTGCGTTGGTCGAAGCCGGGCCGGCAGATCCTCAACACCTATGGCCCAACGGAAGCGACCGTCACGGCAACGATGGGCGCGCTGACGCCGCACAAGCCCGTGACCATCGGCGCGCCGCTGCCGACCTATTCCATCGTCATTCTCGACCCGTCGCTGCCGGAACTGGCCGAGCCTGGCGAACTGGGCGAGATCGGCATTGCCGGCATCGGGCTCGCGGTCGGCTACCTCAACAGGCAGGACCTGACGGAACAGAAGTTCATCGCCGATTTCATCGGCCTGCCGAACAACCCGTCGCAGCGCATCTACCGCACCGGCGACCTTGGCCGGATCAACGGCGATGGCGAGATCGAATATGCCGGCCGCATCGACACCCAGGTGAAGATCCGCGGCTATCGCATCGAGCTCGGCGAGATCGAGGCGGTGCTGCTGGACCAGCCAGAGATCGCGCAGGCTGCCGTCACCACCTGGGAGATCGAACCCGGCCGCGTCGAACTCGTCGCCTATCACGCGCCCAAGGCCGGCCAGCCGGCGCTCTCGCGCGCCGATCTCGCCCAAACGATGAAGCGTCGCCTGCCGGACTACATGGTGCCTTCCTATCTTGAGGAGCTGCCGGCGATCCCGATGACGGTCTCCAACAAGGTGGACCTTCGCCAGTTGCCGAAGCCGACAAGCGTGCGGCTTTCCGCCGACCGGGAGATGGTTGCGCCCGGCAATGACGACGAACGTTTCCTGGCCGAGGCGCTGGCGACCGTGCTGAAATTCGACGAAGTGTCGGTCGAGGACAATTTCTTCGACGACCTCGGCGCCAACTCGCTGCTGATGGCGCATTTCTGCGCCCGCGTGCGCACCCGCAAGGAATGGGCGACGACGTCCATGCGCGACATCTATCTCCATCCGACGGTGGCGCGCCTGGCCAAGCACCTGAGGGTCTCGCAAGAGGTGACGACGGCCACCAACGAGCCTGTTCTCACCCGCCAGGCATCGAATCTTGCCTACTGGACCTGTGGGATGGCGCAGTTGCTGTTCTACGGGGTCTACAGCTACGCGGGCCTGTGGGCGATCAACATCGGCCTCAACTGGATGTATGACACGCTCGACGATCCGCTGCAGCTCTATATCAGGTGCGTGACGCTCTCGGCCGGCGTGTTCTTCGGCATGACGGGCTTTGCCGTCCTGGCGAAATGGGTGCTCATCGGCCGCTGGAAGGCGGAAGCTTTCCCCATCTGGGGCCCGCGTTACTACCGCTTCTGGGTGGTCAAGACCCTGATCCGCACCGCCCCTGTCGTGCTGTTCCGCGGCAGCCCGCTCTACAGCTTCTATCTGCAGATGCTGGGAACCAGGATCGGGAAGAACGCCGTCATCGAATCCAAATCCGTCCCGGTCTGTACGGATCTGATCTCGATCGGCGCCAACACCATCCTTCGCAAGGAATCGCTGATCCTCGGCTTTCGGGCGCAGTCCGGCTACATTCACATGGGGCCGCTGACCATCGGCCGCGATGCCTTCGTGGGCGTGGGCTCGACGCTCGACATCGACACGTCGATCGGTGACGGCGGCCAGCTCGGCCATTCGTCCTCGCTGCAGCGCGGGCAGAGCATCCCCGATGGCGAACACTGGCATGGCTCGCCGGCCGTGCCGACCACGGCGGACTATTGCAAGGTGCGCAACGAAAACCCTTCCGACATCCGGCGCTTCCTCTTCGAAGCGGTCCAGTTGATCGGGCTGTTTGCCGTGGTCATCCCGCTGCCGCTGCTGATCCACAGCTATTGGGAAAATGTCGGCGACGACTACCAGGAGACGATCGGCGTGGTCGCCGTCGGCACCACGGTCACGCTTTTCGGCTATATCGCCGCGGCTTTTGTCGCCGCGACGGTGCTGCCGCGCCTGCTCAGCGTAATCCTGAAACCCGGCCGTACCTACACGCTTTACGGCTTCCGCTACTGGCTGCAGACCGCCACCGAGTTCACCAGCAATTCCCGCGTGCTGGGGCTGCTGTTCGGCGATAGTTCGGCGATCGTCTACTACATGCGCGCCATCGGCTGGAACCTCAACAAGGTGGTGCAGACCGGCTCAAATTTCGGCTCCAACCAGCAGCACGAAAACCCGCTTCTGTGCGAGATCGGCACCGAGACCATGGTGTCGGACGGCCTGTTCATGATCAACATGCACAAATCCGCCTCCGCCTTCCGGCTCGAGCGGACACGCATCGGCGAACGCAACTATCTTGGCAACAACATCTACTATCCGCCGGATGGACGCACGGGCGACAACGTCCTGCTCGGCACCAAGGTGATGATCCCCATCGATGGGCCGGTGCGCGAGAATGTCGGGCTCCTGGGTTCGCCTGCCTTTGAAATCCCGCGCATGGTCAATCGGGACAAGGAACTGATCGCCGGCGTCGACGAGGCGGACCGACGCCAGCGCATCCCGCACAAGAACCTTCACAACGCGGTGACGATCCTGCTGTTCATGGCCACGCAATGGGTCATGCTGTTCGCCACGCTGGCGATCTGGGACCGGGCGTTGAACTACTACACCGAATGGGCTGAAGTCGCTCTCTTCGCCGCCGTGCTCCTCACCTCGGCGATCACCATTCCGTTCTACATCTTTGTCGAACGGGCAAGCCTTGGCTTCGGCAGGCTGAAGCCGCAGATGACGACGATCTACGACGTCGCTTTCTGGCGCCACGAACGCCATTGGAAGCTTGCCGATTCACCGATCGTGCGCCTGTTCGCCGGCACGCCGTTCCGGCCGATGATCCTGCGCATGCTGGGCGTCAAGGTCGGCAGCCGCGTCTATGATGGCGGAGCCAACCTCACCGAACGCTCGCTGGTGGAGATCGGCGATGATGTCACGCTCAACGAAGGCTGCGTCATCCAGGCGCACTCGCTGGAGGAAGGCGCGTTCAAGTCCGACTACATCCGCATCGGCAAGGGCTGCACGCTCGGACCGTCCGCCTTTGTCCATTACGGCGTCGTGATGGGCGAAGGATCGGTGGCCGACACCGATTCCTTCGTGATGAAGGGCGAGGAGCTGGAACCCTACTCGATCTGGCGCGGCAACCCGGCCAAGCTGCATCGCTTCGTGATCCCGGTCACGAACGACGGCGCCAGGGCGTCGGCTTGACGGCCGGAGAAATCCGTCTCGCCCCGGTGACCAGGGCCAACGAGGCCTTGGTCGCGGCGCTGGAACTGGCACCCGAGCAGTTGGATCTTGTCGCTGGCAACGCGGCGTCGCTAGAGGAGGCCGAATCCGACGAGGATGCGCGGCCGCGCGCAATCATGGCCGGGGATCGCATCGTCGGTTTCCTGATGTACGACGCGCCGGAAGATGACGACGAGGCGCGCATCTATCGCTTCATGATCGACCGCGCCAGCCAGGGCAAGGGCTATGGCAAGGCCGCGTTGCGCGAGGTGCTGAACGAGATCGGCGGGCTTGGTCACGTCAGGCACGTCTCGATCTGCTATGAGCCGGAGAATGAAGCGGCACGCCAACTCTATCGCACCGTCGGTTTCGTGGAGGAAGGCCTCGACGAGGATGGGGAAATGATCGCCGACCTCGTCCTGCCAAGGGGATGACCATTGACGCGGCCACCCTCCCCTGAAGCCGCGCTGAGCGAGGCGATCGCGGCAATCGCGCCGCGAGGCGTCCGGACCGGATGCCGGGCGATAGGCGATGCGGACGAGGCCCACCTGCTGCCCGAGGAGGCGCGTTCCATCCCCGCGCGCCAGCCGGCCACGCGGCGCGCCAGCGGCGCCGCCCGCCGGATCGCGCACCGGCTGCTGGCCGATATCGGCATCATGGACGCCGCCATCCC
>NZ_PNOT02000181.1 GCF_002879535.1 Mesorhizobium intechi
CCCAAATTGCGAGAGAAGCGGGCGATAGGATCATTCGATCCGCCGATCGCGCACGCGATCGTGTCAAGGATTGACAGCTTCGCACGTTCCATCGCTTTCTCAGGGATCGTCTCCAGGCTGGAACTGAGAACGTGCTTAACGAGTTGTGTTGTAACATCCATTGCCAAACCAAACCTCCAAGTGAAGTGGACCGAGAGCCTCTTGAACTCGAGCAGATCGCTAATCGCTGCGTCTCGACCCTGGCCGCCGAGAACCTCAGGGTGCATGGTCTACACGACGAAGACAATGGCGTCAGCGGAGCCGAACCTGTCAATGCTGTTTAGATTTAGGGTAGGGCTACGAACTGGGGTTAGCGCACTTTAGGGATTGCGGTTGATCTGATTCCATGGAGCTTCGGTGATTCGGAGCCCTGATGTGACCCTTGCCACCCTCGAAGGATTTGAGAAGCCGCGCCTGAAGCATTTCGCCGCGATCGAAGAATGTCGCATTGCCTCAAGGAAAATGTTACCCGCGCGGGTTCGTTGCCTCACCTAAAATGTTACCCGTGAAGGGGCATGTCGCCATGATGATTTCACCACCAGGGAGGCAACATGAAGACGAAGATGACGCATGCCATGCGCATGGAACTCGCCAATGCGGTCTGGGTTCTATGCGGCCGCAGCGACCAAGGACAAGCGCAGGATCTTGGAGGAGTTCATCGCGGCGACGGAGTATCATGAAAAGTCCGCAATCCGTGTCCTGAACAGCCCCCCGCAGCCGAGGAGCCGGCAGACCCGTCAACGCCCGTCGCGTCGCTCTATGACGAGTCTGCTCGGGGCGCTTTGATTGTGCTGTGGGAAGCTTCAGATCGAGTCTGCGACAAGCGCTCAAGGCACTGCTGCCCATTTCTATTGCCGGCGCTGAACGCAACGATCATTTGAAGCTCGAGGAGGAGATACGCCACAAGATCCTGTCGATGAGCGCCGCGACGATCGACCGCATGCTCCAAATGCCGAGGCGCACCATGCATACGAAAAAGTAGCCAAGGGTTGTGCCAGAAGCCCCGGCGGCGCATCAAAATGCGCATCTTCGCCGACTGGAACGAGCCGCTTCCCGGCAGCATGGAAATGGACCTGGTCGCTCATCGGCGGGTAACATTCCTGATGAGGCAATCGGTAACAAAATTAGGTGAGGCAACACGCGGGTCAATGCCGCTCGAATTTTCCCCAAAAGTGCCGAAGTAAAATCCCCAGTTTCGCCGCTCAGGCGGAGGGGAGTCCATTTTTCGGTGGCTGGCCGCGCGGCCGTGATGGTGGTTAGTGTCGGCGGCGTGATGGCGGCTTTTGATCGCAGGTGTTTGGGCATGAGCTCGGCGTGCTGGCGGAGCCGATAGCTCGATCCTTCGAGCTGGACGACGACCCGCATGGTGAAGCAGGCGATCGAGAAGTGCGGTTGCGACGACAGGGTCGCCGAAGACCTCGCCCATTCAGCAAAGCCGCGGTTTGAGGAATCAACGCGCCCTTCTCATAGCGAGCGTTGACGAGTTGAGAGAACAGATTGCCGCCACCGTGGACGAGGGGCAGGTAGCCGATCTCGTCGACAACGAGCCGAGAAGGCCGGCAGAAGAAGCGGATGCGTTCCTGCAGGCGGCCTTCGCGTTCGGGCCTTGCCAGCGCGGCGATGAGTTCGGCGAGCGTGCAGAAAAAGACGCTCTTTGACAAGCGCAATGGCCAGATGGCTCTTGCCTGTGCCGAGCGGGCCGAGGAAGTGGACGACCTCGCAGCGGGCGACGAAGCCGAGTTGGGCGAGCGTGAAGATTCGATCGCGGTCGAGCGAGGGCTGGAAAGAGAAGTCGAAGCCGGCGAGCGTCTTGATCGTGGCCAGGCGCCCCGTGCGCAGTGCCGTCTTGATCCGGCTGTTCTCGCGCAGGGTCAACTCCTCCGAGAGGAGGATGGTCAATGGCTTCGAGGGCGGCGATCTCGTCTAGAAATTGCCGCCGACGCTGACCATGCCCTCCCGGCTGATGCGTCGCTCAAGCTTCAGGACCGATCGGAACGGAGCCAAAGGCAGCGGCCGCAGGCGCTGCCGCTCCTCGGCGAAAGCTTCGTTACGTCTCGACATCACTAGGTTTTTTCATGCCATGCACGCCGCTCGACCGAAGACGGGAACCACTCCTCGAAGACTGCGTTCAGATCGAGACATCATCGCGCACGTCAAGGGGAAACCTCCGCGGTAACAATCGGACGCTTACCGCCCGTCTGGAATGGCCGCCGTTTCACCGGGTTGGGCCCGGCATCGAACCACTTTAACAGTAAACGACTAAAGAAATACCCAACCTACGCTAGTTCAGTTTAAATAGCGATCTGCTATTTTTATACAAGACCATTCTGGCGCCATCAATTGCCTCTTCAAAGCCAAGACTTCCTTCAACAACGTGCTCAGTGAGTGCCTTTGCAAGATATCGCTTGCCCCAGCGACCGGCTAACCAGTAGAGCTCCGGAATATGAAACGCGTCGCTCGCGAATAGTATCTTCGAAAGCGGAACGACTTCCATGACTTGCATGTACCGCTGAAAAAGACTCTGGTGCACGAATGGCGTCATGATCGACAGTTCAAAGTAGCAGTTAGGATACAGATGGCTAAGCCATGCGGCTTTTCCGACTGAAGGATAGCCTGCATGTAGCGGAATGATTTTTGGCATCCGCATTACGCTATCGCGGTCAAATCGGCAAACTTCCTCCAGGTAAAACGGATCCTGGTTGCGAAGTATTACGGACGGAGCTTCTCCGTCACCGGTGTGAATCTGCATCGGAATGTCCCGCTTGAGGCATTCTTCGAGAGCAAGGGTGAAATTGTAACGGCGGAGATCCTTTGAGAGGTTGTACTCCGACTGGCGGTCCATGCTCGGAATCTTGTGGAACGATTCCCTTAGCGCTTGCCATGACGCTCGGGCAGGCCCCCTTTCATATAAAGGATCGATAAGTCCAATGTACGGAAGAAGATAGGACTTCATTCCATAGGATTTCTTTCCGTAATTCCCGTTGCCGTCTAGCAGGTCCAGTACCCGCGCCATGTATCGCTGCTCGTACTCCTCAAATGTGATATCGAGAGGAAAAAGCTCCTTTTGGATCATCTCTATTCGAGCAAGCCGGTTCGTACGGCAGGGCAGTATGCCTTCTTCATAGCGGTCGATCTCTGCTGCGCCGCAACCTTCCGCGTAGCCGGTGTCCACCATGACGTTTTCGTACTTCACGTCCCGCAGAAGGCTGCTGACATAGGCCCAGTAGTTTTTACCACGCTCGTTCCTGGCTTCAATGACCGCTTCCAGCTTCGGCTCACAGCCCACGAATTGCGCAAGCTCCTTTACGAGAAATTTCACAAAAATGCTTTGAGCGATGTCGCCAATAACACCATCTACTTTGTTCTGAATACCGAATTGTTTGTTGAGGTCATGCCGTGTAGCCTCATTACCGTTTAGCCATAGATCGTAAACGCCGGCCGGAAAATATACCGGAAGTGTGTCCATAGCGGCCAAGGACATTCGCTCCAAGAACCGCTGTGGGGTTGTAAACGCATCTCGATCGGTGACGATGTGGCAATGGGCATCATCAATGGGCAGATCGTTAACTGCCTCGAAAACATTCGAAAACTCTGGATGCTGTTTCGACAGAAACAGCGGAAGGTGATCAAAATGACCTGCGGCTTTGCGTTCCATGTTCTTGTTTCCCTGAGAAACTATTGAGGTTGCGACCTGATACCGAGCGTGACTTCGTGGAGATGCTTCCGCATGACGAATTTCCCGTCCACAGACCTTATCAATCGTTTCGTTGGCCCGTCACGCGTGATCTGCTTCCGTAATATTTCCGCCGGGCCGGCGCCGGAGCCCGAACCACCACATCCTGGCAGGCGCGGCAGGCATATTTGGGCCGGGCCACGACGATCACACGCAGCTGCGCCGGAATGATGTCGAGCCGCTCGCTAACCTCCTCACCGGTCCGATGCAAGTCGTTGCGGCAGACGGACAGGTATGGTCCTCGATGTCGATGACAGTTTCGAGACGAGGAAGATGCGTTGGCAGCGCACTTCGGTGGCCCGGCTGCCTGTCGCCGGTCTGGAGAGGCCCGCTCGATCTTCCTCGCCGGCTGCCTCGATCTGCTCGGCCTCTTGGAGCCCCAGCAGCAACTGGTCCTCGGGGAGCGTCTCAGCACGCCGGCCGAAGCGGAGGACGCTGCAATTCCCTGATGATTTAGATCAGGCGGGCGCTCTCGACGTCGCGTGCCAGGACCGTCGCCTTCAGCGTCCGGATCGTCGTGAAGCTGTTCAACCGTGATCGCCATGACCGGATCAGACCATATTCGCCGATAGCCGGCGACAGTGGAATCCAGGCTGGTTCACTTAGTCGCGGGTCAGCCCGCCTGAACCGAAATGCGGGTCCGGCGCGTCTTGGACCCGCCGCCAGTCAAGCCCTTGGAACGAGGCCTACTGTCTCTGCTGAGCTGGCCAACCTATGATACCAAGGGTCATGAAGCTCGACCGACGTAGGCCCAGTCTCGCATTCCGATTGATGTGGTTGTTTCGGTTGTGCGATGAGCTTCCGCGAAGCCTCGCAGGCGGCGTCGATGATGGCGTCGTGGCCGTCGAAGACGCGGTGAACGCCAGTTGGCGCGCAGATATTGCCAGACGTTCTCGACCGGGTCGAGTTCCGGGGCTCGCGACGCAGGGCTACGAACGGGGTTTAACGCACTTTAGGGATTGCGGTTGATTGATCCGGGCTTCGGTGATTCGGAGCCCTGCTGTGACCCTTGCCACCCTCGAAGGATTTGAGAAGCCGCGCCTGAAGGCACTTCTGGAGCATTTCGCCGCGATCGAAGACCCGCGCGAGCCATGGCGGGTGGCGCATCCGCTCCCGGAAGTCCCTGCTTCTGGTTGTCTGCGGCACGATCTGTGACTGCGACGACTATGATCTGATTGCCGATTGGGGCGCGGCGCGTCTCGACTTCCTGCGCCGCTCCTTGCCTTATCATCACGCGTGCCGGGCGGGCGCTGGCCCACATCGATCCCGGCCTGTTCTCGGCTGCCTTCACCTTCTGGGTGCGCCAGACATGGCCCGACAGGCCGGACTTCGTCGCCATCGACGGCAAAACGTCACGGCGCAGTCACGATCGCGGCGTTGGCAAAGGGCCCGCTGCAATGCTTTCGGCCTTCGCCACACTGCCCGTCTGGTGCTCGGCCAGGAGGCCGTCAGTGACAAGAGCAATGAGACGACCGCGATTCCGGTGCTTGTCGAGCGCCTGGCGGCAAATGACGGCCTGAAGGGCACGCTCGTCTCGATCGACGCCATCGCCACCAATGCCCCCATTGCTACCACATCAGGGATGCCGGCGCCGACTACCTGCTCGCCGTCAAGGCCAACCAGCCGACGCTCAGAGCCGAGATCGAGCGCTTTTTCGCAGACGCTCCCGCCGATTGCTCGACAGCTCCGTCGATCTCGACAAGGGCCATGGCCGCATCGAGGAGCGCACCGTCACCGTCTCCCGCGAGACTGGCTGGCTCCAAGGCCAGCGCCGCTTTCTAGGTGAACTGCGACTGTCAGACAACCATCATCTCGCGCCCTGGACTGAAGGACAAAACCCGCTTCGACACGCGATACTTTATCGCCTCCGCCGAACGGGCCGCTCACGCCGTGCGCGGCCACTGGCTGGTCGAGAACGCTCTGCACTGGACCCCAACCTCCGATAGCGATGCGCCGGCGCGCAATAAAACTGGGGAGCCCCCGCCAAATCGACCAGACATTGGCTGTAAAGATTGACCTGGGAGATCGTAGCGACGGCGGTTTCCTCAAGGCGCGGGCCATCTGAAAACGCGATGGCACCGTCCGGAACATTATATTGGTGAACTCAACACTAGGTGCCGCATACTTGGCGGCAGCGGACAAACCGCAACCACCGTCAACTCAGTCCGCAAAAAAAGCGAGCGAAGTGAATTGCAGATCAAAGATGTCCTGCTCGCGCCTGGCAACGGCGCATTTTTCTATGACGATCAGGAAGCAATTAAGTCCGGCGCTATCCAGGACGGATTCGTCTACGTCGGCGCGCCGGCGACGCCTGGATTCGAGTCGATTCGCATTCCAGCAGGTTCGCTCGGCGTCGGGCTCGTCCTTATCGACGATACCGTTGTTTGGGGCGACATGATGAATGTCCAGTACTCTGGTGCCGGTGGACGCGATCCCGTGTTCGATATCAATGAAATCTCATCTTTAACGTCACGCGTTGTCGCGCCGCGGCTTCTTGATGTGGATGCCTCTCGCTTTCGTGGTTCTTGCACGGATGTCTTGGAATCGCTCGAGCGGCGGTTACCTCTAGCTGTTGAATATGGCGTCAGCCAAGCTCTCCTTCGCGCAGCCGCCCATCTTCAGCGCAAAACGATGGCGGAGATCATATGCACGGAGTTTGGTCTCGTGCTGCCGACCCGCGGG
>NZ_PNOT02000009.1 GCF_002879535.1 Mesorhizobium intechi
GATTTCCAAGGTCCAACGTCTTTGGAAGTGGCGCTGGCTTGGCCGGCACAATTGTGAAAAAGAAACTGCCGAGCCGACGCGCGTATTGAATCGGCGACGAGCGAGGATATAGGGTCGCCCGAGGCGGGGTTTTCCAATGGCCAAGAACGCCGAGATTGAAATTCTACGCGCAATCTCCATCCTCATGGTGATTGCCGCGCACATTCCTTTCATACTGGCTTGGGAACAGGTGTATTGGTGGCCTGTATTCAGAGTGGCTCATTTTTGGGCGGGCGTGGATATCTTCTTCGCGATATCGGGATTTGTGGTCACTGCCACGCTACTGCGCCATATCCGGTCTGAAACACCCTTCATCGCCTTGAAGTCGTTTTGGATCCGGCGTTTCTTTCGCCTCGTCCCGCTGTCCTGGATGACTTTGGCTCTCTCGATAGCGTTGGCCGCAACCTGGAACGGGTTCGGCTTTTTCGGCAGCGCGCAGAACAATTTCTACGACGCTGTGGCCGTTGTGATCTACGCCCAGAACTGGCACTTTTTCCAATGCCTGTCAGCCGGCTGGACGACATGCGGTATCAACCTGCAGTTTTGGTCGCTGTCCTTGGAAGAGCAGTTCTACATCGCCCTTCCGCTGGTCTTCATCTTCTCGCGTAGATGGCTTGCAGCGATCTGTGCTCTCCTGATCGTCATCCAGTTTCCGCTTTACCGACCCAACACCTCATGGCTTTGGATCACGCGGACTGATGCCATTTCATGGGGCGTCCTCATCGCGCTGCTTTCGCAGCATGCCGACTATTGGCGACTGGCTCCTACCATCTTTCGCCACCGCCACATCGGCCCTCTCTTCGCGGCGCTCGCCATCACCGCCATATGCTTCCTGTCGGGCGGACTGATCGTTTCGTTCTACGTCGGGTTGATAGCTATGCTGGCTGGCGTTCTGGTCTGGATCGCCTCTTATGATCGAGGCTACCTGTTCCAGAACGCGGAAAACCAACGTCTGCTGCTTTGGATCGGCAAGCGCTCCTACGCCATCTACCTTTTCCACTCCATAGCGTTCAGGCTGATCAAGGAGGGCTGCGCCCGCTACGCCGGCAGTGCGGACGCCATCCGGGACTCGGCGCATTCCGTCATCATTCTGGTGGGGGGGCTCATCCTCACCGCCGCCATCGCCGAGATCGCGTGCCGCCTGATCGAAGCGCCATTCCAAACAAAGGGACGAGCCATGGCGCAGCGGATGGTCGCGCCAGCAACCGTTGCCGTCCCGACTTAATTCCGGGGCCTAACGGCCGCAACGTTGTTGTCGCCGATTGGCCGGGCGAGAACCATGACGCTGCCTTTGGCATCGACCCGGACGGCTATCGCCTCGAGGCCCTATTTCGGAGCTGCCGGTTGATCCGGCCAAACTCCGCGGTTTCGCAGTCAAGACGGTTCCCACTGACCGGGCTTTGCTCTACCAATGCGAAGCGGGCTCGGCCCGGAGGGAGGGTGAGCGATGCCGAGTTTCGACAGCCTGTTCAATGCCTTCGTCACCATTCTCGTGACCATCGATCCGCCCGGCCTGGCGCCACTGTTCCTCGCCGTGACGCGCGGCATGAACCGCGACGAGCGCCAGCAGGTGTCGGTCCGCGCCTCGGTCATCGGCTTCCTCGTGATGGCGCTGTTCGCGGTGGCCGGCGCCTCGATCCTGTCGGTGTTCGGCATCACGCTGCCCGCCTTCCGCGTCGCCGGCGGTTTCCTGCTGTTCTTCATCGCCTTCGAGATGGTTTTCGAGCGGCGACAGGACCGCAAGGAGAAGATCGGCGACGTCGCCATCACCAAGGACATGATCCACAACATCGCCGCCTTCCCGCTGGCGATCCCGCTGATCGCCGGCCCTGGCGCGATTTCGGCGACGGTGCTGCTCTCCGGTTCGTTTCAGGGTTTTGCCGCGCAGGCAGCACTTGTCGGCATCATCTTCGTCTGCCTCGCCATCACCTATCTGGTGTTTGTGCTGTCGGAACGCATCGACCGCATCCTCGGCCAGACCGGCCGCTCGATCCTGACCCGCCTGCTCGGCGTCATCCTGGCCGCACTGGCCGTGCAATTCGTCGCCGACGGCATCAAGGCGCTGATGGCGGGGTGAACGGCGATCCCTACCGCCCTACTTTGCGGTGGTGTCGATGACTTCGAAATCATGCGTAATCGTGGCCGTCTTGGCCATCATGGCGGAGGCCGAGCAGTATTTTTCGATCGAAAGATTGATCGCGCGCTGAACCTTGTCGGGCGAAAGCGCGCGGCCCTTGACGATGAAATGCATGTGGATGCGGGTGAACACCTTTGGGTCGGTCTCGGCGCGATCAGCGTCGAGTTCGACGACGCAGTCCTCGACCGCCTCGCGACCCTTTTCCAGTATATGCACGACATCATAGGCCGAACAGCCGCCGGTGCCGATCAGCACCAGTTCCATCGGGCTCGGGCCCGGCGTCTTGCCTTCAGGGCCGGGTGCCGTTCCCAGCACCAGCTTGTGGCCGCTGCCGGACTCGCCCACGAAGGTGCGCTCTTCGACCCATTTTACCCGTGCCTTCACCGCTTTGTCCTTTCAGTCCTTTGGCCGCGCCTGCTGTCGCGCCAAATCAACAATGCAAAACCCCGAAAGTCCATGCAAGGACCCTCGGGGTAACGATCATGCGACATCAGCCGTTTGGTTTTGCTTTCGATCAGAACGGGATCTCGTCGTCCAATTCGCGCGACGAACCGCCGCCACCGCCGCCCCTGGGGGCGCCGCCGCCACGGTTGAAGCTTTCGTTCGGGCTGGACTGGCCGAAATCGGAACCGCGGCTGCTGACGCCGGAATAACCACCGACCTGGCCGCCCTCACCCTGGCGCCCGTCGAGCATCTGCAGTTCGCCGCGGAATCTCTGCAGCACGACTTCCGTCGTGTACTTGTCGGCGCCGGTCTGGTCCTGCCATTTGCGCGTTTGCAACTGGCCCTCGACATAGACCTTCATGCCCTTCTTCAGATACTGCTCGGCCACCTTGGCGATGCCCTCATTGAAAATGACGACATTGTGCCACTCGGTCTTTTCCTTGCGCTCGCCGGAATTCTTGTCGCGCCAGCTTTCCGACGTGGCGATACGGATGTTGACCACCGGCTCGCCCGAGTTCAGGCGGCGGATTTCAGGGTCCGCGCCGAGATTGCCGACCAGAATGACCTTGTTGACGCTACCCGCCATGATTTTTCTCCGCGCTCATCCGAAATAAATTTTTGTCGCAGCACCTTACAGGCTGCGCATGTCCGCCGCCTGCCAAGGCTGGCTTTTCCCACAAGGTTTTTGTTCCCTTTTCGTTCCTATATGCACTGCTGCTGATTGTCAAGGAATGGCAACAATGCCTGAGCCTAGCATATGGGTTTCAAAACAGCGCTTGCCAAATCAATAAGTATCGACTTATGCTTTTGTCATGATCGAAGCAGAGATTTTCCGCGCCTTGGCCGACCCGACGCGCCGCGCCGTCTTCGAACGCCTCGCAGCAGCTGAGATGAGCGTGTCGGAATTGCGCAGCGGCCTGACGGTGTCGCAGCCGGCGGTGTCGCAGCATCTGGCGGTGCTGCGCGGCGCCGGCCTGGTCGTCGAGCGGCGAGCGGGCCGCAATGCCTACTATCGTGCCGATCCGCACGGGCTCGCGCCCTTGCTCTCCTGGATCGAACGCTACCGGACCTTCTGGCCGGAGCGCATCGAAAGGCTCAAGACGGTTTTGAAGGATATGGATCAATGAAGGATTTGGGATCGATAAACGCCGAGACCCAGGGCAAAGCCTCCCCGGATGTGCTCGAGTTCGAATACGACCTTGCCGAACCGCCGGAAAAAGTGTGGCGGGCGCTGACCGTGCCGGAATTGCTCGCCGCATGGATGATGCCAAACGACATCGGGCCGGAAATCGGCAAGCGTTTTGCCTTCGCCGGGACCGAAGCTGCCATTGAATGCGAAATCCTCGACGCCGAGCCGGAGCGCCTGCTGCGCTATTCCTGGCGCGAGCAGCCGGGCGACGCCCGGGATCCGCTCGACAGTGTCGTCACCTTCACACTCGCCCGCACCGTTTCCGGCGGCACGCATCTGCGCATCGTCCATGACGGTTTTGCTGGGAAGGCGATGCCCGCTGTCGCCATGGCGGGTGCCGGCTGCCGGTTCTCGCTTGGATTGCACGGGCGCGCAAAGCCTGTCGCCGCGAATATGCCCAACGCCCTCCTGCTCGCAGCCTGAACACGGAAATCGGAGACGAAAAATGAGCGGTCTTGCCAGCCTGGTGCCGATGGTGATCGAGCAATCGAGCCGCGGCGAACGCGCCTTCGACATTTTCTCGCGGCTGCTGCGCGAGCGCATCATCTTCATCAACGGCGAGATCAACGACGATGTCTCGGCGCTGGTCTGCGCGCAGCTTCTGTCGTTGGAATCGGACAACCCCGACAAGGAAATCTCGCTCTACATCAACTCGCCGGGCGGCGTGGTGACCAGCGGCTTCGCCATCTACGACACGATGCAGTATGTCAGTTGCCCGGTATCGACCGTGTGCATGGGGTTTGCCGCCTCGATGGGCTCGTTCCTGCTGATGGCGGGCACGCCGGGGCGCCGCATCGCGCTGCCCAACGCCACCATCCTGCTGCATCAGCCGCTGGGCGGCTTCCAGGGCCAGGCTTCCGACATCCAGCGCCATGCCGAGCGGATCGGCAGGACCAAACGCCACATGACCGAGCTCTACGCGCAGCACTGCGGCCGCACCTATGAGGAAGTCGAACGCACGCTCGACCGCGACCATTTCATGACCGCCCGCGAGGCCCAGGCATGGGGCATTGTCGACCATGTCTTCGACACCCGCAAAAAGGCGGCAGCATAAGGGTATTTGGATGGAAGCCGCACATCCATAAAATGCAGATGTACCAAATAGAGAACACTTCTTTCATCGCCCATCAATGAATTCGGCGTTAATTGCATCCTCTTAAAGATAAGCGGAGATATAAATGCCAGCGCTTACCAATCCAAACAAACGAGCATTCCGCGCCATATTAGCTATAGCAGGAATATGCATGGCATTTTTCTTACTGGCTAATGGCACCGGAGGGTATGCATGTTTGGCACGTGGAGGCGATGTGCGACTAGAAGGCGGGTCCGTTCGCTGCCATATGGATTTTAGCAACTGGCAACCAGGCGAGCCAGCACGTCCTGCATCAAACTGATAGGCAAATTTGATTGCTTGCACCCAGGCGAGCAAGCGGATTGATGCGCCCGGGCCGACATCGATTCCGCGCCGCCAGTCTGGCCTGACCTGCAGCGCGGTACTATAGTCTTGTCATGCTGCACCGCCTGAACAGACTGATCATAGCCGTTGCGGTCGCCGCGGCGGCCTCCAGCGTGGCGTTCGCCGGAGACAGTTCCGCACCCGGCCAGACGGGCGCCCTGCCCGGCGTGACCGGCAACTACCGCATCGCCAAGCCGGCTCCCCAGCCGGAACCCGACGACGCGTTGCCGGCAGGCAGCGACGGCTCCTTCAAGATCGGCAATACCGATGTCAGGGTCGGCGGCAGCATAACCATCGACATGGCGACGGGTGGCATCCGCACTCCGAACCATTGACCTGATGATGGGCCGAAGCGCCCTTCGTCCCAGGGCGGAGCAAGGAGCGAAGCGACGCGCGCGGACGCTGGAATCCATGCCTGACTGCAACGCGCCCGCCACAGTGCAGAATTCTGCTCCGCTGCAGTCCTAGGCTGGGGTCGCGGCATGGATTCTTGGGTCGTCGTTCCGCTACGCCCAAGGATAACGAAGCTGGCGGAGTTCCGGCCAATTGCGAACACCGGCAACACCACAAATGTAAGCCCCGCCGTGCTCTGGGCAAACGGACGGGGCTTTTCTGGATCTCAAATCCATATTTTGCCGGGAGTGTACTGCCGGCGTTTGATTTCGGATGCTACGCGGCGTCAGCCGACGATCCGACTAGCAGTCTCTGATTTTTGGGGAATACGGCAAGTCACGGTTTGTCGGGTGGCGCAAACGCTAAACCCTGGCACTTATGCCTGCCGCGGCTCCAACGAGGCGTGGAGCCTTTGGGGACTATCCGGTGGCGTCATGCTCCGCTCCTGTGTCCGTTGCGACATTGTCGTCGCGAAGCGCAAATCGCGAATACCTGCGGCGTCTCGCAGGTCGCCTTGGGGCGGCGAGGCCATCGAAAGACGGCCGGCCTCGCTTGACCTCTGGAGATTGCTCCCGTGAGCCGGCCGCGTCAACCTTCAATAGCCGGTTACGGAAAATTGTGATCGCCGGGGGGTTACGTACAGGTCAGGTTTCTGCACAGCTTTGTCAGGAGCGTGTTCGGCCTTTGTTCTTTCTGCTTGCCCCTTCGCGCGAAAGACGGTTAAACGACTTCTGTCGGGAATTGTGGCGTCTCTCGACGTGGCGGCAAAAACACCTACATAGGGGATGGCCGGGACAATCCCGCCAATCCCACGAAATTCCAAATCTGAGGCGGCGACCGGCGATGGCCGACCATAAATTCCTTTCCATTCGCGGGGCGCGCGAACACAATCTGAAGAATGTCGATCTCGACCTGCCGCGTGACAGCCTGATCGTCATGACCGGCCTGTCCGGTTCCGGCAAATCGTCGCTGGCCTTCGACACCATCTATGCCGAAGGGCAGCGCCGCTATGTCGAGAGCCTGTCGGCCTATGCCCGGCAATTCCTCGAAATGATGCAGAAGCCCGACGTCGACCAGATCGACGGCCTGTCGCCTGCCATCTCCATCGAGCAGAAGACCACCTCGAAGAACCCGCGATCGACGGTCGGCACCGTCACCGAGATCTACGACTATATGCGCCTGCTGTTCGCGCGTGTCGGCGTACCTTATTCGCCGGCCACCGGCCTGCCGATCGAGAGCCAGACGGTCAGCCAGATGGTCGACCGAGTGCTGGCGCTGGAGGAAGGCACGCGCCTGTTCCTGCTGGCGCCGATCGTGCGCGGCCGCAAGGGAGAATATCGCAAGGAACTGCTGGAGCTGCAGAAGAAGGGTTTTCAGCGCGTCAAGGTCGACGGTGTCTTCTATGAGATATCAGATGTTCCGGCGCTCGATAAGAAATACAAGCATGACATCGACGTCGTCGTCGACCGTATCGTCGTGCGCGGCGATCTGGCCACGCGTCTTGCCGACTCCATCGAGACGGCGCTGAAGCTCGCCGAGGGGCTGGCGGTGGCCGAGTTCGCCGACAAGCCGCTCGATTCCAGCCAGACCGGCGAGGATTCGGTCAACAAGTCGAAGAACGAGACGCATGAGCGCATCCTGTTCTCGGAAAAATTCGCCTGCCCGGTGTCCGGCTTCACCATTCCCGAGATCGAGCCGCGGCTGTTCTCGTTCAACAACCCGTTCGGCGCCTGCCCGACCTGCGACGGTCTCGGCAGCCAGCGCGCCATCGACCCCAACCTCGTCGTGCCCGACGAAAACGTGTCGCTGCGCGACGGCGCCGTCAGCCCGTGGGCGAAGTCGACGTCGCCCTATTACGTGCAGACGCTCGAGGCGTTGGGCAAGGCCTACAACTTCAAGCTCGGCGACAAGTTCAAGGATTTGAGCGCCCAGGCCCAGGATGCGATTCTTCGCGGCACCGGCGAGCGCGAAATCACCTTCCAGTATGATGACGGCCTGCGCTCCTACAAGACGACCAAGACCTTCGAAGGCGTCATCCCCAATCTCGAACGGCGATGGAAGGAAACCGAATCCGCCTGGATGCGCGAGGAGATCGAGCGCTTCATGTCGGCGACGCCTTGCCCCGTCTGCAAGGGCTATCGGCTGAAGCCGGAAGCGCTGGCGGTGAAGATCGGCGGCAAGCACATCGGCGAAGTCACGGAACAGTCTATCCGCAACGCCGATAAATGGTTCACCGACCTGCCTGCGCAGCTCAACGACAAGCAGAACGAGATCGCGGTGCGGGTGCTGAAGGAAATCCGTGAGCGGCTGCGCTTCCTCAACGATGTCGGGCTCGACTATCTTACATTGTCGCGCAATTCGGGAACGCTGTCGGGCGGCGAAAGCCAGCGCATCCGGCTGGCGTCGCAGATCGGCTCGGGGCTTACCGGCGTGCTTTACGTACTGGACGAGCCGTCGATCGGCCTGCATCAGCGCGACAACACGCGCCTGCTCGATACGCTCAAGCACCTTCGCGACATCGGCAACACCGTCATCGTCGTCGAACATGACGAGGATGCCATCCTGCATGCCGACTATGTCGTGGACATGGGTCCGGCCGCCGGCATCCATGGCGGCGAGATCATCGCCCAGGGCACGCCGCAGCAAGTGATGGCCAATCCCGACTCGATCACCGGCAAATACCTGTCGGGCGCGCTTGAAGTGGCCACCCCCGGGGTCCGGCGTGAGGCGAAAAAGAACCGGCGCCTGAAAATCGTCGGCGCGCGCGGCAACAATCTGAAGAACGTCACTGCCGAAATCCCGCTCGGCACCTTCACCGCCGTCACGGGCGTATCGGGCGGCGGCAAGTCGACCTTCCTGATCGAGACACTGTTCAAGGCGGCCTCGCGCCGCATCATGGGGTCGCGCGAGCATCCGGCCGAGCATGACCGCATCGAGGGCCTGGAATTCCTTGACAAGGTCATCGACATCGATCAATCGCCGATCGGCCGCACGCCGCGTTCGAACCCCGCCACCTACACCGGCGCCTTCACGCCGATCCGCGACTGGTTCGCCGGCCTGCCCGAGGCCAAGGCACGCGGCTACCAGCCGGGGCGCTTCTCGTTCAACGTCAAGGGTGGCCGCTGCGAAGCCTGCCAGGGCGACGGCGTCATCAAGATCGAGATGCACTTCCTTCCCGACGTCTATGTCACCTGCGATGTCTGCCACGGCAAGCGGTATAACAGGGAGACGCTCGACGTCCTGTTCAAGGGCAAGTCGATCGCCGACGTGCTCGACATGACCGTCGAGGAAGGCGTTGACTTCTTCGCCGCCGTGCCTGGGGTGCGCGACAAGCTCGATACGCTGAAGCAGGTCGGCCTCGGCTACATCCATATCGGCCAGCAGGCGACGACGCTGTCCGGCGGCGAGGCGCAGCGCATCAAACTCGCCAAGGAACTGTCGCGCAAGGCGACAGGCAAGACGCTCTACATCCTCGACGAGCCGACCACCGGCCTGCATTTCCATGACGTCGCCAAACTCTTGGAAGTGCTGCACGAACTGGTTGACCAGGGCAACACGGTGGTGGTCATCGAGCACAATCTCGAAGTGATCAAAACCGCCGACTGGGTGCTCGATCTCGGCCCCGAAGGGGGCGACGGCGGCGGCGAACTGGTTGCCCAGGGCACACCGGAAGCGATCGTGCGCGAGAAGCGCAGCTACACCGGGCAGTTCCTCAAGGAACTGCTGGAGCGGCGCCCCGGAGGCAAGCGCGAAGCGGCGGAATGATCTGCGGACCGTTGGCGCCTGGAGAGTGTTTGGATGACAATCAGAAGAGCGCTCGCCGGTGATGTCCAAACGGTCGTTTCGCTGACGGAAGCCGCCTACGCCCCCTACAACGCCATGCTCGGCGCGGCGCCGATCCCGGTGACCGAAGACTACTCGCCGCGCATCGCGAACGCCGAGGTCTGGCTGCTGGAGAGCGGCGGCGAACCAGCCGGACTGCTCACGCTGGAACGGCATGCGGATCACGCGATGATTTTTTCCGTCGCGGTGTCGCCCGCCTTCCAGGGCAAGGGGTTCGGTATCGCCTTGTTAAAACACGCTGACGAGCAGACGCGCCAATGGGGCCTGCCGGAGATACGGCTCTACACCAATGCGAAAATGGAGCGGAACATCGCGCTCTATCTCGCTTACGGCTATCGCGAAACGGGTCGCCGACCCAACCCCTACCGGCCAGGATGGGTCCTTGTCGACATGGCAAAACCGGTCGACGCGACCGCGACGGCCTGATTTTCGCAACGCGGCCAGACTTCTGAATTTAGCCAGACACTGCACTCGGGAGGACGACAATGAGCAAATCCGGAACAATCCGCGCCGGCATGGGCGGCTGGACCTTCGAGCCCTGGGACACGTCCTTCTATCCGGACAAATTGTCGAAGGCCAAGCAACTACACTACGCCAGCCGGCAGGTGTCGAGCATCGAGGTCAACGGCACCTACTACTCCAGCTTCAAGGAGCCGACCTTCGTCAAATGGGCAAGCGAGGCGCCCGACGGTTTCGTCTATTCGCTGAAGGGCAACCGCTTCGTCACCAACCGCCGCGTGCTGGGCGAGGCCGGTGAATCGATTATGCGCTTCCTCGGCTCCGGCGTTGCCGCGCTCGGCGACAAGCTCGGCCCGATCCTGTGGCAGTTCGCGCCGACGAAAAAGTTCGATCCGGACGATTTCGAAGCTTTTCTGAAACTGCTGCCGGAGAAGCAGGACGGTGTCGCGCTGCGCCATGCGCTGGAAGTCCGCAACGACAGTTTCATCGTGCCGGAATTCGCGGCACTTGCCCGCAAATACAAGGCGGCGATCGTCTATGCCGACCATGCCAAATATCCCGATATCGCGGACGTCACCGGTGACTTCGTCTACGCACGGCTGCAGGCCGGTTCGGACGACAACCCCGATTGCTACACGCCGAAGGGTCTCGACGAGTGGGCGGCGCGAGCAATGACATGGGCGGAGGGCAAGCAGCCGGCCGATTTGCGGCGTACCGATCCCGCCACGGACGCGCCTGTGCAGCCGCGCGACGTGTTCGTCTACTTCATCAGCGAGGGCAAAGTGCGCGCGCCGTTCGGGGCGATGGCGCTGATGAAGCGCATAGCAGGCTGACAAGCATTCCTTGTTCCTCGGCTACATGCTGTAAGTGCATCATCTATGCGTTTTGCGCGTAGCAAAGCGCCTATTCCCGGGCATCTTCGCCACGATCGTAACCTTATCGACACTTCCTTGCTGCATGTATGCGGCGGCGCCAAGCTGCAGAGCTGGAGCCGCCGCCGGCGGGGAAAGAGGGRCATGTCGCTCGACTACACTTCACTTTTGCTGGCTGTCGGTTTCTCCGCCGCCTGCCTGAGCCTGACATTGTTCGGCATGTGGCTGACCGCCCGCACGGAACGCTTCTTGCTGACATGGGCGATCAGCCTGGTATTCGTGGTCGGCGATATCTTTGTCTATGACGCCTATATCGACATGCCCGGGCGCTTGCTCGGCATCGCCACCCTTGCCCTGTTGCTGCTCGGTTTCTCGACCATGCTGGGTGCGGCCTACCAGTTCAGAACCGGCGGCTCGCCGCTTCCGCGAGCACTAATGGGT
>NZ_PNOT02000299.1 GCF_002879535.1 Mesorhizobium intechi
CTTTTCAGCTATTTAACATTTGGCAAAAATATTAAATTGGCTAAATAAACTTGTGTCGCGGACTGGACAAAGGCGACAGAAAAGTGTCAGACAAGATGGTCGTCAAACGCCAGAACGGCGATACCATCATGCTGTCAATCAACGACCTCAAGCGCCCGGTCGTCGGGATGGCCTCTCTCCACAAGTAGGAGGCCAAGCTTGCCCGCTGCCGCACAAGCGGAACCACGCGAGTTCTTCGACAACAACGAGGATACCAACCGGGCTGCAGCTCTTGGCCGTCATAGCTGCATTTGTAAACCGCAGTCGTGGTCTCACAGTAGAAACCGAGCTTCGTTCCGTTTAACCACCTCCATCTTCTGCAGTCGGAAAATTTCCTCGACCGGCACAATGTCGCGGTCGATGTGGTGGATACCACCGTCGGCGCGGATCCGTGCAAAGACGTCCTTCATAGCAGTGACCGCTGCCCGGATCGCATGATTGGCATAGATCACCATGCCGATTTTTTCCAAAGCACGGATACGTGGTTCGTTCATCTGCGGATAAGCGGTCGGTACGATTACGACTGGAGCATTGCCGTCCCATGCGCGGACAAAGCTCTCCACCTCGTCCGGCGTCTTCTGCTTGGAATGGATCAGGATCATGTCAGCTCCAGCTGCCTCGTAAGCCGCAGCCCGTGCTAGCGCCTCGGCCTCTCCGAGGCCAGCAATCAGCGCTTCAGTGCGTGCAATAACGAGGAAGTTCGGGTCCGAACGCGTAGCCACAGATGCGCGCACCTTGCCAACGAACTCCTCCATCCTGACGAGCTCCTGGCGGCCGTCTGCAATCAGACTCGTGACCTTTGGAAAGACCTTATCCTCTATGACGACCGCGGCAGCGCCGGCGCGCTCGTATTGCCTAACTGCATGGATCACGTTGATGGCATTGCCAAAGCCAGTGTCGATATCGGCGACAATCGGCAGCGACGATTGGTCAACCATCGCCCGGACCATGTCTAGGTGCTGCGCCATAGAGATTAGGCTTACGTCGGGCAAGCCATAAAGAGCGGAGAGTTCGAAACCGGACGCCCAGATGCCGTCAAAACCTGCCTCCTCGGCGAGGATCGCTGACAACGGGCTATGCGCCGATATGATATGGACCGGACGCTGCTCGGCCATGCGAGCGCGGAGACGCTCGGCACCTGTCACGGTGGAGGCTCCGGACGTGAGCTTGGTGTTGACGCCTTGCAGCATTCTTTGTGCTCACTTCTCAAGCCAAGGAATGGACGAATTGGTGCTGAAACGGCGTGTGCAAGCAAATGAATCGATCGAATTTTTAGAAGGTTTCGATAGCCTTATGCGATGTTAAGCGGCTTCCGGAAGCGCGGCCTTTTTACAAAGGCGAGCAAGCCACCGGCAAAAGGCACGAGCGACTTCTGGGTTACCGCTTCGGTCGACCGCATAGGCCCGATATTGCATGCCACTGGGGGTGCGCGATCCTGGTATCACATGCAATCCCCCCCCGCGCACAAGGTCGCCAACAATGATCTCGGGCGCCACTAGCAGGCATTTTCCCGTCATGACCGCCGGGAGGGCAAGGTAATTGTGATCATAGCGCGCGCCCGATTTTATGTCCTTCGAAGTCAGATTCATCGCCCTCAGCCATGTGGGTAGAATATCGGGCCGGGATGTAACATTCAAAATCGGCAAGGACCGGATAACCGAGAGACTTTTTCCCCGCACGTGATTTGGCGCTCCCAGGCAAACTAGTTGCTCATGGTAGATTTCCCAGTTGTCGGCCGGTTCGATGAGAGATAGGTCTCGTGTAATCAAGATGTCATAATCGTCGGAGGATGTGGGCAGAGAAAGCGAACTGATCACATCCACGATTACGCCGCCCATTTCGGCGGAGAATGCTTGGAGATTCGGAATCAAGAGAGAGTAGGCGAAGGTCGAAAGCGACGTGCGAACCACGATGCGATTGGCGTCCGAACGGTTCCGTCGGCGCATCCTTTGAGCAGTGAAGCACACTGTATCAAGCGGCTCAGCGACCGTATTCGCGAACAGCCTTCCGAACGCCGTCAACTCGCTTCGTCTTCCACGCCGTTCCAATAGATCTGTCCCAAGATAATCTTCAAGCACGGCCAGATATCGGCTCACCGAACTTTGCGTCGTTCTCAGTGCACTAGCCGCGCGCGTCACGCTTCCTTCTCGGGCGATCATCACGAACGCGCGGATCGCATTGAGAGGCACTCCATCGTCTTCGGTAGCCATTCTGTACTCCGGCAACTTCTTTGGATGTCAGTCAGTTGTCCAAGGGCAATCCATCGTCAAACCGGGACGTTCCATCACATTATTCGATGTTTGTCACGGGATTGTTGCGTCGAAACGATATTGCGTCGGCGCGAAATGAGTTCTGGCCTAGGGATGGGAGCTATGAGGTTCCAATGTGATCGACTTGAGTTTCTTGGTTGCGGGGTCACGCTTCAAGAATTGGAAGTTCGCTTTCCTCGCTTTTTTTTAAGTGCAGACAGAAATTCGCGTCATCAAGCGATCCGGTCGCGGGAGAGGCAGGCGTCGATGTCGGGCCGTTCCGTCACTGTTCCCTACATTTCGGCCGCCAACTTCTTTTGGGTGAGCAACCCGGAGGCCGTCGAATGAGTGGAATAGTCCTCAGAAATATTCGCAAGTCATTCGGACCTACCACCGCACTGCACGACGTTTCGCTGTCGATTGTAAACGGCGAGTTTCTCACGCTGCTTGGTCCGTCGGGGTGCGGGAAGTCGACATTGTTACGCATCCTCGCTGGGCTCGAGGTCCAGGACGCAGGTAGCGTCGCGATTGGCGATCGTGTTGTAGACGGACTGCGCCCTAAGCGCCGCGATGTGGCGATGGTGTTCCAGTCGTACGCTCTCTATCCGCATATGACTGTTGCCGAGAACATCGCGCTCCCTCTGCGAATGCGGCGATTGAATGCCTGGCAGCGCGCACCGCTCGTCGGCCGCTGGCTGCCGGGCACAGGGATGGCCCGAAGGGCAATTGATATGGAGGTCGGCGGCACGGCCGAAGCGCTCGGAATTGCGCATCTACTGGATCGCAAGCCGGGCCAACTATCCGGCGGCCAACGCCAGCGCGTTGCTCTCGGCCGCGCCATGGTGCGCCATCCGGCCGTGTTTTTGATGGACGAACCGCTCAGCAATCTCGACGCTAAGCTGCGAGTCCACATGCGCGCCGAGATCAAGGAACTGCACCGGCGTCTTGGAGTGACCTTCGTCTATGTCACCCACGACCAAGCAGAAGCGATGACGCTCTCCGATCGAGTTGTCGTGATGCTCGACGGTGAGGTGTTGCAGGTCGCCCAACCACAGAAGATCTACAGCGACCCAGACGACCGGCGGGTCGCTGAATTCGTCGGATCGCCTAAGATCAACATGTTCGACGCCATCATGCGTGAACGTGGGCAGGTGGATGTAGCTGGCACCGCCCTTTCGGTTCCATCTGAGCTGACGCTGGGGACCGAACTCACCGTCGCCATCCGCCCCGAGGCGTTTCAGCTTGCCGGTCACGCCGGACCAGGGGTGCTTACCGGATTGGTGCGTATGGTGGAGCATATGGGCTCCGACCTGTTCGTCTATCTCGATGTGGCCGGCGTTGAGCACCCCGTAATAGCCCGGCTTTCGGCCGAGCGTGCACCCGAGATCGTCACCGGACAGACGCTGCATGTCGGCGTCAGGCCGGACCATGTTCTTCTTTTCGACCGTGAGGGTCGCCGGGTCCGTCTGCGTGACGGCGCGGCCGCTGCATCAGTGACGCCGGTCAGGGAGTGGGCGTGATGAATGCGCGCCTATCTCTGGTCAGCAGGTCGGTAGGACCCGTCACCACATCGCGAAAGTCTATGCTGGTATCTGAGTTGCGCTCGCCCGCGCAAAAGCACGCACGGGGTGAGGCACTTTGGGCTTGGGCGCTTGCTGGACCTGCTCTCATCCTACTCATCGTGCTGTTCCTTCTACCAGTCGTCGGGGTCTTTGTCATGGCGCTTACCGACTGGGAATTCGGGGCCAGTTCTCTCTCCTTCGTCGGCCTCGCCAACTTCCGCGAAGTTATTTTCGACGAGGTTTTTCGAGCGTCGCTCATCAACACGGTCGTTTATGTTCTGATTGTTGTTCCGGGAACCGTCCTTGCCGGGCTGGTGATCGCTCTTCTGATAGAGAGCAGCGACTCTTGCCGCGCCTTCTATCGCGCCATTCACTTTCTCCCGTTCATGGCCACATTGACTGCCATGGCGATCTCTTGGGAAGCCTTGCTCCACCCCACTGTTGGCCTTGTCAATCAGACCTTTGCCGCCCTTGGCATTCCTACCGCCAATTGGCTACGCGACGAGACAACCGCGTTACCCGTGCTTGCCGTCATCGGCATCTGGCAGAATCTCGGTTATGCCATGGTGCTCTTTTTGGCGGGGCTGAAGTCCATCCCGCTCGACCTATACGACGCTGCTGAGGTCGACGGCGCCGATCTCTGGATCGACCGCCTGCGGACGGTCACGATTCCAATGCTCGGGCCGGTCTTGATGTTTATCGTCATCGTAGTTGCGCTCAAAGCTTTCGAGACCTTCGACACGATTCAGATCCTGACGCAGGGCGGCCCGGGCCACGCCACGGAGATGCTGCTCTACACCCTTTATCGCGAGAGCTTTGAATATTTGCGCATGGGGTACGGCGCAGCGGTCGCAGTCGTCTTCCTCGTGATGGTCGTGACGCTGACCCTGATCCAGGCACGCATCATGGACAAGAGGGTGCACTATCAATGAGCGCGACCCGCCTTTTCGCCCTACCAGCGATCCTCCGACACAGCGTGCTACTTCTGACGTCGGCTTTAATACTTGTTCCGTTCGCCTGGATGGTCAGCCTCTCAATCAAGCCACCCGGTGAGATTTTTCGCGCGTCCTTCTCGTTCTTCCCTGCTCAATTCCACGGAGCGGAGAATTACACGAAGGCGATAACCTCGGTCCCCCTGCTGCACTACATAGGCAATGGCCTGCTTGTCTGCGCTCTAATCCTCGCACTTCAGATTCTCGTGTGCGCACCGATTGCTTACGCGCTGGCAAAGCTCAACTTTCGTGGCCGAGACCTCCTTTTCGCCCTCGTCCTCATCGGGCTTCTTCTTCCTCATCAAGTGCTCTCGCTCCCGCTGTTCATCCTTTGCTACCAGCTCGGCATCTTGAACACGTATGCTGCGCTGGTTTTTCCATACATCGTCTCACCGTTCGGCGTCTTCCTCTTCCGCCAGTTCTTCAAGTCCATTCCGGACGATGTTGTTCACGCGGCGCGTCTCGACGGATTATCCGAACTGTCGATCGTCTGGAAGATCATGGTGCCGATGTCGCTTCCGGCCATTCTTGCCTTCTCGATCTTTTCCGTCGTCGGTCACTGGAATGACCTCTTTTGGCCACTGATTGCCGTGCGCGATGGGAGCCTGATGCCTCCGCCGATCGGGATTATGGCGTTCAAAAATGCGGAGGCCGGGAATGATTACGGCCCGCTTATGGCCGCATCAACACTGGTCGTCGCGCCGCTGCTCATAGCATTCCTTGCCGCGCAGAAGTGGTTTGTGGAGGGAATGACCACAGGGGCGGTGAAGTGAACGCAGCTCACAATTTTCAGAAAGGATCAACGAATGTTTAAACTCACACGGCGCCAATTTGTCGCCGGTTCAACGTCCCTCTTATTCACATCAGGTTCCTTAGCGCGCGCTGCGCCTTCAGGCGAGCTGCGCATCGTCGCTCTGCCCTCAATTTTCGGCGATATGTACAATGCGCTTCGAGACGCACATCAGGGGGAACATAAGGCTACAGTCAACGTAGATACCTCAATTCGAGAGGACGAGACTGCCATCACAGCCATCCTTCGGTCGGCAGTCGTTGGGGAGCTCCCGGATATTCTGTTCATCAGTCCGAACTATCTTCGTGTATTCGCTGATCGGCAGCTTGCCCAAAAACTCGATGCCTTCCAGCATAACGAAGCCGATTGGGGAGGCAATTTCGCACCGACGGTGATGCAAATCGGCGGGTTCGGTGGAAGCACAAGAGGTCTTGGCTTTGCGGTCTCGATGCCCGTCGTTCTCTATAATCTCGATCTTTTGGCGCGTGTAGGCGGAGGCGAGCCGCCGGAAAGCTGGGAAGGTATCACTGCTCTTGGTCGCAAGATCGATGAACTCCGTGAAGGTAATGTTGTCGGCGCGTTCATGGAGTACGACAACGGCGGAAACTGGACATTCCATGGCCTGCTGAATGGATTTGGCGGTCGCATTCTGACGAAAGTCGAACGCGACATCGGGTTTGCAGGCCCGGAAGGTCTGGCCGCTCTTAGGGTCTTGCGCGACTTTGGGCAGTGCGGCCAGGCGCGCGTGGATATGTCTCGAGACCAAGCGCGCCAAGCATTTTCCGCGGGGCAGCTTGGCATCCTGTGCACTTCGAGCAGCAGTTATGCAGCTATTGAAAAACGCGCAGCAGGCCAGTTTGCAATCGGCATGCGGCCTTTTCCAGTCACGGCTCAAGCGGGGTATCTTCCTGCCGCTGGGCCGATCAGCATCATGTTCTCGAGAGACCCACAGCAGCAGCAGAGGGCATGGGAGTTCATGAAGTTTGCCTCAAGCGTCCCGGGGCAGACGATAATGGCCACGCGTACGACATATCTCCCAGCAAACGATCTTGCGCTCAAGACCAGACAACTCGGTGACTATTACGCTTCGCGCCCCAACGTTCGAGCGCTGATCCCAGCGTTGCAGAAGATGGGCCCCTGGGAAGCATTCCCGGGCAAGAACTCAGTTAAGATCACGACTGTGATTAAGAACCACTTGGCGACGGTGGTCCTGTTGAAGGCCGCACCGGAACAGGTTCTCGAGCACATGGCACGTGACGTCACCGATTTGCTGCCGCTGCACTGACAATCCCGCACCCAACGATTCCTCTAATGAAAGGCACTATCAATGGCATCCTTCCTAAAGCGTGATCTGTCCGCCTCTCGTCTGCTAAAAGACAAACTGCGCTCTGGTGGCACCGGAACCCTGGTCCACTCAAGTCATCCCTCGCCTAGCTTGGTGGAAAAGTTAGGTGAATGTGGATTCGACGCGGTCCTGATCGACTGTGAGCACGGCTCGGCAGGGCCGGAACGCGTGGAAGAAATGGCGCGCGCCGCGAGCCTTTCGGGGATCGTGTCGGTTCTGCGACCAGAAGACCCTTCGCCATGGATGGTCACAAAGTATCTCGAATGCGGCGTTGACGGTTTAATGATCCCGCTCGTGTCGGACGCAAAAGTGGCGCAGAGCATTGTGGACCGGTTCAGGTTCTCCGCACCGTTCGATCACCAGGACCGATTGCTTATCCTGATGATCGAGACGATCGAGGCAGTGAACAACCTACCGGACATCATGGCCGTCGAAGGCGTCGACGCTTATCTGGTTGCTCCCGGTGACCTGGCTCTTACGATCGGCGCCGAACCGATCACGTACGAGTGGCAGCAGGGGAACAAGTCTCAAGCCGTTGCTGAGGCCGTTGATCGTGCGATTAACACAATTGTGGGCGCAGGCAAGGTGTGCGGCACGCTCGTCAACCATAGCGATGTGGGGTCCTACCTCGAAAAGGGCGTCCGACTTGTTTATGATCATGCCAACCATATGTTGACGTATGGCTCTCGTGAATTTCTTGGCCGTTTGCGGCAGTCGCCACACGAACTGAAAGCGGTCTCGGCATATTAGCCACTCCACAACACAACTCCCCATGTCGCGCGAAACCCGGCGCGCGACATGGATGCGGTTACCCCGCTCTTAAGGGGGTCACGAGAACACCTGCAGGGTGGATTTCGCTACGGCCTGGATGCCAGGAGCACAGCTGCGACGCCACGCTCGATAAACGTCCCGTTAGGCGATATCGCCGAGAGCCGGGAGCGCAAACCGTCCTCGAATGCCGAGCGTCGGTCCCCAAGCACGCCGGGGCACGCCTTGGACGTGGAGAAGATGTAGCCGACGAGTGAATCCAGGTCCCAATGATATTCGTATGGGAAAGTGATCTCCCGGATCACGCTGAATGCTGACCGAGCAAGGATAACATCATTCGGTTCCTCCAAAGTTGGTCGAACTCCTTCTTTCCCCGCCGGGAAAAAGCCGCCCCAAAAAGCCTCGATGTAAGCGAGTTGCTCCGACCACCAATCATAGGGTGAACAATTTGAACGGTGCCTCGAGATAACAGCGATAGCACCGTCGTCCGCGACCACTTTCTCAAGGTATTTCACGACACGATCCCGATCCGTCCAATGAAAAGCGCCTGCAATCGTGACCAGTGAGAATGGTCCGATGTCGACAGGCAGTTCCTCGGACTTTTCAGTCAAGAAGGAAATATTCTGAGCGCCAGATCGAGTAGCGAACTGTCGCGCCTCGTCGATCATGTCTTGATCAGGGTCCACCGCGACAACCTTGTTCGCAAATTGGGCAAGGGGAACGCTGATCTGACCGGTCCCACAGCCAAGATCGAGCAAGGCGGCCGGCTCAGGACCCGAAAGGGATTTTTCCACTAGGAAGTCAAACATTGCCGGCGGGTAATCCGCTTGGTAACGCGCGAAATAATAAGCAGCACCTGCAAACAGATCAGCGGGCGGGAGGATCATTATTTGACGCTGCGTCATAGCTCATTCCTCTATTATTACTGGCTATGATATTTGCACTTTCCTCTGAGCAGTCTCTGCAAGGTGTTCGGAAAGAAGGTTTGCAACGACGCTCAAGCCGGCATCAAGCCCGGCATGATTTTGAGGACCCGTAATTGCCACCCGGATTGCATTCGGGGGAGGCTTATGATCCACCGAAAACATCCCGGCCGATCTTATCTGCACACCGCTTGCCAGGGCTGCCTTAACTACTGAGTCGCTGGATACATTGGCGGGCAGCTCTATCCATAGATGCAATCCACCCGGCACAGCACGCGGGCCGAATTGACCGAGATGCTGCAGAGCCAATTTTTGCCTTGCGTCGACTTCCGAACGTGCCTTCTCGGCGATTTCCGCCCCGTGGCCACCCTTTACCCAATGGGAGACGAGTTCGCAGGATAGAGAGTTGGCGAACATCGATGACGACCTTAGATGTGGCGCAAACACGTCTGCAGCCCTGATGCCCTCCGGTATCGCTAGATACGCCAGTCTAATCCCCATCGCGAAGCATTTAGACACGCTCATTATGTACCAAGTGATGTCCGGAGCGTACGAGTATAGTGATGGTGGCGCTTCTTTATGAAGTCGGCCGAGCACATCGTCTTCAATGATCGCTATGTTGTGCGTCTTTGCGATTCGAACAACATCGGCTCGCCGATCTGCCGACATAATAGCGGTAGTGGGATTCTGTACCGTCGGCGTGCAGTAAAGTAGCTTTGGCCTAATAGCGCGACCTATCACATCAAGCGCGGCTGGATTTACTCCTTCCTCGTCCATCTCGACACCGACCACGATAAGACCGAGCGATACTGCAATTGGACGTATTAGGAGATAGGCGAGTTGTTCAGCCACAATCACATCGCCGGGCTTGCATAGGTTTCGTAAAACGACGACAAGCGCGTTCTGGGTGCCGTTGGTGAGAAGAATGCGACTAGACGGGAGGATCTCACCGACGCGCGGTGCAATCCATCTTGCACCGGCCTCGCGATCTCGGTCTTCCCCACCGGGCCGGTTTTTCCTGATCCGCCAGTGGAGTTCCGGTTCTAAGGCGAGTTCGACAAGAGATTGAGACAAAGCCTCTCGCAAAAATTGTGGGCATGGCGGCAGTGCGGTTGAAAGATCAATTATCTTTGCTTGCTGATGGCTCACCACGCGCTCCCTAGCTTTTCGCGGGCGCCGACCACGTTTGGACGCTGGTTTGGGCAACTGTTGAAGCAGTTGGCCAATGCCAATTCGACAGGGCCAACACTATCGAGAACAAGGCGCGTAGGGCCACGACGTTGAACGTCAAACGACCTAACGAAACGGACTGCCTCAAGACGCCGCATCAGCATGAGTGCAGGTGTGAGGCTCGAAATAATATCCCACGTGACACCGGCGCCGCTTTGCGTGCCCACGACATCCCCGACGATCGCAACGCCGGTTAATCCAGCGACGCTCGCGATCAGGTCGTGCGGGTGAATAAGCTCGCCGAGAATGAGTGATGCGAGTACCAGAAGCGACTTACTGGTGGCGGTCGACGGTGGGATCCGGGCATTGGCTTGATGCCAGGCAAGCCACGCAGGAGGAACGCCAAAGATGTATCGGATTGAAAGTCCCACTTCAGATCACCCCCGAAGTGCGAGCGTCGTAGACGCGACGATGCAGAAGGATGTAACGACGAAATACATGATGCCCGCCGTTTTAGGCACCCGAACAGGCGTGATGTGCAGGATGGCGAGCAGCACAAGGACGGCAGCGAGCAGGTGCGAGAAGATTGCCTCAGGGAGCACAGGGCGAAGCATGAATAGGATCGCCATCGCCGGGACTGCGTAGGTAGTAGGGACGCCAATGAATCGTCCCCCCGGGGATCCGAATACGTTAAAATAACTCAGCCGCAAGGCACTAGCGATAACGAGTACAGTTCCCGAGATGACGCAGAGTGCAGACCCATGACCGACAACGATCGAAGTCACTGCTGGAAAAACGCCCGCACTGACGAGATCGGCGAACGAATCCAGGTTCTTCCCAACTTGCGCGGTTTCAGCCAAACGCCCTCGCGTCAGTTGCGCGACGACTCCATCGAGATGATCGGCCAGCAGCGCCCAGAGAACGATTGCCACGCCAATCTCGGGAAAGCCGGCGATTGCAGAGTTGATGCCGATCGCCGAAAGCGCAAGACCTATGGCAGTCACAGCATTTGCAGGATCGATGAGCTGGCGGATCATAGAAACTCCCTCTTCGAGCAATCCGACGCGTTACACGGCCTGGCTGCGGAGGGGCGGCAAGCACGAGCGAAGATGGTCTCGGCAACGCGCAAATCTTCGGCATTGTCGATTTCTTGCCATCGCAGACCGTCGCAACGGACTGCAGCTAGTTGCAGCCCACGCCTTTCCACGAGATACGCGAGAAGTTCCTCTGTATAGGCTTTAATTGCACCTGAACCAATTATGTCATCGAGCGCTGGAACGATGGTTTCGCTCAGAGTTGCTGCGGCGAAACGCAGTAAATTCATTGTTTTGAAAAGCTTTGGTCCAGTTTCAGAAAGGTTTGCTGCGGTTTGCCTCATGCGGAAACCAGAAATAAACCCGGTCTCCGAAAGCAGCACTGCCGACCCTTGCATTGTCGAATCGAAAGGCGCGACCGCCGCAACATCGACGGCGTTGTCGAAGGAAAGATACCGGAGAGCATCTTCCTCGAAGAAAACATCTCCCTCGAGCAGGTAGCAGTCGCCGGTAAGGAGAGCGTCCCGAGCCAGCCAGAGCGAATAGGCGCTGCCCGTGCGGTCGAAGACCGTTGATTCGACGTAGTTGATCTCAAGCCGGCCGAAGCGGCTGCCGCAGGCATATTGGATGGCATCCTTGCGATAGCCGACGACGATCGTGACCTTTTCGACGCCGACTGCTTCCAGATTTCGCAGGGCGTTGTGAAGAATCGGCGTGCCGTTCACCTCGACCAGTGGCTTCGGCCGCAGATCCGTCAACGGACGTAGGCGAGACCCAAAACCGGCGGCGAGAATGACGGCTTTCCTGGGAGCATCGGGAGGCATCTCATTCTCCTCTTTCCTTGTGTTGCGATGTCATTTCCAGGCGTTGAGGAAATCGACGAGTCGGGCCAGGCCGGTCGTGAGTTTTTCAGGTGGAATTCCATAAGACAGGCGCAGCCCGGCGGGGTCGCCGAACGCGGTGCCCGACACAGCTGCGACGCCAGCTTCGGCAAGCAGACCCGTCACGATATCATCGGCCGTCGTTGAGGCGCCGTCTTCCGATCCCGGTCGCAGCAGATTGGAAAGGTCGAGATAGAAATAAAAGCCCCCTTGCGCCCTGGCGACCGGGACACGCGTCAACGAAGCAAGCACGTCAAGACCCACCCGTCTGGCGCTTGTCAGGCGTGAACGCAGCTTGCCTTCATAGTCCGATCCATCCCTTTGCAAATGGGCGAGCACCGCGTGCTGGGCAATTACGTTTGGATTCGAAGTGGTGTGCGATTGCAGGGCCTTGACGGTATTGATCACCTCTTTTGGTCCCGCCAGATAACCGATGCGCCAGCCGGTCAATGCCAGCGATTTGCTGAAGGAGTTGACGATCAGCACGCGTGCTCGAATGTCCGGAGCGACCGAGACGATCGGATGGTGGGTATGATCCCCATGCACGAAGTCGCCATAGCACTCGTCGAAAATGATCCACAGGTTGCGGCTGACCGCCAATTGAGCGATGGCCATCAGGGTCTCAACATCGTAGACCGCACCGGCCGGATTGCTGGGCGTGTTGATGACGATCGCCCGCGTGCGCTCGGTGACTGCGTCCTTGATGTGCTCGGGGCGCGGGACGTAACCGTTGGATTTGGTGTCGACGAAGACTGGTGTGCCGCCGGCGATTAGCACCTGGGCCGGAAACGTTGTCCAGTAAGGCGCCGGGATGATGACCTCGTCGCCCGGGTTCAGCAGCACCATTGCGGCATTGAACAAGGCCTGCTTTGCTCCGGACGTCACGGCAACTTCCTCGGCCTTCCAGATCTGTCCGGTATCGAGGGAGATCTTCCGCGCCAGTGCCTCACGCAGCTCCACCATGCCAACCGTATCGGTATAGCGATTGACGCCCTTATTGATGGCATCGATCGCGCCGTCGCGGATCGTGGGAGCAAGCTCGCTCCAGATCTCGCCGGCGGTCAGATCGATGATCTCCTTGCCAGCCTCGACCGCCGCTTTTGCGGCAGCGCGCGCCGCGGCGGTACCCGATGTGCCAAACAGGTTTGTCCGATGCGCAAGCATGTGCGCTCCCGTTTTCGTTTTGCTTTTCAAAAGACGGGCTGGGCCTGCTACCGCACGCCGGTCGCCGTCTGCGGCAGATATTTCTCTTCCGCCGCTGAGAGTTCCTGGTAATTGAGCAGATCGAAGAGTTCGTCGAGCGTCGCCACCTCGTCCTCGATACCGGCGGTACTTTCTTCGCGGAGGATGCGGTCGCAGACCTGGCGCATCGCCGATATCGCCGCGCGCATGTTGTGGTTCGCCCAGATGACCGTGGAGATTCCGGCCGCCCGATACGCGGAGACCGGCGTGCGGTAATATTTCGTAGGCACGATCACGACCGGAAGGCGGTTCTGCCAGGCGCGCGTGAAGGCGAAAATCTGCTCAGCGTTGGACTTGCGGGAATGAATCAGAATAGCATCGGCGCCCGCCTCAGCGTACGCTTGTGCCCGCGCCAGCGCCTCATCCTCTCCGCGGCCGGCGATGAGCGCCTCGATCCGGGCGACCAGAACGAACTCCGCATCCGGCACTTGGTCCTTCACCGCCTTAAGCCGGCCGCAGAACTCGGGAATATCGGCCAACGGGTGCCGATCACCGATGAACGAGTTCATTTTCGGGAACGCCGTGTCCTCGAGACATATGCCGCTCGCGCCATGTTGGCGCAGCTTGCGGGCGACCAAACGGGCATTGTTGAAGTTCCCGAACCCGCTGTCCCCGTCGACGAGGACTGGAATGTCCACCGTGTCGGAAATTCGCTCAACGACATCGACGAGCTGGGACCAGGAAGCTTCGTTAGCATCTCGATATCCGAGGCTGGACGAAATCGAGAGGCCGGACGCCCAGAGCGCCTTGAAGCCTGCGCGCTCGGCAATCGCCGCCGAAAGGCCGTCATGAGCCTCCATTGCGAAGGCGAGTTCACTGGACGCGATCATTCGGCGCAAGCTCTCGCGCGCCTGCGCACCAGACTGCCTCTCCACCATGCTGTCTCACCTCCACCGACGCTATCCAGCCGACAAGCCTGTCATCGCTGCCGCACGAAGTACTTTCAGTGACGAACCGCTCTGACCACCGATCGGCGATCTGCCGTTGTCGTGCGCCATTCAGAATCAATGAAGCAAGGCGCGTGCCGAATTGGCGTACCACCTGCGCCGCACCAGTTCTCCATACTGGCGGGCCAGGTCCCCTCTCGACCATTTGTCGGGCTTCCGACATCCTCGTCCAACTTCGGACACAAGAGGGGTCGCGGGAGTGGCTATTCGTCTACGCCATGGCGGCCGTTCCGAGGCTGCCGATCAACGATCGCAAGCGAGATGGCCAGAGAGCGGAAGACCGGCGATCCGTGCAGGCAAGGTGACGGACGGCGTTGGTCTTCGATCCCGGCAATCGCCAGGCGGCTTGATTATTTATCCATGCCTCATGGACGAATTGTCGAGCATCGGCATGCGAGATTTCAGCTCCCCCAGTGGCCGTTCCGAGCTTCAAGCCTTGACCTGACCAAGCGACTTGTTGATCGCTGGAATGATCTTGTCTCCCCAGAGCTCAATCTGGCGTAGCATCGTCTTTTGGTCGAAATCTCCCAATTGGGTCTGAATTGCGATCTGGTCCGGCTTCAGGATACTTATCTCTTCCAGCAGGCGATCGATGACGCGACTTACGCTGCCGATCGGCAGGTTCTGGCGCATGGTCTCGAACGATAGATCCTGCTGCGTCGGTGTTTCCTGCAGCAGATAGCCGTCCCGGCTCTGCTGGCGGCGCTGATGAAGTGCTTCAGATAGCCGGCGCTGGAAGCGGGCGTTGTCGAGATAGCTGTCGATCTCCGCCTGATCGTCGCTGGCATAGCAGCAGCGCAGAAGCCCTATCTTGGCGGCGGTGACATCCTTACCCCGCGAGGCCGCTGCTGCCTCGATGGTCTCACGCAGCGTTCTCAAGTTTTCCAAGCCGTTGTGGAACGCCGTGACGAAAAGATTGTGGCCCTCACGATAGGCCCGGCACATGCTTCGCGCGGACCCGCAGGCGATCCAGATCGGTGGGGCTGGCCTTTGGATGGTGCGCAGCGAAATCGCCGTTAAAGGTATCTTCTCATACTGGCCATTGTGCTCGAAGACCTTCTGGTTAAGGCCCTTGAGAAGGATATCCAGGTATTCCGCAAACACGGCCGGCGCCTGATCGACATCGACGCCGAAGCGCTCGAACTCGAACTGCTGGTATCCCGAGCCGACGCCGAGTTCGAGGCGGCCGTTCGAAACGATATCGGCAAAGCCGATCTCGGCGAGCAGGCGCTGCGGTTGATATAGCGGCAGCACACACACGCCGGTGCCAAGGCGAATGGTGCTCGTAAGGCCGGCACAGTGTGCCACCATCATCAAGGGCGAGGGAACCAGGCTGTAATTGTTGAAGTGGTGCTCGGCGAACCAAGCGGTGTTGAAGCCGGCCTGCTCCGAAGCGATTGCCTGTTCTATGGAGTTACCGATGACGCTGTCGCACGATTGATGATAGCCTCGCTGGGCCGCCAAGATGAATGTCGCGAATTCCATGGCGTGTCCTCGTTTACACAAAGTGGGCAATCAAGCCTTCGACTTGTGCCGATTGCGGGTGGGCGGTATCGATCCGGCCTGGCGGCGACGTAGTGGACGATCTTGCGCAAAGCCGCTTGTCGTTCGGCGGCCGCAGGCAAGCGCCAAAACTTGGCTAATGGTTCGACCCTGATGACCAGTTTTCCGTCACCGAGGAAGGCGATCACTTGGCAAGCCGCGCTTGGCACGTGCCATGCAGCCGCAGTCTCAATGCTCGAACCTCGTCGGCTTCGACGAACCGCAACCCGTCGCCGGCGAACATTCCGTTGGATCTTCTTGATCGGTTGTCTGGGCGTTTCGCGCGTCAGCCAACGAGGTCAAGCCGCCGTCCACGTAGAGGGTCGAGCCGTTTACATATGAGGCGTCAGGCGAGGCCAGAAAGAACACTGCCTCGGCGACGTCTTCGGGCTCTCCCATCCGGCCCATAGGGATGCGCCGTGTGATCGCTGCGGAATCGATGCGGCCGGACTCGACCAGCTGAGCAATGTCAGGCGTACGGATGTAGCCAATAGCGACGGTGGCCGTTCGAATGCCGACCGACCCGAGTTCGGCCGCCATGCACCGGGTCAGAATGTTCATACCCGCCCTGGACGCCCCATAGGCATGGCGCGGCACCAAGGGCAGGAAGCTATTGATCGATCCAAGATTGAGGATTACGCCGCCGGCGTCCATCGACTTGATCGCCTCGCGTGCGCAGGTGAAGGTGCCGGTAAGATTGACGTCCAGCACCCGCTCGATCTGTTGCGGGATTTGGATCCCTCGCACAAACGTATCGGCAACAGCAGCACAGTTGACGAGGGCCTCGATGCGACCGAAGCGCCCCCGTATTTCCTCGAACAGCGCCACCACGTCGCTCTCGACCGCCACGTCGACGGATTTCGCCACGTGTCTGCCGCCCAGCAAACCAGCGAGTTCTGCCGCCCCAGCACCATCTCTATCGGCGATCACGACCGTGTCGGAGTTCGCGGCGAAGCGGCGAACGACGGCGGCGCCTATACCGTTCGCGCCGCCCGTCACGACCACTGTGCGCGCGCCAGTTCGTTCGGCCGGCCGGAAGAGTTCGGCTCGAGGCGTCTCGTCGACCGGCGGGTGCGCGTCGCCCGGCTGGTTGAACGACATCCAACCGCCGTCGACCGTCAGCACCGATCCGGTGATGTAGCCCGTCTGTGCGCTGGCCAAAAAACGCACGGCCCGAGCGATCTCGTCGGGGCGCGCCATTCGTCCCATGGGCACGCGGCGGCGCACGGCCGCGAGGTCCATCTTGCCCGCGCGTTCCAGTTCCGCCACCATCGGCGTGCGCACGTATCCTGGCGCTACCGCCGTTACGCGGATGCCGCGCGAGGCCCACTCGCATGCAAGCGACCTCGTGAGAGCGATCAAGCCTGCCTTCGAACTGGCATAGGCGTTGCGCTTGGGATTGCCGAGCACGCCCGCCAGCGAAGCGACGTTGACAATGGCAGCGCCGGGCTGCATGCGCCTCGCCGCTTCGCCGGCCATGATGAAAGGCCCGATCAGGTTTGTTGCCAGCACGCGTCGGAAGGCCTCGAAACCGGTGTCGACAGTCGCAGCCATGGCGGGTCCTATCGCCGCGTTGTTGACGAGAACATCGATTTTCGCGAACTGCGCTTCGATGCGGCCGCATAGGGCGACAATGTCCTCTTCTCGTGAGACATCGCATTCGAGGCCCAGATGCGGATGGCCGAGACCGCCGGCCAGTTCAAGAACGCCGCTGCCAGGAAGGTCCACCGCAACGACGATGTCTCCATCGGCGGCAACGATCTCGACCAGCGCACGGCCGATTCCGCCTGCCGCTCCCGTTATGATGACGACCCGTCCTGCCTGCTTCATATGAACCTCTCCGCAGCCAGCGTCAGAGATATCGACGCGAGTCAGCCGCAAGACCAGTCGCGGACGTCCTGGTGACGGCGAGTTTCCATACCGGGCAGACGTGTTGCGTTCCGGGACCGCTCCCGCGACGCGGCTCCGCAATTGGGAGCCTTGGAAAGCATTGTGGTGACATGCATGGCATTTTCATTTTGATGACGAGCTGCGGCGCTTCCTGAGCGCGTAAACCGGGTCATTGGGATGCGCTGCTCCGATCGGTTGCCGCAAGCCGAACCGTTCTGCCTCGGGGACCGCTGGTGGGGTCTGCTCTTCGATCCAATCGTAAACGACGGTCCGTTCGGCAATGCGCCACGCCCCTTCCCTCTTCTGAAAAAGATCGCAGTAACGGCCGCAGAGAAGCACCTGGCGTGCTTCTCCGTCGTTGTCTGGTCCGCGTTGCAGCGCGGTGAAATAGCTTTCAACCACGGCCTCCGCCGGGTCGATGAATTCGATCAACACGTTCGTGATCTGGTGGATTAAGCGCGGTCCGGTCTTGAAAACACCAAGCGCAAACTCAATGAAGCCCTCGGCTGAGCCACAATAGGCGCCGTGATTGTCATGCGCATCGGGCCAATACGCACTGCGCAGCGCAGCCTCATCCGCGCGGTCTATGCCGCGGCAGTACCGATAAAGGCAGTCGCGGATCGCCTCGCGGTCGCACAGTTCGGTGATTTTTGCCTGGCCCATTGCTCTGTCCCAAATTTTGAGATTGGAAGAGGCGTTTCGTGCCTCTAGGTGCGTGCAAGGCCGAACCGGTCGGCAACTGAAGAAGCCAGAACGGAGACGAACTTCACATGTCGCGTGCGTGTCATGGAGGTCTCGATGCCAGAGAGGAGGAGACAGGGAAGCGGCCGGACATCTTGCTTTGCGGTGTGGGGCCACGTCTCGTCGATTCCACCTAAGCTTCCCCAGCTCTTGGTTGCATGGCGGCTGGTTCGAACCGCGCGGCCGATGTGCGATCGATTTCCAGCGCACTTTCGGGGCAGGATCGTACCGCCCGTGACGCGAGCAGTTCGTCCCCTTGCGCGACATTGATGTCGCCAAGCAGGACGTAGCCCTCATCATCAAGCTTGAAGATGTTCGGAGCTTGGGCCCAGCATCGTGCGTGACCCTGGCATTTGGCTTTGTGGACGACGATGTGCATGGCGCTCCCCCATTGTCTGTGCCGCGGCTGAAGGCTGCCTTGGTCAGGACCAGTCGACGATCAGATTTTCGATCCCAAACACATGGCCGCCATAGGCGATGGGCGCTGTACCTTCCTTGATCCGGAAGGCCGGGAGGCGCGCCAACCATTCCTCCAGGCCAATAACAATCTCTCGCCGGGCGAGGTGTGAGCCAAGGCAGCGGTGGGGACCATAGCCAAAGGCGGCGTGGCGGTTGTCCTCGCGCATGAGATCGATCGTGTCGGGACATTCGAATTCCGCCGGATCGCGATTGGCAATCATCGTGGCGCAGGAAACATAGTCCCCCTTACGGATCGGCGCGCCTTCGAAGTCGATATCTTTTCTTGCCACCCTGATAATCTGCACGGTCGGATAGGCACGCAGCAATTCTTCGGCTGCGAGCACGATTCGGTTCGGTTCGCTCCGCAGCAGTTCCTGTTCTTTGGGATGACGCGCGAGAAAGGCCAGGTCAAAGCCAATCGCTGCAGCGACCGTGTCGAGTCCCGCGACGAACACCAGCACGCCGATGCCACGGACTTCCTCGTCGGTCAGCCGCCGGCCCTCGACCTGTGCCTGCACGATGAAGGTCATGAAATCGTCGACCGGTTCCTCGCGGCGCATGGCCGCGAGCTCGTCGATGAACGCCAGGATCGTCCGGGCCGCCGCCGGTCTTTTGACATCGTCGCCGTGGAGCAGGTCGTTCGCCCAGCCGACAAATGTATGGAGTCGGTGATCGGGTAGCCCAAGAAGGCGAAGGAAGATGCTGACCGCAAAAGGAAAGGCAAAATCCTGCATGACGTCGCAGCTCGTGCCCGATGCGGCAATGCTGTCGATCAGGGCTATCGCTCGCTCACGGACAGCCGGTTCGAGTGCCGTCACCCGCTTGGGCGAGAGCAGCGGATTGAGTAGCGATCGAAAGACGCCATGGGCCGGTGGATCGAGTTCAAGCGGGATCATCGGCCAGTTCTCGCCAAGCGCGGAGGCGAAGATGCTTCGATGGCTGGAGAAGCTATCAGCGTCTTGCAGCACCCTGCGCTGGTCTGTGGCGCGAGTGATGACCCAGGTGCCTCGGCCATCGCGCGTGTTAAAGGGGGAATAAAAGATCGGTGGCCCGGCATGAACGCAAGCAGTGGCGGCCTGCGGGTCCCCGTCGGGCGTCGGCAGCATGCCAGGCGACGTGAACAGGCTGAAGTCCCCCACCATTTCGGGCGGGACATGATCCGGAACCGGGTTGAGCGCCATTGGATTTATTCTGAAGTCTGACAACTAACCAGGCCGCGCGGCATTGCATCTTGGCCATCCGGCAACTTGTAACCCTCTTGGCCAGACCGCTGCCTGCCCGCCAAAGAGCCGACGAGCGAAATCGTCGGAGACGCGGCGTTTTCCAGCTTCGAACGGCGAGCCGGAATGAAGCTCTTGCTCCACAGCGGTTCGGGGTCGATCATCTCTTCGAGGATTTCCGCAGCGCGGCACGCGAAAGGCCGGTTGGCCGCCGACGCGCTCGCCGGTCTCCTCGAGCGCCGGCGAGAGGACAGGAGCAAGCACATGCTGGTCGAACTGTATCTCCAAGTCGATCGGTGGCCATTGGCCGGGGCCGGGCGATTGTGATGGTGACGCCAGCCACGCCGGTCGATATTGCATTCCACAGGCAATGCCCGTTTCGGATAGAATCTGAACTGACTCTGGCCTGACATGTTGTCTTCCTTCATTGCATTGAGCGCGATATCGCTCCCGAATGGACGCCAGTCGGTATCTCCTGCCGTCTCACAAGACAGCGTCAAAAGTCGTGCCAGAGCGCGGAAAGAGCCCTGCAGGAGATTTTCTACATATCATTCAACAGCTTGAACGAATGCGCAGCCGCAAGCCCGGCAGAGCAGAGCCCGTGTCGCGGACCTGACAAACCCGACAGCAAAGTCGCGGCAGCTTCAAAATGCTCCGAGAGTGCAAGGCGGTTTCCCGTCACCTCGGGACCGTGCCGCCTCACGCCAGCGCGGTTCAGAAAATCACATGGCCAGCTTGCTAATGGACGTGCTGGCTTTTTTGTACCCATTGTCGATTTCGAAGCTGTCTCGCGAGCGTCGATAGGGCGAAGCGCGTGGGCCCGTCAGCCGTCTCAATCCTCGTCAGGTAACCTCGATCGACTCCTGTCCCTCGTTCCGAGTTTGAGCCCCAGATTTTGGCTTCGAATACGAGCCACCTGTTC
>NZ_PNOT02000233.1 GCF_002879535.1 Mesorhizobium intechi
ACACATCACCAGAAGGGCAAGCCCAAGAAGCGGCGCAAGCGACGGCGCGGGCGCAAGGTTTTTGCGCGCGACGAAACGCAGGGCAATCGGTCGCCAGCCCCAGCCCAGCCCGCTGTTCCGGCTTTGGAAGCGATGCAGCCGACGGCGTCGGCAGTCTCCTCCGCCGCTCCCGCGCCACGCCCCGAACAGAGCACGCGCCGGTCGCCGGTGCATGAGCTGCCGGTCTTCGCCGCCCTCGACCTCGGCACCAACAATTGCCGGCTGCTGGTCGCCGTTCCCACCCGGCATGGCCAGTTCCGCGTCATCGACGCCTTCTCGCGTATCGTCAGGCTGGGGGAGGGGCTCACCGCCAATGGCCGGCTCGGTCAGCCGGCGATGGATCGCGCCGTCGAGGCGCTGAAGATCTGTGGCGACAAATTGCGCAGCCGCAAGATCAGGAAGGCCAGGCTGATTGCCACCGAGGCCTGCCGCTCGGCCGAAAACGGCGTCGAATTCCTCGATCGCGTCGAGCGCGAGGCTGGTCTGAAGCTCGAGATCATCGACCGTCAGACCGAGGCGCGGCTGGCGGTTTCCGGCTGCGGCTCGCTGGTCGAGCGCGACACGCAGGGCGTCGTGCTGTTCGACATCGGCGGCGGTTCTTCGGAGATCGCGCTCATCGATCTCACTGGCCGCCGTTCGCCGCGGCTCGCCAATCATATCGTCTCGTGGACGTCGCTGCCGGTTGGCGTCGTCTCACTGGCCGAGCGCTTTGGTGGCCGTACCGTGACGCGCGAGATCTTCGACGCCATGGTCGACGACGTCGCCCGCCGTTTGGCGAGCTTCGACGGCCGCGACCGGCTGAGCCACCTCAAGGCCAGCCCGAATTTTCATCTGCTGGGCACGTCCGGCACGGTGACGACGCTGGCCGGCGTCCACCTCGATCTGGAGCGTTACGACCGGCGTCGGGTCGACGGGCTGTGGATGGACCGCGACAGCGTCGACCGTATGGTAGAGAGGCTGGTCGGCTGGGATTTCCAGCAGCGCTGCGCCAACCCTTGCATTGGCGCCGACCGCGCCGATCTGGTGCTGGCCGGCTGTGCTATTCTCGAAGCGATCCGCGCCGTCTGGCCTTCAGAGCGGCTGCGCGTCGCCGACCGTGGCCTCCGCGAAGGCATATTGAGCGAGCTGATGGCCGATGACGGCGTCTGGCGCAACGATGGGCGTGGCCGTTAATGACCAAGAAACCGGAAAACCCAGGATCGGCCGGAATTCGCGTGCTGAAGACGCGGATCAAGAAAAAGAGTGGCCTGAAGGAATCGTCGCGACGTTGGCTGCAGCGTCACATCAACGATCCCTATGTCCAGCGCTCGAAGGCTGACGGCTATCGCTCGCGCGCGGCCTACAAGCTGATCGAGATCGACGACAAGCACCATTTGCTGAAGCCAGGCATGAAGGTGATCGACCTCGGTGCCGCCCCCGGCGGCTGGTGCCAGGTCGCGGCGGCGCGCACGAAATCGACGGCGGAAAATCCGCATGTCGTCGGCATCGACTATCTGGAAATGGATGCCGTGCCCGGCGCACCGGTGCTTTTGATGGATTTCCTGGATGCGGATGCGCCGCGAAAGCTCGCCGAGGCGTTGGGTGGGAACCCAGATGTCGTGCTGTCCGACATGGCGGCACCCACCACCGGCCACAAACGCACCGACCACATCCGCACCATGCATCTGTGCGAAGTGGCGGCCGATTTCGCGCTGTCCGTCCTGAAGCCGGGCGGCCATTTCCTCGCCAAGACTTTTCAGGGCGGGGCCGAGAACGAACTGCTGTCCCTGCTCAAGAAGAATTTCCGCTCCGTCCACCACGTCAAGCCGCCGGCCTCGCGCGATGAATCGGTCGAGCTTTATCTGTTGGCAAAAGATTTCAAGGGGCGAGAGTCGGTTCCGCGATCAGGGGGATCGGAACGTCCAGTGGACGTTCCAGAGGGCTCGAGCGCCCGGAGCCATGGCGAAGCGCCGGGGGACGCTGACCGCTGAGCCGGCCTTCACTCGCCCGGCGATCTGGCCGGTTCCAGCGTCTTGGGCGTCGTCAGCCGGCCATGGCCGGAGACGGCATTGCCGGCATCGGGCGCCAGCCGCATGAACGACAACGATGCCGCCGCCGATACCGCCGCCACGATGAAGAAGGCGGTGTGGAAATCGCCCAGCGTCAGCGAGCCGCCATGGATCGAGGTCGAGACTTCCAGGATGCCGCCGGCGAGCGCCACGCCAAGCGCGATCGACAGTTGCTGGAACACCGCCGTGATCGGCGTTGCCTTGCTGGTGTCTTCGGCCGACACTTCGGCATAGGAGAGCGCGTTGACGCCGGTGAAGAACATCGAGCGGATGAAGCCGCCGACCAGCAATATGGCCAGCATTAGCACGTAAGGCGTTTGCGGGGTGAAGCAGCCGTAGATGGCGATCGATGCGGCGGCGACTAGCGAGCCGACGATGAGCACGCGGCGGAAGCCGGCAAGGCGAAAAATCAGCGCGGTGACGAATTTCATGCCGATGGCCCCGACCGCCGAGACAAAGGTGATCATGCCGGACTGGAACGGCGTCAGCCCGAAACCGATCTGGAACATCAGCGGCAGCAGGAACGGCACCGCTCCGATGCCGATGCGAAACAGCGAGCCGCCAAGCACCGATGAGCGGAACACCTGGTTGCGGAACAGTTCGAGCGCCAGCAGCGGATTTTTGGCGCGCCGCGCATGCATGAGGTAGAGCGCGCCCGACAGCAGCCCGACCCCCACGGTGGTGAAGCCGGTCGCCGGCGGCAGATAGGGCAGGCTGACCACCGACAGGCCGAAGACCACGCCGGATGCCGCAAGCCCGCTTAGCACGAAGCCGATGAAATCGAGCGGCGGTGTCTCCATCGATTCGGTTTCCGGCAGGAAGCGCGTCGCCAGCCAGATGCCGACCAGGCCGATCGGCACATTGATCAGGAAGATCCAGTGCCAGGTGAAGTAGGTGGTTATGAAGCCGCCGATCGGCGGGCCGACGAGCGGTCCGACCAATGCGGGAACGGTCAGCCACGACATGGCGGCGACCAGGTCGCTCTTGGGCGTGGCCCGCACCAGCACCAGGCGTCCGACGGGCGTCATCATGGCGCCGCCAATGCCTTGCAGGAAGCGCGACACCACGAAGGCCGGCAGCGAGCCGGAGAAGGCGCAGGCCACCGAACCGACGATAAACACCGCAATCGCTGCACGAAAAATGTTCTTGGCGCCGAAGCGGTCGGCCATCCAGCCGCTGATTGGAATGAAGATCGCCAGTGACACCAGATAGGCCGTCAGTGCCAGCTTCAGCGCGATCGGGCTGGTGCGGATGTCGATGGCGATCGCCGGCAGCGATGTCGCGATGACGGTCGAATCCATGTTTTCCATGAAAAGTGCGACCGCCAGGATCAGCGGAATGGTGCGATTCACAAGCGTGACCGTTTCAAATTTTCTAGTCGGCCGGGGGCGAACCGATACAGAGGGCGGTTATCATGGCTGGACACCGATGTCGTGTTAAATTGCTGTCACTTTTGTGCGACCGCAACCACGGGTGGCACGATCAAATGGTCGAAGCCGTTGTTGTGCAATGCAACGATCGGCTTTTCATCGGCGTCGCGACGTGTTACCAGCCAGCGCCAATCCTGAAAGGGAAGATGAGAGTCGGCGCTGTCCATCCCGGTCCAGCGCTTTTTCCGCATTCTAAAGGGCTGGCCATGGCAAAAATCATCGAAACGTCCACAGGCGCACTGGCGCTGACCTTTGACGACGTGCTTTTGCAGCCGGGTCACTCCGAGGTCATGCCCGGCGAAACCGATGTCCGTACACGCATCGCAGGCGACATCGACCTCAACGTACCGATCCTCTCCGCCGCGATGGACACCGTCACTGAGGCGCGCCTTGCCATCGCCATGGCCCAGGCCGGCGGCATCGGCGTCATCCACCGCAATTTCTCGCCGGCCGAACAGGCCGAGCAGGTGCGGCAGGTGAAGAAATTTGAATCCGGCATGGTGGTCAATCCGGTCACCATCGGTCCGGACGCCACGCTCGCCGATGCGCTGTCGCTGATGCGAACCTATTCGATCTCGGGCATTCCGGTGGTCGAGAATGGCGGCACTGGCGGCCACAAGACCGGCAGGCTGGTCGGCATCCTGACCAATCGCGACGTGCGCTTTGCCTCCGACCCGGCGCAGAAAGTCTATGAGTTGATGACCCGTGAGAACCTGATCACGGTCAAGGAGAATGTCGACCAGGACGAAGCCAAGCGGCTTCTTCACCAGCACCGGATCGAAAAATTGGTCGTCGTCGACAAGCAGGGCAATTGCGTCGGCCTGATCACCGTCAAGGACATCGAGAAGTCGCAGCTCAACCCGCACGCCACCAAGGATGCGCAGGGCCGCCTGCGCGCCGCGGCCGCCACCAGCGTCGGTGACGACGGCTTCGAGCGCGCCGAGCGCCTGATCGATGCCGGCGTCGACCTTCTGGTCATCGACACCGCGCATGGCCACTCGCAGCGCGTGCTCGACGCTGTCACGCGCGCCAAGAAGCTTTCGAACTCGGTTCGCATCCTGGCCGGTAACGTCGCCACCGCCGAAGGCACGCAGGCGCTGATCGATGCTGGCGCCGACGCCGTCAAGGTCGGCATCGGCCCGGGATCCATCTGCACCACCCGCATCGTCGCCGGTGTCGGCGTGCCGCAGCTTTCGGCCATCATGTCGGCGGTCGAGACGGCGCACAAATCGGGTGTGTCGGTGATCGCCGATGGCGGCATCAAATATTCCGGCGATCTCGCCAAGGCGCTCGCCGCCGGCGCCAGCGCCGCTATGATCGGCTCGCTGCTGGCCGGGACCGATGAGAGCCCGGGCGAGGTCTATCTGCACCAGGGGCGTTCCTTCAAGGCCTATCGCGGTATGGGTTCGGTCGGCGCCATGGCGCGCGGCTCGGCCGATCGCTACTTCCAGGCCGAGGTGCGCGATACCCTCAAACTGGTCCCGGAAGGCATTGAGGGCCAGGTTCCATACAAAGGACCTGTGTCTGGCGTGCTGCACCAGCTTGCGGGCGGGCTAAAAGCCGCTATGGGTTATGTCGGTGGCCGCGACCTTGCCGATTTCCGCGAGCGCGCCACTTTTGTGCGCATATCCAACGCCGGACTTCGTGAAAGCCACGCCCATGACGTCACGATTACCCGCGAAAGCCCGAACTATCCCGGCGGAGCCTGAACAATACGGGCTCGGGCGGAGCCTGACCGCGACGGTCCTGCGGCTGCCGCGCCATGCGGCCGCACTGTGTTTCCTGTCGGCGGCGGTTTTCATCGCCATGACGGTGATGGAATTCTTCTATTTCCGCCAGTTGAGCGGTGGCTTGCCGTCGCTCGACATGCGCTATTTGGGCTTCACGCCCGACGAAGGCATGGCTTGGCTGACGGCGATCGGCCGGCGCGGCGGCGAGATCATTCTGGTCTGGCACTATCTGACCTTCGATCTGCTGTTCCCGGCGCTGCTGTCGCTGACCTTGGTAAGCCTGATCCTGGCCACCGGCCGGCGCCTGCGGAATTTCCGCGAGCTCCCCGGGCAGGTGCAGTCGATCTTCGCGCTGGTGCTTGTGCTGCCCTACACGCTCGCCGACTATGCCCAGAATATCGCCGTGGCGCGGCTTCTGTCCGACTTCCTGTCGGCCAACCCGGATTCACTGTCTTTCGCTTCGGTTCTGATCGTCACCAAATTCGCGCTTCTCGCCATCCCGGTGGTCGTCATCGCGGCTTTCTGGCTGGTGGGCCAAAGACGCCAGGCCTGATGCCGGACAGAGCAGGGGAAGTGTCATGAACCAGACCACGATCTTCTGGCCCGTTCTGGCGCATGTGGCTTTGGTCTACATCGTCTACGGCGTATTGGGGCGCCGCAGATATGGAGCAGTCAAATCAGGTGAGGCCAAGGTTGGACAGTACAAGACACGCTCGACCGAGCCGGCGTCCAGCGTCACCGTTGCCGCCAATCTCTGCAATCAGTTCGAACTGCCGGTGCTTTTCTATGTGCTGTGCCTGACGCTGCACGTCACCAACGGCGTCAACTATCTGACCTTGGCGCTGGCGTGGATTTTCGTCCTGACGCGCTATTTTCATGCCTGGGTTCACCTGACCAGCAACAATCTGCGACTGCGCAGCCGTTCTTTCTTTGCCGGTGCGGTGGTGCTGGCGCTGGCCTGGATCTGGTTCGCGCTGCATTTGCTCGGCATCGTCTGAGGCAGGGTCACGCGGGGGTTGCGGCCCTCGACATCAAGCGTGCCACAGAGATTTCGATCCTCCGCCGAAATCTATGCTCGACCGCCCACGCGACGAATGCCGCAATGGCGACCACGATGCAGAACGCTATGCCGATCCGAAGATACGGGGAGGCGATCCACGGAGCCAGCCATCGGATGATCGCGACACCGACGTTCTGGTGCAGAAGATACAGAGGATAGCTGATCAAGCCGATGTAACTCACGCTTCGCCAGATAGTGATATCTCGCAGCTGGACGCCGATGACCCCAAGAATCGAAAGCGCGATGACCCAGGCACTGAATGCCGAGCCACCCCACAGTTTGATAACAACCAACAGGCATCCGGCTGTCACGACCGCCTGCACGGCTCGGGTCGATCGCCTCGCCGCGATGCCCATCAAAAAGAAGAGGCTGTAGGGGAACAGAAAATATGGCATGGCGATGCCCTTGAAGGGATAAATCAGGGCCTGATGGTCTCTCCACAATCCTGAGAACTGTGCAATTGCGCCCAGAACGGTAAAACTGGTGAAAAGGACGAGGACGCGATTTGGCCAGAGATAGAAGATGAGGCCGAACACAAAGTAGAATTTTGCTTCCGCAAGCAGCGACCAGTAGGCGCCGTCGACAAGCGGCGTTGGGGCAAACAGGGTTACCCAGCTTGCGTTTTTCAGGCCGTCGAGCGCTGAAGCCTCCCTGCCCGGAAGACCCAGAGCCGCAACCACGACAAGCGTGATCGCGATACAGGCGATGAGCGCGGGCTCCAGCCGCGTAAGTCTCTGCAGCCAGAACATCCACACGGTTCCAGACCGCTCGGCTGTCATCGCGATGCAGTAACCGCTGATGATGAAGAAGAGAAAGACGCCGACTATGCCTTGCCACGGCAGCGTCATCTGGTGGTCGAACTCGATGTAGTCGGCGGGAAAGCGGGACGTGTAGTGGAAGATCAGAACCAGCATCACGGCGATCCCACGCAATGCGTCGATCGCTTCGTATCGCCGGTTCTCGTCCTGATCCGAACGCATCGGCTGGAAAGCCTCTAGAGGTCGAACACCGCTATTTTGCGCTTGTCGAACTTTATCCCGATCTCGCCGCGCACCAGCTTCAGCGCCGCTTCGCCGAACACGGCGCGCCGCCAGCCCTGCAGCGCCGGTACGTCCGCATCCTCGCCTTCGGCGGCGATGCGGTCGATGTCGTCGCTGGAGGCCAGCACTTTCGAGGCCACGCCCTGCTTTTCGGCGACGATCCTCAGCAGCACTTTCAGCAATTCGGCCGCGGCGCTCGAGCCTTCCGGCGGCTGGAAATTCTTCGGCAGTTTCGGCATCTGCTCCTTGGGCAGGGCCAGCGCGGTGTTGACCGCCCCAAGCAGGGCCGTCGCCGTCGAGGAGCGCTCCCAGCCCTTGGGCGTCGTGCGCAGCTTGGCAAGGGCGGCCGCGTCGCGCGGCGCCTGCTGCGCCACCTCGTAGATCGCGTCGTCCTTGAGCACGCGGCCGCGCGGCACGTCGCGCTCGCGCGCCTCACGTTCGCGCCATGCCGCCACGGCCTGCACGATCGCAAGTTCCTGCGGCTTGCGCAGCCGCATCTTCAGCCGCTTCCAGGCGTCCTCCGGATGCGGATCGTAGGTCTCGCGCGAGGTCAGGACGTCCATCTCTTCGTTAAGCCAGTGGGCGCGGTTCTCCCGCGCCAGTTCGGCGCTCAAATGCTGATAGACCTCGATCAGATGGGTGACGTCCGCGAGCGCGTAATCGAGCTGCTTGTCGGACAGCGGCCGGTGGCGCCAGTCGGTGAAGCGCGACGACTTGTCGAGCCGTGCGCCGGTGATGCGCTGCACGAGCTGGTCGTAGGAGACGCTGTCGCCGAAGCCGCAGACCATGGCCGCGACCTGCGTGTCGAATACCGGATGCGGCACGAGATCGCCGAGATGGACGATGATTTCGATGTCCTGGCGTGCCGCGTGGAAGACCTTGACCACGGCCTCGTTGGCCATCAGCCGGAAGAACGGGGCGAGGTTGATCTCGGGCGACAGCGGGTCGATCAGCGCGGTGACGCCGGGCGCCGCCATCTGGATCAGGCACAGGATCGGCCAGAAGGTCGTTTCGCGGATGAACTCGGTGTCGACGGTGACGAAATCGGACTTTTCGAAAGCGGCGAGAACGGTCTCGAGTTCTTTCTGGGTGGTGATGACGTGCATCAAATCGCTTTTGGCAGGAGTAAGGTCTTCCTAGATTTCAGCCGGGAAGGCTTTCGTCAAGCTTTGGCGCCGCCGTCATGCGCTTCCCGAGCCATCGGAATCGCCATTGCGCCTCGCCAGCCGCGCGAAAACGGTCGACGTGCGCAACAGCGCGATGAAGCGGCCGCGCTTGCCCACGGGCACGCCGGAGCGCGCCTGCATGCGGTAGAGGATGACGGTGATGAGGATCGCATAGACGGTGGCGCTGAACACGAACAGAGCGCTCGGCCCGAAATACTGCATCACTGTCGAGGCCGCGAAAGGGCCGCCGATGGCGCCGAAGGAGTAGAACAGCATCAGCGCCGCGTTGATCAGCACGAACTCGCCAGTATCGGCGCGGTCGTTGGAATGCGCCGCCGCCAGCGAATAAAGCGGCATGGCGAAACAGCCGAAGATGAAGATGATGATGAAGTTGAGCAGCGGATTGCTGCCGGCGATGAACACCAGCGCCAGGGCGGCAAGCATCGCGCAGCAGGTCGTCAGCAACAGCACCCGGCGCCGGTCCCAGCGGTCTGAGAGGTAGCCGAGCGGATACTGGATGATGGCGCCGCCGAAAATGCCGACGCTGACGAAGGTGACCACATCAGCGACCGACATGCCGATCTGTTCGGCATAGACTGGCGACAGCGTGCGAAAGGCGCTGTTGGTGACGCCGACGGCGATGCAGCCGAAGCAGCCGAGCGGCGAAATGCGCCAGACACGCGCCAGGTCGAGCTTGACCTCCTCCGGCGGTGTCGGATTGGAGCGGTCGCCGAGCGAGACCGGCACCAGCGACAGCGTGATCATGATCGACATGATGGCGAAGATCGTGAAGCCGCCGGCGCCGAAGACCGGGATCAGGAACTGTGCCGATGTCACCGAGCCGGTGTCGACCATCCGGTAGATCGCCAGCACGCGCGCGCGATCCTTGTTGGTGACGCCGGAGTTCAGCCAGCTTTCGACGATGGTGAACAGCCCGGCGAAACAGAAGCCACCGGCAAAGCGCACGGCGCACCACATCACCGGATCGAGGACCAGCACCAACAGCAGAGTGCCGACCGAAGCAATGGCGGCCAGTGCCGAAAACGCCCTGATATGGCCGACCGCCTTCATGATGCGGCTAATGGCCAGACAGCCGAGCAGGAAGCCGGCGAAATAGAAGGTGCCCATCAGGCCGATGTCGGAAGCGGAAAATCCCTCCTGCGCGCCGCGCAGTGCGATCAGCGTGCTTTGCAGCCCGTTGCCGCCGAGCAGGATGCCTGCGGCGAGAAGAAGCGGGATCAGCGGGCGGATGGAGGACATGAAAAGGCGGTCACGTATCGGTGATCCCTTCTTGAACCATTACCCTCGTCAATGCCAGCGGCAAATCTAGCCGGCATTGAGGGCAGGCCATTGCATTCTATGGCGAATTCGTCCCGGCCTGGGAAGCGGTCGTTCAATCGATGCCGAAATTCCGCAGTTTCAGCGATGCAGAATGTGCGACGAATGTTTCAATCCCTTCCTTTGAGTGGCCGAGACGAATGCTTTCGACTCTCGCCACAGCATTCGCCGCGAAGACGGCAAGGGCTTCCCCGTTGCTGCATATCAGGGAGATCGGCAGGCTGAGCTTGCAGCGCCACGCCTGCGTCGGCAGACAGTAGCGGCGCTGTGGCCCTTGCCGGTGGGAGAGTGCGTTTTGGCACTCAGCGTCTCCAGGTCGCTTGATACCAAGTCCTTGATAAAATGCCTTGTCTCAGGAAGCACGTCTGGCGGCAATGCGTTAAGGCCGGCAAAGACTTGAACCTTGGCGGTCGACCCTCGATGCTGCCCAACGTCCCCTTGCCTTGACAAATCCGGCCTCCCATGCGCTTTTCGCGCAAATTTTGGGCCGGGCTTTGATGCTTTGGCCTGCCACCCAGCACCCCGGACTTTACCAATGACAATGCACCGTTACCGCAGCCATACCTGTGCCCAGTTGAGAAAGAGCGACGTCGGCTCTTCCGTTCGCCTGTCGGGCTGGGTGCATCGCGTGCGCGACCATGGCGGCCTGCTGTTCATCGACCTGCGCGACCATTACGGCCTGACCCAGATCGTCGCCGACCCCGATTCTCCGGCCTTCAAGGTCGCCGAGACCGTCCGCGGCGAATGGGTCATCCGCGTCGACGGCGAGGTCAAGGCGCGCCTGCCGGAGACGGTCAACGCCAACCTGCCGACCGGCGAGATCGAGATTTTCGCCCGCGAGATCGAGGTGCTGTCGGCGGCCAAGGAATTGCCGCTGCCGGTGTTCGGCGAGCCGGACTATCCCGAGGACATCAGGCTGAAATACCGTTTCCTCGACCTGCGCCGCGACACCCTGCACAAGAACATCGTGGCACGCACCAAGATCATTGCCGAGATGCGCAAGCGCATGACCGATGTCGGCTTCACCGAATTCTCGACGCCGATCCTGACGGCTTCGTCGCCGGAAGGCGCGCGCGACTTCCTGGTGCCGTCGCGCATCCATCCCGGCACTTTCTACGCGCTGCCGCAGGCGCCGCAGCAGTACAAGCAGCTGATCATGGTGTCGGGCTTCGACCGCTATTTCCAGATCGCGCCGTGCTTCCGCGACGAGGATCCGCGCGCCGACCGTCTGCCCGGCGAATTCTACCAGCTCGACCTCGAAATGAGCTTCGTCGAGCAGGACGACGTGCTGTCGACCATGGAACCGGTGATGCGGGGCGTCTTCGAGACCTTCGCCAACGGCAAGCCGGTGACCCAGAAATTCCAGCGCATTCCCTACGATGTCGCCATGCGCAAATACGGCTCCGACAAGCCGGACCTGCGCAACCCGATCGAAATGCAGGCCGTCTCCGACCATTTCCGCGATTCCGGCTTCAAGGTGTTCGCCAACATCCTGGCCAACGATGCCAAGGCCGAGGTGTGGGGCATTCCTGCCAAGACCGGCGGCAGCCGTGCCTTCTGCGACCGCATGAACTCCTGGGCGCAAGGCGAGGGCCAGCCGGGGCTGGGCTATATCTTCTGGCGCAAGGAGGGCGACAAGCTCGAAGGCGCCGGTCCCCTCGCCAAGAACATCGGCGAGGAGCGCACCGAGGCGATCCGCCAGCAGCTCGGCCTTGCCGACGGTGACGCCGCCTTCTTCGTCGCGGGTGACCCCAGGAAGTTCGTTTCTTTCGCTGGTGCCGCGCGCACGCGTGCCGGCGAGGAACTGAACCTCGTCGACCGCGAGCGCTTTGAATTGTGCTGGATCGTCGACTTCCCGTTCTTCGAATGGAACGAGGAGGAGAAGAAGATCGACTTCGCCCACAACCCTTTCTCGATGCCGCAGGGCGGCATCGATGCGCTGAAGGGCGAGGATCTGCTCGGCATCAAGGCGTTCCAGTACGACATGGTGTGCAACGGTTTCGAGATTGCATCAGGCGGCATCCGCAACCATCTGCCCGAAACCATGGTCAAGGCGTTCGAAACGGTCGGGCTGGACCGTGCGACCGTCGAGGAACGCTTCGGCGGCCTCTACCGCGCCTTCCAGTATGGCGCGCCGCCACACGGCGGCATGGCCGCCGGCGTCGATCGCGTCGTCATGCTGCTGGTTGGCGCCAAGAACCTGCGCGAGATAACCATGTTCCCGATGAACCAGCAGGCCTACGACCTGTTGATGAATGCGCCGTCGGAAGCAAGCCCGCAGCAGCTTCGCGAACTGGCGCTGCGTGTCGCGCCGATCAAGAAGGACGCGTGATCGCGAGTTTCGAGCGGTCCTTTAAAAACCCGCCCGAACCGATTCTTTCGACTCGATAATCCAAAAAAATAGCCCGGCATCGCTGCCGGGCTATTTTTGTATCATGAGGCCGTTCGATCAGTCTTCGTTCGCCTTGACGGTGACACCGAGCGTCTTCGGCAGGTCGAGCGGGTTGGACATGGCGCCCGCCATGATCAGTGCGAACGGCACGGTTGCCGGCGGCTCGGCCGAGATTTCGATGCTCTTCGGATCGTCGAGATATTTGCTGACCGCAGCCGTTACCTGTGCCGTCAGTTCCGGATTGTTGAGCTGTGCCATGCCGAACGGGACGATCGCCTTGGCCTGGTTGGCGACGTCCTTGCCGGACATGCCTTGCTGCTTGCCGACATAGTCCAGCACCTTGTTGGTGAGCGAATCGTCGTCGAAGCGGATCGAGGCGCTGTTGAACGAAAGCTGCTGCAACAGGCCAAGCATGGCCATGCCTTGTGCCGAATTGTCAGCGCCTTGGGGCTGCGCCGCCATCTTCTTTTGCATCTCCTGCAGCGACTTGATGAAGTCCATCGTGTAGCCGCCGAGATCGAATGTCATGCCGAGCGTGCCGGCATTCTCGACGGAGATGTCGTACTTCGACAGTTCCATCTTGCCGTCAGAGGGCTGCCAGGTGCCGGCCATTGCGAGATTGCCCGAAATGTTCTGGTAGCCCAGCGCGTCGATGACTTCCTTGGACTTGGGGTCCTCGACCAGCGAGAGATCGGCCGTGAATTTTTCCGTATTGCCGGTGAATTCCATCGCCTTGCCGTCAGCGGGCGGCGTGATTTGGATGGCAAGCCCGTCCATCGAGAAGGCGGTCTTGTCGGCGACCTTGACAGTCATGTTGGAGAGTTCGGCGGATTTGTACATCATCAGCGAGCCCAGCGGGCCGGTGGCGCCATCGGCCGGGACCGTCATGTCATGGATGACGAAGGGGCTGAGGTTGAGGGTGACGCCGTCCTTGGCGTGCTCGAAGGCCGAGGTCGAGACGGTGCCGATATCGAAGCCGCCATTGGCCGCGGTCACATTCTCGAGTTTGACGTCGCCGATCGTGAGGGCTTCCTTTTCCGTCGCCGGCTTGATGGCAACGCCCTGCAGCACCATGCTGGTGTTGTCGCCGGTCACGCCGGTCCAGGAGATGTCAACGCCCTGGGCAGCCAGCGCCGCCTTCAGCCGGTCGGCAACCGCGGCATCCTGCGCAAGGGCCGCATTCAGCGGCAGCGTGAACAAGAAGGTCGAAAGAGCGAATTTCCGGAGAGTTGAGCGTTTGATTGTCATCGCAAGGTCCCTGAGATTGTTCTGAAATTGTTTTTCAATTCTTCGCGCCATCACCATTCCGTGACGAACTGGACGGGAAAAAGGCGTGTCCCGGCACAATGGTCAAAAATCGCGGCGAAAGGCAAACCCGACCCGAACGCTATTTTAGAATGCGGTGAATTTGGCATGAAGGTCGGGCCGTCGGGCATTATAGCGCTTCGCAATAGATGTGGCATGTAACAGATTGATGTTGGTCGGCAAGCTCGGTCTTGCGGTTTCCTGTTGCAGAAAGCGCACAAGTCGACAGGTCCGGTGCTCGCCTCTTGCCGCGAATCACCCGCTCGGCTAGTCCCAGCCCATGGGAAAAAGGCTTTTGCCGCCTCAAGATGGCGGTGGCGATCACGTTGAACCGGTCGATCTGAAGAAGGCGCTGGAAGAGCGTTATCTCGCCTATGCGCTGTCGACCATCATGCACCGGGCGCTCCCCGACGTTCGCGACGGGCTGAAGCCGGTTCATCGGCGGATCATGCACGCCATGCGGCTGCTCAGGCTCAACCCCGAGCAGGGTTTTGCCAAATGCGCCCGCATCGTCGGCGAGGTCATGGGCAAGTTCCATCCGCATGGCGACCAGTCGATCTACGACGCGCTGGTGCGGTTGGCGCAGGATTTTTCCATGCGCTATCCCCTGGTCGACGGGCAGGGCAATTTCGGCAACATCGACGGCGATAACGCCGCCGCCATGCGCTACACCGAAGCGCGTATGACCGACGTGGCGACCGAACTGCTTGCCGGCATCACCGAGGATGCCGTCGACTACCGGCCGACCTACAATGAAGAGGACGAGGAGCCGGTGGTGCTCCCCGGCGCCTTCCCGAATCTCCTGGCCAACGGCTCGTCCGGCATCGCGGTCGGCATGGCGACATCGATCCCGCCGCACAACGCCGCCGAGCTTTGCGACGCCGCATTGCACCTGATCGAGCATCGCGATGCGCCGGTGGCCAAGCTGATGGATTTCGTCCAGGGTCCGGATTTCCCGACCGGTGGCATCATCGTCGACAGCCGCGCCTCCATTCTCGAGGCCTACGAGACCGGCCGCGGCGGTTTTCGTGTGCGGTCGAAATGGAGCCAGGAGGACCAGGGCAGGGGCACCTGGAGCATTGTCGTCACCGAAATCCCCTATGGCGTGCAGAAGGCGCGGCTGATCGAGAAGATCGCCGAGCTGTTGATGGCCCGCAAGCTGCCGCTGCTGGAGGACATCAGGGACGAAAGTGCGGAAGACATCCGCGTCGTGCTGGTGCCCAAGAGCCGTTCCGTCGACCCGGGCATCCTGATGGAATCGCTGTTCAAGCTCACTGAGCTTGAAAGCCGCTTCCCGCTCAACATGAACGTGCTGTCGCGCGGCAAGGTGCCCAACGTCCTGTCGCTGAAGGGCGTGCTGCAGGAATGGCTCGACCATCGCCGCGACGTTCTGATCCGCCGCTCGAAACATCGCCTGGGCGAAATCGAAAGACGGCTGGAGATCCTGGCCGGCTATCTGATCGCCTATCTGAACATCGACGAGGTGATCAAGATCATCCGTGAGGAGGATGATCCCAAGCAGGTGATGATGGCCCGCTGGTCGCTCACCGACAACCAGGCCGAGGCCATCCTCAACATGCGTCTGCGCGCCTTGCGCAAGCTGGAAGAATTCGAGATCCGCAAGGAATTCGATGGCCTGAGCGCCGAAAAGAAGCAGATCGAGGCACTGCTGGCGTCCGATGCCAAGCAATGGTCGACGATCAAGTGGGAAGTCACCAACATCCGTGACAAGTTCGGCCCGGAGACCGAACTCGGCAAGCGCCGCACCCAATTCGCCGATGCGCCCGAGCACGACCTGACCGACATCGCGCACGCCATGATCGAGCGCGAGCCCGTCACCGTGGTGGTTTCGGAAAAAGGCTGGCTGCGGGCGATGAAGGGGCATCTGGCCGACCTTTCGACGCTGACCTTCAAGGAAGGCGACAGCCTCAAGCTCGCCTTCCACGCGCAGACCACCGACAAGGTGCTGGTCTTCACCACAGGCGGCAAGTTCTACACCATCGGCGCCGACCGGCTGCCCGGCGGGCGCGGCCATGGCGAGCCGATCCGTATCATCGTCGACATGGACAATGACCAGGACATCGTTACCGCCTTCGTCCACGATCCCAAGCGCAAGCTGCTGCTGGCCTCATATGACGCCAATGGCTTCATCGTGCCGGAGGAGGAAGTGGTCGCCAACACCCGTAAGGGCAAGCAGGTGATGAACGTCAAGGCGCCGGACGAGGCCAAGCGTTGCGTGCCGGTCACCGGCGATCACCTCGCCATCGTCGGCGAGAACCGGAAAATGCTGGTGTTCGCGCTTTCGGAAATTCCCGAGATGGGCCGCGGCAAGGGCGTGCGGCTGCAGAAATACAAGGATGGCGGCCTGCTCGATCTCAAGCCGTTCAGCTTGGAGACGGGCCTGTCCTGGCAGGATTCGGCCGACCGCACCTTCACAAGGTCGCGCGAGGAACTGGCCGAATGGATCGGCGCCCGGGCATCGGCCGGCCGCATGGTGCCGAAAGGTTTCCCCAGGACGGGCAAGTTCGGGTAGCTGATCTACGCCCTCGAGGGGGAGATGTCGCCAAAGGCGACAGAGGGGCGATTCGACCGGACCCGGTCTCCCGCTTCGACAGGGCGCAACCTGATACTTCGAGCAGGGAAGGCTAGCCCTTGCGCGCGGCAACCGCCTCTGGCGTGCAGGCCATCTCGCCTGGGGGAGATTCCAGGGCATTTGGAGTATCGTCACGATTGCTGCACTATATCAATGCATAACGGGGAAAGGTGTTTGGGAGAGACGGGCGTTTGAAAGAATCCAGAATCCAGAAACCGGAACGGCAGCAGCGCCTGTTCGGCCTGTCGACGCCGCTACGGTCGGCTGTCATTCCGCCGTTGTCGGCGGCGCGCTGGCTGCTGGTGCTGATCGTCGCCGCCGGCGTCTATTTCTTCCACGGTTTCCTGTTCCCGGTGCTCGCGGCACTTGTCATCGCTTTCGCCAGTTGGCCGCTTTACCAGCGGCTGCTGGCCGGCGTCGGGGGCAACCGTACTGTCGCCGCCACTCTGGCCATCCTGTTCATTCTCGCCTTCCTGGTGATACCGATCGCCCTTGCCGGCACCTACGCCATCAACGAGGTGCGCGAGTGGGTTGGTTGGGCGATCGAGACCAATCGGCATGGTGCCGTGACGCCGCACTGGATCGCGACCATGCCTGTCGTGGGCGACTGGCTGAACCAGCAATGGACGACCAATTTTGGTCATCCCGGCGGCATTGGTGAACTGATCCAGCTGATCAGCGGCGCAAACATAGGCAGCATCTATCGCGGCGCGCTCGCAGCCGGCGGCAGTGCCTTTGGGCTGCTCCTGACGCTGCTGTTCATGATGATCGCCCTGTTCTTCGCCTATCGCGACGGCGAGCATTTTGCCGGCCAGGTCGATCGACTGGGGGAGCGCATCCTGCCGACGCGATGGGAGCGGATTTCGCGCGTCGTCCCGGCGACCATCTCCTCGACGGTGACCGGCATGACCGTCATCGCCATCGGCGAGGGGCTGGTGCTGGGCATCGCCTACTGGCTGGCCGGCGTGCCGTCGCCAGTAACGCTTGGCGCCCTGACCGGCGTCATGGCGCTCATTCCCGGCGGGGCGCCTTTGTCCTTCACCCTTGTCTCGATTTATCTGGCCGCCAGCGGCTCGCCCATGGCCGGTCTGGCGCTGTTCCTGTGGGGCGCGGTCGAACTGTTCATCGTCGACAAGACACTGCGCCCGAAGCTCGTCGGCGGGCCGATAAAGCTGCCCTTCCTGCCGACCTTTTTCGGCCTGATCGGCGGCGTCAAGACGATGGGGTTCCTCGGCCTGTTCATCGGCCCGGTGCTGATGGCGCTGTTGGTCGCCATCTGGCGCGAGTGGCTGCGCGAGGTGGAACTGGTCGACGAGTTGACCGCCGACTCGGCGGTCGAAATCGAAGGCGGGCCGCCGCAGATCGAAATTATGCCGGAACCCGGCGTGGCTAAGAAGGCCAGCGCCTGATCCGAAACGCAACTTGCGCGAGGCCCATCAATTACAAATCAGACCGGATGGTGCACCGCGAAGTCACCGCGGCGCTTGCGGCCATCATGCAGCTGCCAGAGCGAGTGGGCGACCAGCGTGACGATCAGGATCGCGCCACCGATCAGGCTGTTGCGCGTCGGTGTCTCGGCGAAGATCATCCACACCCAGACCGGCGCCAGCACGGTTTCGAGCAGATAGAACATCGCCACTTCCGGCCCCGAAATGTATTTCGGCCCGGCAGCGAGGCAGAAGAACGAGATCGGCATGATGACGGCGCCATTGAAGATGATCCACCAGGGCGCATTCACGTGAAAGCCTTCGCCTGACACCATGAAGGCGGCCAGGGCCATCGGCAGAAGCACGCCGACGAGAGAGGTGAAGCCCATATCCTTGCCGCTGGCGCGCGAAATGGTGATGGCGACCGCGATGAAGAAGGCCGAACACAGCGCCATGAAATCGCCGAACAGCTTGCCGGTGCCGACCGATCCGCCGACGATGACCAGCACGCCGAGGATCATGATCGCCATCGCCGCGATGGTGACCAGCCGGGGCCTTTCCCGCAGGAATATCCACGACAATAGCCCTGCGAACACCGTGTTGAAGGCCAGGATGAACACCAGGTCGGCGGTCGAGGTGTGATAGACGGCGGTGACGAAGGTGATCCCAGTCAGGCCATAGCATATCGCCACGATCAGGCCGGACCAGCCGGGGATGAGCGGCGGTGCGTTTCGGCTCAACGACCGCCAGACCGACCAGATGACCATGGCGGCGACAAACGTGGTGCAGGTGCGCAGCAGCATGATTGTCCATGCGCCGCCGTCGGCGAGGCGGATCAACGGTATATCGACGGTCAGCGTCAGCCCGCCGATGGCGGTTATCAGAAGGCCCTTCTGGTGATCATGGTGAGGGGACATGCAGGAACTTTCGCAATGAAACGCAGGCCGATGGCCGCCTGGTGCAATGGCGCACTCTCTCCAGCCAACCGGCCGGAAGACCAGCATCCCCTGCCTTGAAACTGTTAAGCGCGGATCGTGGAAAAACTCAGCGTGAAACCGCTTCGTTAGTGTAGCGCTCCCAGCCCTTGGGGCCGAGATGCTCCTGCGGCATGAAGCGCATCTTATAACTCATCTTGCGCGAGCCGTTGACCCAGTAGCCGAGGTAGACATGGGGCAGGCCCATCGCCCTGGCGCGGGCGATGTGATCGAGGATCATGAACGTGCCGAGTGAACGCTCCTCGAAATCGGGATTGAAGTAGGAATAGACCATCGACAGGCCGTCGGCCATTTTGTCGGTGAGGGCCACCGCGATGAGTTCGCCCTGACCCTTGCCGGTGATGAAGGTGTCGGGCCCACGCCGCCGGTATTCGATCACCTTGGTGTCGACATGGGTATCCTCGACCATCATGGCGTAGTCGAGCACCGTCATGTCGGACATGCCGCCGCGACGGTGGCGGGCATCGAGATAGCTGCGGAACAGCGAGTATTGTTCGGTCGACGGCTCGGCATTGTGCATGGCGCCGACGAGGTCGGAATTGTGCTGCAGCACACGCTTCATATTGCGGCTGGCGGTGAATTCCTGGGCGAGGATTCGCACCGAGACGCAGGCGCGGCAGGTCTCGCAGGCCGGTCGGTAGGCTATGTTCTGCGAGCGCCGGAAGCCGCCTTGCGTCAAGAGGTCGTTCATCTCCGACGCCTTGTCGCCAACCAGATGCGTGAACACCTTGCGCTCGAACTGGCCGTCGAGATAGGGGCACGGCGACGGCGCTGTCAGGAAGAACTGCGGCGACTGGGTCGGATGCTGCGTCATTTAAGTCTTGGAAACACTCCTTCGAGTCGCTCTACCTTTGGCGCGGAAAGCAAAAAATTCAACAGGATTGTGAAGGCGCAGGCATGCGAACGCCTTCACAATTGCACCGACAAGGCGCAAGTGCTCCCGAAAAACGCCTTTAACGGCTAGTGCGGCTGACCACCGTGCCAAGCAAAAGGTCGTGCAGCGTGCGCTTGCGGTCGGAGAACAAGGTCACCAGCAGCACCAGAGGCGACAGGATGACGTTGCCCGCCCAAAAAAGCACGGAATGGACGACCGCGGTCAGGCCGTCGATCGGCCGCCCGTCGAGACGATCGAGGCGGATACCCATCATCTTCATGCCCGTGGTCGCTTGGTCGGCACTGCCCAGCGTGTTCCAGATGTAGAGGATGGCGACAGCCGGCACCAGGACGCCGAACAGCATCCAGCCGAGACCGAGCGTCAACAGCCCGAGGAAGAACACCAGTATGGCGAAGGGAATGGTGAGCAGGGCGACGATGATGTAGTCGAGCACGAAGGCCAGGATGCGCCGTGTGCGCACGCCTTCATAGGCCCGGACATCGTCAAGCCGGGTGTTGATGATTTCGCCGTCGAGAACGCGCGCGTTCATGTCATTTCCTCGTAACAGGGCCCGACATAGGGTGCGGGCCGCTCGTCAATGAAATGGTGAAGGCCTGTGTCGGAATCAAGGTCGGGATCCTGACCGGGCGCGCAAGCCCCGAGCGACACGGGACACGATCCGAACCGGTTGAATTTGCGGTGCGGATGGCATTAGCTTGCTGCGGCGCAACAAAGGCGCTCAGGGGCAGAGGGACGGGGCACTATGGACTATGACATGCTGGTCATCGGCAGCGGCCCCTCCGGCCGCCGCGCCGCGGTGCAGTCGGCCAAGCTCGGCAAATCGGTGCTGGTGGTCGACCGCGGCCGGCGCCTCGGCGGCGTCTCCGTCCACACCGGCACCATTCCCTCGAAGACGTTGCGCGAAACCGTGCTCAATCTCTCGGGTTGGCGCGAGCGTGGTTTTTATGGACGCGGCTATCGGGTCAAGCAGGACATTTCCGTCGGCGACCTGATCGAGCGCCTGCACAAGACGCTCGATCACGAGGTCGAGGTGCTGCAGCACCAGTTCATGCGCAACACCGTCAAGAGCGCCCGCGCGGCGGTGAAATTTCTCGGCCCCAACAGGGTTAGCCTGACTTCAGACAATGGCGACTACAGCGAAGTCGGATTCGCCAACGCGCTGGTCGCGGTCGGTACTATACCGCACCGGCCGCACGATGTGCCCTTCGACAAGACCCGCGTCTTCGACAGCGACGAGATGCTGGAGCTCGACCGCCTGCCGCGCACGCTGACGGTCATCGGAGGCGGCGTTATCGGCGTCGAATACGCCACGATCTTTTCGGCGCTCGACGTGCCGGTGACACTGGTCGAGCCGCGCAATTCCATCCTCGATTTCGTCGACCGCGAGATCGTCGACGATTTCATCCACCAGATGCGCGATCGCGGCATGACGATAAGGCTTGGCAGCGCGGTCAAGGAAATACGCTCCAAGCCAGAAGCCGCCGAGGTGGAACTGGCCGACGGCCGCACCATCCGTTCGGAGGTCCTGCTGTACGCCGCCGGCCGCACCGGCAATGTCGGCAGCCTGGGTCTCGACGTGGTCGGCATCGAGGCCGACTCCCGAGGCCGCATCAAGGTCGATCCGCAGACATTCCAGACCAGCGTGCCCAACATCTACGCCGCCGGCGACGTCATCGGCTTTCCGAGCCTCGCCTCGACCTCCATGGAGCAGGGGCGGGTGGCCGCCTGCCACGCTTTCGGCGTGACGCTACAACCACCGCCGGAAACCTTCCCTTATGGCATTTATGCGGTGCCGGAGATCTCGACCGTCGGCCAGTCCGAGGAACAGGTGCGTCAGAGCGGCGGTGCCTATGAGGTCGGTGTCGCGCGCTTCCGCGAGACCTCGCGCGGCCACATCATGGGCGTCGACACCGGCTTCCTGAAGCTGTTGTTTTCTATTGAAACGCGCCGCCTGCTCGGCGCGCACATCGTGGGCGAGGGCGCTACTGAACTCATTCACATCGGCCAGGCCGTCATCAATCTGGGCGGCACTGTCGACTTCTTCGTCAACAACACCTTCAACTATCCGACTCTGGCGGAAGCCTACAAGATAGCCGGGCTTGATGCCTGGAACAGGATGGGGCGGTAGGCGCCAGTCCTTCTGTCTATTGCCGGAGCGCAGGCACGGGTCGCGGCCTGCGATTGGGCTTACACCAAGGCAGCCGATCCCGTCAGCCATTGCCGGACGATGGCGGCGTCCGGATCGCCAATTTCATGGCCCGAGGGGATGATCCGGGCATCGATCTCGGCGCCGTGGCGGTTGAGCAGCGTCACCAGCGCCGGCGCGAACGGTCCGTAGGTCTCGTCGGCGGCACCCGCGATGATCAGCGTCCGCGTTCTCGCAAGATCCGTCGCCGGCACATGGTCGAGCACCGGCATGGGCCTCAGCAGCGCCGCCCTGCGGACGATGCCTGGATGCAGAAGCATCAAGCTGGAGACCAGATTCGCACCGTTCGAATAGCCGACAAAAGTCGAGCGGGTGAGATCAAGCGCATGGCGCTTCGCGGCCTCGTTTGCGAATGCCGCGAAGGCAGCGGTTTCGGCGAGGACGCTTTTCTGTTCGAAGCGTGTCGGGTCTATCCGCTCGAACCAGCGAAAACCGTCCTCCTGCCGGACGCGGCCGCGCGCCGCGACCAGCGTGGCGGTGGGCGAGATGCGTCTTGCCAGCGGTATCAGGGTCGTCTCGTCGACGCCCGACCCGTGCAGCAGGAACAGGCACTCACGACTGTCCCTGCCAGCGGCCAGAAGGCGATAGGCAAAGGCCATATCCGTAACCAGGAGGGCGCTTTCGGTGCCGTCGCCGATCATCCCGCATCCTCTTGATTATATGAGGTTCCGCTCAATTTGCCGGCTTCAAAACGCAATATTTTCATGCTCCGCGAAAGTTGATTGAACCGGGCGCATTCCGGCCCGTTTATGCGCCGATATACTCCGCGTGGGAGGAATCGAAGCGGTGCGCCGGGGGTCGCATTGCTGGACATGAACAACCAGCTTTGAGGCCTTTTGTCGATGACCACCCCTGTTTTGTCGGATCGCAATTTGCGTGTCCCCGATCGCGATACGCGTATCTCCGATCGCGATACGCGTATCGATGTGTTACGC
>NZ_PNOT02000108.1 GCF_002879535.1 Mesorhizobium intechi
GCCAAGCGACGTGCCGGAGGCCGTGGCGCCCAAGCTCGAACATGCCGACGGCGCCGTGATTATCCGCCGAAACGACACGCTGTGGCGGATTTCGCGACGCGTCTACGGCCACGGCGTGCGCTATTCCACCATCTACCTCGCCAACCAGGACCAGATCAGGGATCCCGACCACATCTGGCCCGGCCAGGTGTTCAAGGTCCCGGAAAAATCCAAGGAAGGCGAAGCCGCCGACCTCAAGGCAATGGGCGAGCAGGCGACGACGGCACCGACCAAGGCGCAGTAGGGGCTCACATCGATCAGCTGGCATCGCCTGCTTGGTTGGAGTGAAGCGCGAAACCTTTTGCCCCGGGATCGCCCAGTTCAGGGCGGAGATTCATGCTCGGAATGAGATAATCTCCGCCATTCTGCCGACGATATGGGATTGGCGCCGTCGTCGCCAGCGTCCGCATCCTCACACGCAGCTGTTCAGCCACGGGTTCGAAGTCGGTCTCGCCGAGACGATCGACCTTGTAGACCACGAACGGCGGAAGCACGTCGTATCCGGGATAATAGAGGATCCCGTGATTGATCGGGAACAGCAGGTCGTCGATGGGCCCGTTGATCCCGCGTGGCGTGTAGTGTTCCTCCCAGCCTCCAGCGGTCACGATCAACATAGCCCGTTTCCCGACAAGGGTGCCCTCGCCGTAGCGATCGCCCCAGCGCCGATCGCTATGCTCACCGACGCCATAGGCGAATCCGTAGGCGAACACACGGTCGACCCAGCCCTTGAGGATTGCCGGCATGGCGAACCACCACAGCGGGAACTGCAGGATCAGGGTGTCGGCCCACCGCAGCTTCTCGATCTCGGCCCTTACATCTGCGGTGAGCGTGTTGGCCTCGAAACCCTTCTTGGAAGCCGCGACCGGGATGAGCCGCGCACCGGGTTCCAGCAACGGGAAGTCGGCGTGATCGACTTCGGATTTCCAGCCCTCGGCGTACAGGTCCGACAAGCGCACCTCATGCCCTTGCGCCTCGAGTTCCTTGATGGCGACGTCACGAAGGGCGCCGCTCAGCGAGCGTGATTCAGGGTGGGCGAAGACGAGCAGAACTTTCATGGGGCAGGTCCAAATATTGAGGGAACTGAAGGCAAGGTAGCCAATGGCCGTTCGATCCGCTATATGCAGGTAATGCATAATATTGTTCCGAATAATGGATAAGTCAGACGTAACGTTCGAGCGGATGCGCACCTTCATTCGCGTGGCCGAGCGTGGCAGCCTGTCGGCCGTCGCGCGAGAATTCGGTGTCGGGCAATCAACGATCACACGGCATGTGCGGGAACTGGAAGAAGCTGTCGGCGTGCCTTTGCTCAGCAGGACGACCCGGCGGGTCACGATGACCGCCGAAGGCAGCCGCTATTATGCCAATAGCGTTCAGATCCTGCGCCTCGTCGAACAGGCCAGCGATGAGGCCCGGGGCACGCGTGGCACGCCCGCCGGCACGATCCGGATAAGCTGCACGGCAGCTCTCGGTGTCTTGCACGTCAGCCGCCTGATCTTCGCTTTTCAGGACCGTCATCCTGACATCGGGATTGACCTCAGCCTCACGGACGAGCGGGTGGACCTCGTCCGCGAGGGTGTCGATATCGCCGTCCGGTTGGGGCCGCTCACGGACAGCTCGTTGAAGCTGCGGGCCCTCGGCCAGTCGGGGCGTCTGCTGGTGGCGTCTCCGGATTATCTGGCGGCGCGGGGACGACTCGTCGTGCCTTCGGATCTGTCCCGGCATGAGGGCATCCGGATGTCGAACGTGGCGGGCAGCGAAACGCTTGCTTTGCGGGGCGCCGGCGGCGAACGGCACACGGTGCCTTTCGCGGGGCGATTGCGGATCGATCATGGACTTGCCGCGCGGCAGGCCATGATCGCCGCTCGCGGGATCGCGCCGGCGCATCGATGGCTTGTCGACGACCTTCTGGCGGCGGGCTTGCTGGAGGTGATACTGGCGGATTATTCGCTGCCGTCCGTCCCGTTGAACCTGTTGATTGTCCCGGAGCGCGCAGGCGTCGCAAGGGTCCGCTTGCTGGTCGAGTTTCTGGCTGAACAGATCGCCGCTATTCCAGGGATCGAGAAATCCATCTCGAAGCATTGATGCATGCTGCCCAGGAGTGAGTTCGGTTTCGGGGGACGACATGCATGGAAACAAAGACCTAAAGCGCGGCGCATGAATCCGGTTCTGCGCTTTTGCCGCCGTTCGATCTGGCCTGAAGAGTAGCTTGCGGCGGTGCCGTCCATCGTCTATCGCCGATGAACGATGACCGAATCCGTCCTTGAAACAGATCGCGCTGCCGGCGCTCTCCCCAACCGCAACTCGGATAGCCACGCTGTCGCGGCGCAATTCGCGGCGTTGTCGCATCCGGCGCGCATCGAGATACTGAAGCACCTCGCGGCCAGCAATTCCTGCTGCTGCCGCGAGGTCGTCGACCGTTTCGATCTGGCGCAGTCCACCGTGTCGCAGCATCTGAAAATACTGGTCGAGGCTGGTCTGGTCCGCTTCGAGCCCGACCGCCAGCGCTCGCGCTATGCCGTCGATCGCTTAGCCCTTGCCGATGTATCGGCGTCGCTGAACGCCCTCGTCAATTCCTGCTGCTCCGGCCGCTGACCCTCTCACCCAAAAGGCAAGAAAAGTGGTCGAAAAAACCGTCTCCGCCGACACCTCAACGCTCGCGACATTGCGCAATTTGTGGCCCTATATGTGGCCGGCCGACCGCGCCGATCTCAGGGCGCGCGTCACCTGGGCGACGCTGCTGCTGGTCGTCGCCAAGCTAACGCTGGTCGCCGGTCCCTATTTCTTCAAATGGGCAACCGATGCGCTGGCGGGCGGCTTCAAGACGCCGCCGCCGCTGCCGTCCTTCATGCTCGCCCCGGTGATGCTGGTCGTCGCCTACAATGTGCTGAGGCTGGTTCAACTCGGCTTCAACCAGTTGCGCGACGCGCTGTTTGCCCGCGTTGGCCAGCATGCCGTGCGGCAGCTTGCGTTCCGCACCTTCGTCCACATGCACCAGTTGTCGCTACGCTTCCACCTCGAGCGTCGCACCGGCGGTCTGTCGCGCATCATCGAGCGCGGCACCAAGGGTATCGAGACGATCGTGCGCTTCATCATGCTCAACACCGCGCCGACCATCCTCGAATTCGCGCTGACCGCCGGCATATTCGGTTTTACCTATGGCTGGAAATATGTGGCTGTGGTGGCGATCACCGTCTGGCTCTATGTCTGGTTCACGGTCAAGGCGAGCGACTGGCGCATTTCGATCCGTCGCGACATGAACGACAGCGACACCGACGCCAATACCAAGGCGATCGACTCGCTGCTCAATTTCGAGACGGTCAAATACTTCACCAATGAGCGCATGGAAGCCGAACGCTTCGACCGTTCTATGGCGCGCTACGAGGTCGCCGCCACCAAGACCTGGACCTCGCTTGGCTGGCTGAATTTTGGCCAGGGCGTCATCTTCGGCCTCGGCACGGTCGTCGTCATGTGCATGTCGGCGCTGGAGGTGCAGGCCCACACGCAGACCGTCGGTGATTTCGTCTTCATCAACGCCATGCTGGTGCAGCTTTCCGTGCCGCTCAACTTCATCGGCTTCATCTATCGTGAAATTCGCCAGGGTCTTACCGATATCGAGCACATGTTCGACCTGCTCGACGTGCCTCAGGAGATTGTCGACAAGCCGGACGCCAAGCCGCTCACGGTCGGCGCGGGCAAGGTCGAGTTCCGCGACGTGCATTTCTCCTATGATCCGAACCGCAAGATCCTGAAAGGTGTTTCCTTCGAGGTGCCGGCCGGCAAGACGGTCGCCATCGTCGGGCCGTCGGGCGCCGGCAAGTCGACCATCTCGCGGCTGCTGTTCCGCTTCTACGACGTGCAGTCCGGCCAGGTGCTGATCGACGGCCAGGACATCCGGGATGTCACCCAGGACAGCCTGCGTGCGATGCTCGGCATGGTCCCGCAGGACACGGTGCTGTTCAACGACACCATCGCCTACAACATCCGCTACGGTCGCGTCGGTGCGAGCGAGGAGGAAGTCCGCAAGGCTGCCGAACTCGCCCAGATCGGGCCGTTCATCGAAAAGCTGCCAGACGGCTACAAGTCGATGGTTGGGGAGCGCGGGCTGAAGCTTTCAGGCGGTGAAAAGCAGCGCGTCGCGATTGCCCGCACCATCCTGAAGGCGCCGCCGATCCTGATGCTCGACGAAGCGACTTCGGCGCTGGACAGCCACACCGAGCAGGAGATCCAGGCTGCGCTCGATCTCGTCAGCAAGGGCCGCACCACCATTGTCATTGCCCACCGTCTGTCGACGGTGATTTCCGCCGATGAGATCATCGTGCTCAAGGACGGCCAGATCGCCGAACGCGGCACCCATGTCGAGCTGATGCGCAAGCGCGGCCTCTATGCCTCGATGTGGGACCGCCAGCGCGAGGCGACCGAAGCCGAGGAGCGCCTGCGGCTTGCCCGCGAGGGCGACGAGCTCGGTGTCATCGTTCGCCGGCGGACGTCGGAGGTAAAGGATTTTTCCGCTTGACCTCAACTTAAGTTGAGATTGTACGCGTTCCTGGAGCCCGAAAACACCATCATCCAGGAACGGAACAATCGAAATGAACGACATAAGTCAGAGCGTTAACGGCGGCAGCGTTTTCAGGGTGGACAAGTTCGTCGTGCCGGCCGCCGCCCGCGAGGAGATCCTCGTCAAGGTCAGGACGACACACGAATTGCTGCGCCAGCAGCAGGGTTTCGTGCAGGATTTCCTCCTCGAGCAATATTCGGGGCCGGGCGAATTCAACCTGGTGACGATCGTCGAATGGGAGAGCCAGGCGGCCGTCGACCAGGTCGTGCCGATCGTCAAGGCCGCGCAAGAGCGCATCGCGTTCAATCCGCAGGAGACGATCGCGCGGCTTGGAGTGCGCGCCGACATTGCCAACTATCAGCGGATTCCCGAGGCATAGAGCAACTTCAACTGCTCCAGGCTTACGGCCAGCCAACGCCGGGTGCCGGCGCTTCCACGCTGAGCACCTGGCCGGTGCGGGCGTCGCTGACCATGTGCTCGAAGCCGCGCCACTCGGCGGCGACGATGAACAGGGTTTGCCTGTCCGCGCCGCCCAGCATGCAGGCGAAGCAGCCGCGATCGGCGGTGACGGTCTGCAGCACCTCGCCGCCTTCGCGCACCCGCACGCAGTGCTTGTTGGGAACATCCGCGTACCAGATCGCGCCTTCGGCATCGAGGCAGATGCCATCGGGATAGCCGTCGAGCTCAGCCCAGACGCGCCGGTTGGACAGGCTGCCGTCGGCAGCGATATTGAAAGCGGTCAGCCGATTACCCTGGGATTCGGCAAGGATGAGCGTCTTGTTGTCCGGAGTCACCGCCATGCCGTTGGCAAACGCGACGTTGTCAGCCACTTGCCGAACTGCGCCGTCCGCCGCGATCAGCACGATGGTGCCCGGGCCGAAGTTCTCACCGGCAGCGGGCGCCGGGCCGCCGCCATTGACATAGATGTTGCCGCGCCCGTCGACGACGATCTCGTTCCACGGGCTTTTCGACAGGCCGCGCAGATCGGCATGGGTGACGAGCCTGCCATCAACTTCCCGTCGCAGCAGCAAGCCTTCACGGCCTGAGACGACAAGCAGGCGTCCATCCGGCAGCCAGTCGATCGAATAGGGCAGGACGGCAGGCACGGTAAGCATGATTTCGGGGCTGCCGTCCGCACCGATCGCGATGATTTCGCCGGTACCCCAGTTGCAGACCCACAGGCGTCCGTCGTGCCAGCGTGGGGATTCGCCAAAGGCGAGGCCTGCGGTGACGAGACGCGACGGGGTGACCGATTTAACCTGCATTACGGAACTCCTTGTTGCGTCTCATCATGGCCGAAAAGGCCCTGGAAGGACGCTGTCTCAACCAAGGACGGGTGAGGTGTCTTCTTTCCGACAGCCGCCTTGTTATTCCGCTCAGGAAAGATTGCCGGTAGGGCATTGTCCCGCATGACGGCTGCTTGTCCGCCATCGTCGATATCGCGCCGCGGATCTTGGCCGTACCGCCAATATCGCACGTGCTGTAGTCCCTCGTGGCGCCCGCCAGCCGCAGCCAATATGGGGTCGCCGATTGTTGCGTTGCGGCCAAGGGGGCTTTCAGCTATTGAGGCCCGACCTGAAACGGAGCCCGACCAAGCCCGATGAGCCTTGTCGACACGGTCAAGAACGCGTTCGTACCGATCCACCGTGAAGGCTATCCCTTCATCGCGGCCTTTGGCGCGGGCACACTTTTCCTTGGCTATTTCTCCTCGATACTGTTCTGGATCGGCTTGATCCTGACCGCCTGGTGCGTCTATTTCTTCCGCGATCCCGAGCGCGTCACGCCGGTCGACGACCGCCTGGTCGTCAGCCCCGCCGACGGCATCATTTCTGCGGTCGGCCCGGCCGTGCCGCCGCGCGAGCTTGGCCTCGGCAATATCGAGATGACCCGCATCTCGGTGTTCATGAATGTCTTTTCCTGCCATGTGAACCGCGCCCCGGTGCGCGGCCGCATCGCCAAGATCGAGCATCGGCCGGGAAAATTCCTCAACGCCGAACTCGACAAGGCCAGCACCGAGAACGAACGCAATGGCCTGGTCATCGAGAGCCCCAACGGCACGGTAGCGGCCGTCCAGATCGCCGGCCTGGTGGCGCGACGCATCGTCTGCTGGGCCGAGGCCGGTGGCTCGATCGGCACAGGGGAGCGTTTCGGCCTGATCCGCTTCGGCTCGCGTGTCGACGTCTTCCTGCCCTTGACCGCGACGCCGCGCGTTGCCGTCGGCCAGACGGCGGTCGGCGGTGAAACCGTGCTCGCCGAATTCGGCGGCGTCGCCGGCACCCCTCTGGTCAGGATTTCCTGAACCTTGGGCGCGCCGTTTAAGAAGTTCGAGGCCCATGCCAGCGGCGGTCCGCGCATCCGCGAGATCCCGATGCGCATGGTGCTGCCCAATCTGGTCACCGTGCTCGCCATCTGCGCCGGCCTGTCCGGCATCCGCTTTGCCTTCGAAGACCGCTTCGAGACAGCAGTGGTGATGGTGCTGCTGGCTGCCTTTCTCGATGGCATCGACGGCAGGCTCGCACGCATGCTGAAGGCGACTTCGAAATTCGGCGCGCAGATGGATTCGCTCGCCGACATCGTCAATTTCGGTGTCGCGCCGGCCTTGGTGCTTTATGCCTTCCTGCTCGACCGCGCCGGCTCGCCGGGGTGGATCGCAGCTCTGCTGTTCGCCATCGCCTGCGGGCTCAGGCTCGCCCGCTTCAACGTGCTCGACGACGAGAAGGCCGAGCGTCCGCTGTGGCAGTCGGAATATTTCGTCGGCGTGCCGGCGCCGGCGGGCGCGGTGCTGGTGATGCTGCCGCTCTATCTGTTCTTCCTGCGGCTCGGGCTGGAGCCAAGCCGGCCGGCCGCCTTCGTCGCCACCGGTTTCACCATCCTGGTCGCTTTCCTGCTGGTCAGCCGGCTGCCGGTCTATTCAGGCAAGAGCATCAAGATCCCGGGCGACAGGGTGCTGCCGGTCATTCTCGCCGTCGTGCTCTACATCCTCTTGCTGATGACCTATCCCTGGTACACGCTGACGGCGTCGGTCGCCGGTTATCTGATCTTTCTGCCGTTTTCCGTGCGCGCCTATTCCAAGCGCGCCAAGCTCGAAGGCGAGAAGGTGCCGCCCTCGGACATAGGCTGATCGCTAAACAGGTTTAGGTCGCAAGCCGCCAAGCAACAGATCGCCCCAGGCGGAGGCAAAGCGTTCATCGCTGATCTCAATTGCACGTTCACCCCAGATCGCTTCGAAGACCCGGAACATGGCGACGCTGCCGACGATCACAGCCGCGATCGCCTCGCTGTCGTGCGGGCGCAATTCGCCCTGACGCTGACGCTCCCGCAGCCAGTCCGCGACGGCAAGATAAGTACTTTGCATGATCTCGCCACGTGCGGAGGCTTTCAGCGCGGGGAAATGCTCCAGGTCGCGCCACAAGATCCGAAGCACGTCGCGGTTGGCGCCGAGCTTTTCAAGCATGCTCTCCACAAGCCGCCGCGAATTTTCGTCGATGGAAAGCGTTGTCTCGCCAAGTTCGGCACGGCCTTCCCGTGCGGTATCGACAAACTGATCGATCGCGGTGGCAAGCAGGTCCTCTTTTGAAGAGAAGTGCTTATAGAGAGCGCCGGAGCCGCGCGACAGGCCGGCCGCCTCCTGAATGTCGGGAACGCTCGTCCGGTCGTAGCCTCGCTCGGCAAACAGCCGGATGGCTTCGCGCAGAATGCGCTCGCGTCCGGTGGGTGGCGGTTTCATAGCGGATCCCAGCTCCATGACTTGGTAAGGGATTCTCAAAGGACAATAACACCACGCGTACAATAACAAACGGCGCTAGCCGGCGGCCTGGCGATGCGAATCGACTGCCGCGTGCTTGTGTCGTTCGCAAAGCCACGCTCTCCAGGTCCTGTGACCAACCCGCTCATTGGTTTCGACCAAACCCATTTTGAAGCTCATCTTGCGGCTGACGGGCAGTGGCAGGACGAGACGCCTGAGCCCAAGCGAATCGCGGTATTGCCGCGCGAAACTTGAGAAGGGCATCAGATCCGGGCCGCCAATCGAAGAGCGTACCCCGCGCTTCCCGGCATTCACCGCCTCCGCCAGATAGCGGGCTACATCACGCGTATCGACGGGATTTGAGAGCGAATTTGGCAACGGCCAGACAGGCAGCCATTTCAGCCCACCTAGCATCTGCTCCAAGAGGTAGTAGAACGGGGTCGCGCGAATGATTGACCACCCAAGCGGGCACTCCCGCACAAGCTGCTCGCCCGCCAACTTTGCCCGGGCATAGGGCAGGCTGCTGAATTCGAGGCCGACGATCGACACGAAGATGAAGTGGCCGATACCGGCGCGGCGCGATGCTGCAAGCAGGCGCCGCGTGCCTTCGACATCGACGCTTGTCGGGCTGAAGAAGAAGTCAATCGGCCTCATGCCACGCCTGGCGATGGGCGAAAGGGTCGCGGCATGGATCACGGTGTCGATGCCGCCAAGCGCGTCCTCGATGCCTTCGCCGGTTGCCAGGTCGCCCAAGGCCCATTCCAGGGAGGGATCATTCATCGGTTTCCTTGTGAGCAATCTAACGACGTGACCGGCCTCGGACAGCGCCGGCACAAGATCGCGACCGAGATGTCCGGTCCCTCCCGTGACAAGGACTTTTGCCATGTGCTTCCTTTCAGGTCAGAAACCTCGCTCCGACGGAGAGTGAATAATCACTCACCATTTTGGCGATTCTTTGGCGAGGGGGGCCGCCTTCACGGTTGTAGACGCATGGACGAAGCGTGAATCCTACCGGGTTCGCCGATCATCCCGGCTTGCCTGAGGTGAAACGATTGGTTTGAATCTGGTTGCGTTACGCCGCGACGCCTCGCCCCAACCTGTCGATCGCCAGCTTCCTGGTTGAGACATAATCGGTCTTGCCGGAACCGAGCACCGGGATTTCCTCCACCTTGACGATGTCGTTCGGCACCATCAATTCGGCGGCCCCGGCTTTCTTGCCGAACTGGCGCAGCTCTTCGGGATTGGCGTCGTCGGCGGTGGTGACCAGCACGATGCGCTCGCCGCGCCTCTTGTCTGGCACCGCCACCGCCGCGTGGCGTTCTTCCGGCCACAACGACTGCACCAGCATCTCGACCGCGCCCAGCGACACCATCTCGCCGGCGATCTTGGCGAAGCGCTTGGCGCGGCCGCGAATGGTGATGAAGCCCTCGCGGTCGACGGCGACGATGTCGCCGGTGTCATGCCAGCCGTTCAGCGGCTGCAATTCACCGGGGCGGTCGGCGGTCATGTAACCCATCATCAGATTGGGTCCGTCGAGCCACAACTGGCCGGCATCCGATATGCCCTCGACCGGCTCCAGCTTCATGCGCATGGCCGGCAACAGCCGGCCGACCGTACCGTCGCGCCCATGGATGGCGGTGTTGACGGCAACCACCGGTGCGGCTTCGGTCAGCCCGAAACCTTCGATGATCTCGGCCTGGAAGCGTTCGCGGTAGACGCGGCGGGTTTCCGACTTCACGGCTTCGGCGCCGGCAACGACGAAGCGCAGGCTGGAGAAGTCGCCGTCCTTGGCGGTACGCGCATAGCTGGCGAGGAAGGTGTCGGTGCCGAACATGATGGTCGGCTTCACCTTGCGGGCGATCTCGGGGATGATCTTGTAATGGAGCGGCGAGGGGTAGAGGAAAAGCTTCACCCCAGTGACCAGCGGCAGGATGGTGCCGCCCGTCAGGCCGAAGGAATGGAACACCGGCAGCACGTTGAGCAGGATGTCGTCCGGCGAGATGGTGATGCGCGCCTCGGCCTGCATGGCATTGGCGAGAAGGTTCTTTTGCGACAGGACAACCGCCTTCGGCGTGCCTTCCGAGCCTGAGGTGAACAGGATCACGCCCGGCTTTGACGCATTCTGACGCTGCAGCGGCAAGCGCCACAGCAAGGCTGCGGCAACCTTGTCCAGCGGGGTGACGCCGGTTCGGATATCTTCCAGCCACAGCAGCCTCGCGCCGCCCTTTTCGACCGCGGCGACGATATCGGAGAGATCGGCCTTCTCGACGAAGGCACGTGAGGAGATGACGGTGCGGATGACGGCCGTGCGCACGGCGGCCGTGACGCTCGCCGGCCCGGCGGTGTAGTTGATCATCGCCGCCACCCGGCCCGCTGACAAAAGGCCGACGAATGACAGCACGACGCCATTGGCGTTGGGCAGCATTATTCCCACCGCTTCGCCTGGCGCCGTCACCGCCTCGAAGCGTCTGCCCAGCACGCGGGCGCCGATGAACATCTTGCGGTAGCTCAGTGCGCCCGAGATGACGTCCTCGATGATCGGATGCGAGGCGCCGACCCTGGCTGCCGCATCGCGTATGGCCAGGAACAGGCCGCGGTCGAGGTCGTTGCCGAAAAGCCGAGCCTCGGCGACGCGGTCGAACAGCGCATTGGTGTTCGAAGCCTGGTCCGGATTGCGTGCCACCAGTTCGGCGATGGTCATCGGCTCCAGCACGCTCATCGAGAGCTGCGGAAACCAGTGCCGCGGCGCCTTGGCCGCCGGCGTCAGGGAAACAGGCAGGCTGCGGGCACCGGCGACAAAGATCGGCACGATGCGGGCGTCTGCCTGCATGGCAATGCGGGTTACGGCGCGAAACAGTCGAAACGTCTTGACGTCAGGCTCGACCGCATCCGGCAGATAGACGGCGAGCCGGCCCTTGCCCCTCAGCACACGCACCAGCCGCCGGCTGACGAAAACATGTTCGGCATTGAAAGTGATCGTGCGGCCAAGCTCACGCCAGGGTTCCAGCCACGGCGAGCGCGCCGAGACCTCGTCCAGAATGTGCAGCGTGTCATCCGGCAGCAGCGACAGCATCAGCGCCGGTTCGAAGTGCGACTGGTGCGAGATGACGTAGATGACAGGAGCCTGCGCCTTGCGCGCGATCTTGATGCGGTTGTCGCTGATCCGGAAGGCGAGCTTGAACGGCACATAGAGCATGGCCTGGCTGAAACGCAGGCCGAGGCGGAATTTTTCCACCACGCCGATCACCAGCCAGGCCAGGACAAGACCCGCAAGCAGCGCCAGTGTCAGGATCATGCCGCTTCTCTCCCAACGATTCTTGTCATCGCGGCTCTTCCACGGCCGCCTCGGCGCAGAGGGTAGCGGAAGTGGGCGCTAGGTCAATGTGCGACGAGGCGGGGGTCCTTATCCCGTCGGAGGGAGAAAGAACGACGCTTACGCCGCCTTCAACCGTCCGCTGATGAAACGGAATTCCTGCGTCTTGCCGCCATAGCCGTAGGCCGCTGCCGGCACCTCGTGCACGAACGCATAGCTTTCCTCGTGCACACAGCCCAACAGGCGGCCGAAGGCATCGAAGAGGGCCTTGAGATAGGCTTCCAGCTCGAGCTTGGTGTTGGTGCCGTCGACAACCTTGATATCCAGCCAGAACGTGTTGGTGCCATGCTCGGCCAGCGACTTGCCGCCGGCGAACCAGTGCTGCGGATCGATATAGGACACGGCAACGGCGGTGATCGTCGGATCCTTGCGCAGTTGCGTGGCGGTGATCTGGGTTATTTCGCGGGCTATGCCGGCGGACAAGGCGGCGTCTGGCTTGCCGGTAACGCTGATATTGATGATGGGCATTTTTCGTCTCCTTGGTTTCTGGCGGCGTCCGATTGCCGTTGAAGAGACTATGTCGCCATCAATGAATCAAAAAAATCGAATTGTTTTCAATTAAAGATTCGATAGTGTCGAATTATGGAAACGCTCGATCCGGATCTGCTCAAAACCTTCCTTGCTTTCGTCGACAGCGGTTCGCTGGCGCGGGCGGCTATCAGCGTTGGCCGTTCGCCCTCGGCGGTGACCGCCCAGATGCAGCGGCTGGAAGAGATCGTCGGCGAGCCGTTGCTGGCGCCGCAGGGCAGGGGCCGCGGCCTGACGCCGGCGGGGGAAGACCTCGTCGGCCATGCCAGGCGCATTCTTGCCGCGCACCGCGAGGCATGGCTGGCGCTGAAGGGGGCGCGGGCAGCCGGGCGTGTCGCCATCGGCACGACGCAGGATTTCGCCGACAGCGGCCTGCCGGATCTGCTGCGTGCCTTCGCCACCAGCCATCCGCGCGTCAGGATCGAATTGCGGGTTGGCCGCTCCGCCGAACTGGCACAGGCGCTGCAGGCCGGCAGCCTCGATGTGGCGATCGTCATGCGTCAGACGGCCGCGCCGGACGAGGTCGGCGTCCTGCGTGAGCCTATGATGTGGCTGTGTTCTGGGAAAGGGCTGGCCTGGCGGCAGGAAGAGTTGCCGCTGGCGCTGCTCGATCCCTATTGCGGGTTTYGCGAGGCCGCACTGGCGGCGCTCGATGCTGCCGGCCGCCGCTACCGGATCGCCGCCGGCAGCGCCAGCCTGGCCGGCCTGCGCACTGCGGTGAATGCCGGTGTTGCGCTGACCTTGCGAACCCCCCGCTTTGCCCATTCCGGCATTGTCGAAGCGCCGCGCGAACTGGGCCTGCCGCCGGTTCCGATGGCCGAATTCGCGATCCGGTTGCGTGCCGATGCTGATGCTTCCGCGGGCGATTTAGCGACGCTGCTCAGCGGCGACCTGGTGCCGTCTCGGCCCCCGGCTGATCTGGCGCCAGCCTGACGCAAGACAACACCGACCTGCGGACGGTCCCCATTTGGAAAGAAAAAGCCGACCTTGCGGTCGGCTTGGAGTAGGACGGGCCGAGGGGTTTGGGGGGACTTGGGGGGTGGCCCGTCGCACCGATAATGTCTGAGTCCGATGATGGTTCCGTGGC
>NZ_PNOT02000209.1 GCF_002879535.1 Mesorhizobium intechi
TGTGCCGGCCGATCTCGTCGCGCTGGAAAAACGCCTCGACGACGATTTTTACGCGGCCGGCACATAAGACCGGACTTTCGCTTCCTCATCAGGTCAAGTGAGGCGGAACCCGGAGACAAGCCGGCCGTTGGTTTCCTTCGCGACCAGATGGAGGACAAGATGATCCGATTGGCCGGACTGGCGATCCCCGCCCTCTTTCTCACAAGCGCGGCGTTCGCCCAGCAGGCGGACCAGCCGGTGCTGAAGGGCCCGGCCGCCTTCGGCGACTGGCATGCCGACAGACCGGGCGTGCGCCGCCTGATCAAGCCGGAAGACCTGCCGAAGCCTTACGTCACCAAGTCGGTGTCGAACAGCGCCGGCCTTGCCGACATGCCGGCGGGCGCGAAGCCGCAATTGCCGCGGGGTTTTTCGGCCGAGCTGATCGCCTCCGGCATCGACAATCCGCGCGCCGTGCGCGTCGCGCCCAATGGCGACCTGTTCGTCGCCGACAGCGAAGCCAACCAAGTCCGCGTCTATCGACTGGCCAAGGACAGCGCCAAGCCCACCGAGGACGGCATTTTCGCCGGCAATCTCAACCAGCCCTATGGCATTGCCTTCTATCCGCCAGGGAACGACCCGCAATGGGTCTATGTCGCCAACAGCGACAGCATCGTGCGCTTCGCCTACCGCAGTGGCGACCTGAAAGCATCCCGCGAACCGGAAGTCATCGTCGCCAACATTCCCTCGAACCATCACTGGACCCGCGACATCGTCTTTTCGCCAGATGGCAAGACGCTCTATCTGTCGGTCGGCTCCGGTTCGAACATCGCCGAGGACATGGGCAAGGCGCCGGATGGCGGCCTCGACGCATGGGTGAAATCGCAGCCGCTGGCCGCGAGCTGGGGTTCCGAAGAGGGGCGCGCCGACGTGCAGGCCTTCGATCCGGACGGCAAGAACGGCCGTATCGTCGCCACCGGCCTGCGCAACTGCTCGGGCATGACCATCCAGCCGGCGACCGGGGCGCTGTGGTGCGTCGTCAACGAGCGCGACGCGCTGGGCGACAATGTGCCGTTCGAATACGCCACCTCGGTCAAGGACGGCGCGTACTATGGCTGGCCCTGGTACTATATCGGCGACCACGAGGACCCGCGCCACAAGGGCGCGCGGCCCGATCTCGCCGGCAAGGCAACCATTCCCGACGTCCTTATGCAGGCGCATTCGGCGCCGCTCAACATCGCCTTCTACGATCGCAAGGACCTGCCCGCCGACAGCGGCTTTCCCAGGGAATACCGGGGCGATGCCTTCGTCGCCCTGCACGGTTCCTGGAATCGCGGCAACAGGACCGGCTACAAGGTCGTCCGCCTGCTGTTCAAGGATGGCAAGCCGACCGGCGAATATGAGGATTTCATGACCGGCTTCGTCGTTTCCAACGGCGAGGTATGGGGCCGACCGGTCGGCGTGGCGGTGGCCGCCGACGGCGCGCTGATCGTTACCGAGGACGGCAATGGCACGATCTGGCGCGTGACCTATGACGGCGGCCGTTCCTGAGGATTACCCCGATGGCGCGGCATCTGGTGCAACAGAATCCGACCGCCAGGGGATTCAATCCTGGCCCGTTCCGTGCGACAAGGCCGCCTCATCAGGACCCGTCGACCATGACCCTCACCGGCTTCCTCGCCTACAGTGCCGCCCTCGGCATCGCCGCCGCAATTCCCGGCCCCGGCGTCACCGCGCTGGTCGCGCGGGCGCTCGGCTCGGGTTTTCGCTCGTCCCTGGCCATGTCCTTTGGCCTGATGCTCGGCGACCTCACCTACCTGACCGCCGTGGTGCTCGGCCTCGCCTTCGTCGCGCAGACCTTCGGCTTGGTGTTCCTGGCCATCAAATGGGCCGGCGTTGCCTACCTGGCATTCCTGGGCTGGCGCTTCTGGACCGCGGGCATCACGCCCGAGACGGTCGAGGCCAGGAAGGGCAAGGGCGGACTGGTGTCGAGCTTTGTCGCCGGCCTCACCGTCACGCTCGGCAATCCGAAGACGATGATCTTCTATCTGGCGATAACGCCGACCATCGTCGACCTGAAGACGATCACGCTGGCCGATTACGGCATCCTCGCCGCGCTGACGGTGGTCGTGCTGTTCGTCGTGCTGGTTCCCTACCTGGCGCTCGCCGCCAAGGCGCGCTGGTTCCTGAAATCGCCGCGCGCGCTGAAGCTGCTGAACCGCACCGCCGCCGGCTTCATGGTCGGCGCCGCGGCAGCGATCGCGGCCCGCCAGTAGCCCCCTTTCAGCCAAAACATTCCGGGGTCGGGCTTCCCGGTGAAACGCTTTTCCGGGAGATCGGCGTTTTAGACACGGGCCCTACTCGGATATTTCCGGCCGACAGCTTATGTTGCGCGGCTGAAAGCCTTATCTTGCCTGCTGCAATGCCACTTGCCTGAAATCCTGGGAGCGAAACCAATGAACAAGCCCGTCACCTCCGCCCGCGTCCCCGGCCGCGGCCGCATCTACAGTTCCATCACCGACACGATCGGCGACACGCCCCTGGTCCGGCTGGACAAGTTCGCCAAGGAGAAGGGCGTCGTCGCCAATCTGGTCGCCAAGCTCGAATTCTTCAACCCGATCGCCTCGGTCAAGGACCGCATCGGCGTGGCGATGATCGAGGCGCTCGAGGCGGCCGGTAAGATTGCGCCCGGCAAGACCACGCTGATCGAGCCGACCTCGGGCAATACCGGCATCGCGCTCGCCTTCGCCGCCGCCGCCAAGGGCTACAAGCTGATCCTGACCATGCCCGAGACGATGTCGGTCGAGCGCCGCAAGATGCTGGCGCTGCTCGGCGCCGAACTGGTGCTGACCGAAGGTCCGAAAGGCATGAAGGGCGCCATCGCCAAGGCCGACGAACTGGCCGCGACGATCGCCAACGCCGTCATCCCGCAGCAGTTCGAAAACCCGGCCAATCCCGAAATCCACCGCAAGACGACGGCGCAGGAGATCTGGAACGACACACAGGGCGAGGTCGACATCTTCGTCGCCGGCATCGGCACGGGCGGCACCATCACCGGCGTCGGCCAGGTGCTGAAGAAGCTCAAGCCATCTGTGCGTGTCGTCGCCGTCGAGCCGGAAGCCTCGCCGGTGCTGTCGGGCGGCCAGCCCGGCCCGCACAAGATCCAGGGCATCGGCGCCGGCTTCGCGCCAAAAATCCTCGACACCACGATCTATGACGAGATCGTCAAGGTTTCCAACGAGGATTCGGTCGCCAATGCCCGGCTCGTCGCCCGTCTCGAAGGCGTGCCGGTCGGCATCTCGTCGGGTGCCGCCCTGCAGGCAGCAATCGTCGTCGGCTCGCGGCCGGAGAACAAGGGCAAGACCCTGGTCGTGGTCATTCCCGATTTCGCCGAACGCTACCTGTCGACGATCTTGTTCGAGGGGCTGGGGGCCTAGGTAAGCCCCATCGACGGGCCGCCGCGCGTTGCTGGCCCGTTGAAAATCCTGCCGTGGCGCCTGTGACCCGGCTTGAGCAGGGCCCTGCTTCCGGGTCATATCCCTCGGTCCGCTTCGCGCGGGCCAGGGGAGAATCTCATGTACAAGCTCTATACCCGTCCCGGCAGCGGCGGCTTCGTCGTCGAGGCAGCGCTGGCGCTGGCCAACGCGCCGTTCGAACAGGTCGACGTGCCGAAATCCGAGCGGCCCGATCCGGCCTTCCTCGAGATCAGCCCCCTGAACCAGGTTCCGGTGCTGATCTTGCCGGATGGACGCGCTATGACCGAATCGGCGGCAATCTGCATCCTGCTCGCCGAGCGCCATCCACAGGCCCGCCTGGCGCCGGCGGTCGATGCGCCCGCCCGCGCCGATTTCCTGCGCTGGATGGCCTTCATGTCGTCGATGCTCTACCCGGCAGTGCTGCGGTTCTACTACGCCCATCGCTACACGACCGACGCCGACGGCACGAAAGCGGTCAAGCAGGCGGCAGTCGCCGAGATGGACCGCGGCTTCGCCATCCTCGACAGCGCCCTGAAGGATCGTGACTGGCTGGTTGGCGACCAGATGTCGCTGGCCGACATCTATCTCGTCATGTTGGTGGCCTGGCATCCCGACATCGACAGCGCGCGGGCGGCATGGCCTGATATAGAACGTCTCTGGGCCAGGCTGCGCGGCCATCCGCTGCTGAAGACCATCAACACGTCGCACGAGATGTGGCCGGACTGAACGCCTGCGTGCAAGGCGGCGTCCCGCGACGCTTGGTTCAGTGTCTGAGCGCTGCCCTCTTGCCTTGCAGGAAGCGGCGCACCGCCGGATCGCGTTCGAGGCCGATCGCCCGGTCGTAGGCCTCGGTTGCCTGCGGCACCTGGCCGAGCCTGGCCAGCAGGCCGGCGCGCGCCGCCCAATACGGCTGATATCCATTGAGCCGCTTGTCGTCGCCCAGCACGTAAAGCGCCGCCAGCCCCGCCACGGCGCCCTCGGTCTCGGCAAGCGCCACCGCGCGGTTGATCGCCACCACCGGCGACCCGGCGATCGAAAACAGGGCGTCGTAGAGCGCGCGGATCGCCGGCCAGTCGGTGCGGCCGGTCAGCCGTCGCGCCGCATGGGCGGACTGGACGGCCGCCTCGAGCTGGTAGCGGCCGACCACACCGCTCGCCGCCGCATGGGACAGAAGCATCTCCGCCTCGTCGATCAGGGCACGGTCCCACAGGTCGCAGTCCTGCTCGGCCAGCGGCACGAAGTCGCCTTCGGCATTGCGCCGGGCGGCGCGGCGGGCCTCGGCAAACAGCATCAGCGCAAGCAGGCCAAGCGCTTCCGGCTCTTGCGGCATCAGCGTCGCCACCAGGCGGCCAAGCCAGATGCCCTCGGTGGCGAGGTTGCGGCGCTGCGTCTCGGTGCCGGCCGGATCGGACCAGCCTTCGGCGAAGGCCGCGTAGATCGCCTCCAGCACCGCGCCCAGCCGTTCGCCGAGCTCGGCCCGCTCCGGCACCCGGAACGGAATGCCGGTTTCGCGGATGCGCGTCTTGGCGCGCACCAGGCGCTGGCCCATCGTTGCCGGCGAGACCAGGAAAGCGGAAGCGATCGTCGCGGCATCGAAGCCCAGCACGGTCTGCAGGATGAGCGGCGCCCGCACGCCCGGTTCGATCGCCGGATGCGCGCAAGCAAACATCAGCCGCAGCCGTTCGTCGGGCAGCTCTTCGTCGGTCATGCGCGCCTCCATCTCCTCGGCAATCAGCTTGAGATGATCGCGGGCCGCCTCGCGGGTGAGCCGCCGGCGGACCGCATCGACCCGCCGCCGCCGCGCCACGGCAAGCAGCCAGGCTTCCGGCTTTTCAGGCACGCCTGATTTCGGCCAGCGTTCGAGCGCGGCGGCAAAGGCGTCCGCCAGCGCATCCTCGGCCGCGGTCACGTCGCGCGTGCGCGCCGCGAGCCAGGCGACCAGCTTGCCATAGCTCTGCCGGGCGGCGGCCTCGGCGGCCGCCCGGGCGATCTCCGGGCGACTGTCCATCACATGGTCATTTCCTGGCTCGTCGTCATTGCTTGGGCATGTAGTCGGCCAGTTCCCAGATCGGCCGCAACTCGACCGTGCCGGTGCTGGCCGCCGGACAGCGCGCCGCCCATTCAATGGCGGTGTCGATGTCGGCCGCTTCGATCATGTAGAAGCCGGCAAGCTGCTCCTTGGTGTCGGCATAGGGGCCGTCGATCACGTTGGTCTTGCCGTCGGCGATCCGCACCGAGGTGGTCGCCTGCGTCGGACGCAGCCGTTCGCCGGCCAGCCACGCGCCGGATTGCTTCAACGCTTCGGTATAGGCATAGTAGGCCGCGCTCATCTGCTGGGCCTTCTCGACCGGCATGGCCGCCATTGCGGCTTCGTCGTTGTTGATCATCAACATGTATCGCATGGGTCTTCTCCCGTGGTTTTGGAGGCCGCGTCCTTGCGGGGCCAGACGTATGTCGCGCGGCGTCGATCGATTTCGACAGGGCGCGGCAAAAAACTTTCGACTTCGTCACGCGCTTTCGCAAGGACCAGGTTTCGTCAAACGGCCTGCGGCGGCTGGCAATGACGCCCCGCCACACTATCCTTTGTGATCCAGGCACGTCACGCCAGGGATGGGAGATGAGCAATGGAACTCGTGACCCACAAGAAATTCAAAAGCGGCCGGCTGATGCCATGGGGCAAGGGGACGGTCGTCACCGGCGCGAAGGGATTTGTCTACCTGTGTGGAAACACGGCGACCGCCGCCGACTATGATCCGGCCAGCAAACAAGGCGGTCGTTTTGCTGGCGATGCGGCGGCGCAGTGGCTCGAGGTTCTGGGCAACATCAAAGCCGATCTGGAGGCGCTGGGCACCACGCTTGAACACCTCGTCAAACTGACCTTCTTCGTCAGAGGACCATTTCCCGACGGCGGCGTTCTCAGCTCTCCCAATTTTCGCCTGGACGTTCTGGACGCGTTCTTTGCCGAGCATTGCCCGAAGCACTGCAGCTACAACAACCCGCCGCCCTCGGAGGTGATTGGCGTTGCCGCGCTGGCCCAAGCCGACATCGTCATTGAAATTGTCGCCATAGCGGCCCTGCCGGATTGATCTCGGCCATGGCGTGCCGGCCTCACTGCCCGCGCACGAAGCCGCGGCACAGCACGCCGACGCCATTGAAGACGATCAGCGGATGCTGGCGTCGAAGGATGGTTCAGCGGGAGGACTGGGCTTGGCCGGACGTGACTGGGGCGGACTTGAATGGCAAGAATCGCTCACGCGGGCCTCGGCTGCTCGTGTCCTGGGACACCAGGCCAGCCGGGAGCGGGATCAAAGACGCGGCGATGTCGCACGACGCCTGTCGCTCAGAGCCGGGCGCTCGGAACGATAGGTGGTGGAACGGGTCGTGCTACCCGGCCTGCAGATGCGGCTGTTGTGGCGGCTCTCGAACGTCATGGTCAGTGCGCGCCCAGCGACGTGCCGCGACGGGCGCAAGCCGGACCGGGGCCGCGCATGTAGTAGCGCTCCGGCCGATAGGTCGGCGCGACGAATTCGCGGATGGCGGCGGCGTAGCCGATGAGGTGCGTGAGGAAGTTCATTTACCCTGTCCCTGTCCCGATTTTCGGATGTCCCTTCCGAATTGCGTGAAGGATAGCATCGAGGCGTGAATAGTCGGTGAACACGATGTTAATATCTGGTCGAAAACCCGTTGCTTCGTGGCCGGAATGCGGCTGATTCGGGGTGTTTCCGCGCCTTTTGTCGCCATTCCGGCCAGTGTGACTTTTGCATCACATATGTTTCGTTTGAATGTCGCCTGGGCGCGGTTCTGTTTCAACTTCCGACGGGGCCGACGGAATTTCCTTCCTCACGCAGGAAGGAAGGAACCGGCACACAAGGCGGACGTTGACCGTCGGGACTGGCATGGCCGGCCCGCGATTGCCTGCATCCCGCAGGCACGTACACCAACATCGCAAGAGCAAATGGAAAGGCTAGAACCATGGGCTTCTTTTCGAAGGACATCAAAACACTGGACGACCTGTTCGTGCACACGTTGCGCGACATCTATTACGCGGAGAAGCAGATCGAGAAGGCGTTGCCGAAGATGATCGACAAGGCCACCAACGCGCAGCTCAAAGCAGGCTTCGAAAAACATCTTGAACAGACCAAGGGTCATATCGAACGCGTCGAAGAGGTGTTCGAGCTGCATGGCGTCAAGGCGAAAGCGGTCGACTGCCCGGCCATTGACGGCATCCTCGAGGAAGCCGACGAGGTGAGCGGCGACATCGCCGACAAGGAGGTCCTTGACGCGGCCCTGATCGCCTCTGCGCAGGCAGTCGAGCATTACGAAATGACCCGCTACGGCACGCTGATTGCATGGGCCAAGCAACTGGGCCGCAGCGATTGCGCCAATGTACTGGCGAAGAATCTCAAGGAAGAGCAAGCGACCGATCGCAAGCTCACCGAGCTGGCGGAAAGCAAGATCAATCTCCAGGCTGCCGAATAGGTGGGGATGGCAGGCAAGGTCGGCGCGGCGGGGGCGCCGACTTGCCTTGTCGCGCGGTCGGAACCGGAATGGGCTTTGCCCGTTCTGGATTGAACGCATTGCAAGGAGTTTGTCATGGCGCCGCGTCCAGCCTGGAAGGGCTACCTGAAGCTTTCGCTGGTCACCTGCGCGGTCGAACTGACCAATGTCGTCACCCATACCGAAAGGGTTTCGTTTCGCATCCTCAACCGCAAGACCGGCAATACGGTGAAGCGCATCTATGTCGACGCCGAAACCGGCAAGCCGCTGGACGACGGCGACGAGATCAAGGGCTATGAATTGGACGACGGCGATTTCGTCCGTATCGAGGAAGACGAGATCGAGGCGGTGCAGATCGAATCCTCGCACACGATGAGCCTCGACGGTTTCGTCGACAAAGCTTCGATCCAGCAGATCTATCTCGACACGCCTTATTATGTCGCGCCGGCCGACAAAGTGTCGGAAGAGGCGTTCGCCGTCATCCGCGATGCCATGGCCGCGAAGAAGATGGCCGGGCTGGCGCGCATCGTGCTCTACCAACGCGAACGCCCCGTGGTCATCGAACCGCTCGGCAAGGGCATGGTGCTGACGACGCTGCGCTACGACAATACGGTGCGCCAGCCGGACAGCGTGTTCGGCGAGATCAAGGCGGTGAAGACCGACCAGGAGATGACCGATCTCGCCGAACTGATCATCGACAAGAAGAAAGCCAAGTTCGACCCGTCGAAATTCGACGACAAATATGAGGAGGCGTTGCTCGAACTGATCCGCGCCAAGAAGGCGGGACACAAGGCGCCCAAGGCCAAGGCGGCGCCGAAGCCCTCCAATGTCGTCGATCTGTTCGACGCGCTGAAGAAGAGCCTGTCGTCGGATGCCGGCTCGCCAAAACCATCATCGGCGAAAGCCAAGCCGAAAGCGGCCGCGCCCAAGCGCAAATCGGCCTGAGGACATCAGATGGCCGACCTCGAACAATATTACGCCAAGCGCGATTTCAAGAAAACCTCGGAACCGGCCGGCAAGGTCGGTCGCACGAAAGGGAGCGAAGCGGGCGGCATCTTCGTCATTCACAAGCACGCGGCGACAAGGCTGCATTACGACCTTCGCCTCGAGCATGGCGGCGTGCTGTGGAGCTGGGCGGTGACGCGGGGCCCCAGCCTCGATCCGCATGAAAAACGGCTCGCCGTTCATGTCGAGGACCACCCGATCGACTATGCGCCGTTCGAGGGCACGATCCCGAAGGGTGAGTATGGCGGCGGCTCCGTGATCGTCTGGGACGAGGGAACGTGGGTTCCGGAGACCGACCCGGCCAAGGCGATGAAGAAGGGCCATATCAGTTTCGAGCTCAACGGCCACAAGCTGCATGGGCTGTGGCATCTGGTGCGGCTGAAACCCCGCGCGGGTGAAAAGCGCGACAACTGGCTCTTGATCAAGTCGGACGATGCCGCAGCGCGCCCGGGCGAGGACATTTTGAAGGAGAAGCCGGAATCGGTGAAGTCGGGCCTGACGATCGAAGAGGTCGGCGAAGGCAAGGCCGCCAAGGGCAAGAAGCCCGAGGTCTGGCATTCGAACAAGCCGGCCGCCGGCAAGGCGAAGGCAGCGGCGCGCAAACTCGACTTCATCGAGCCGCAGCTGGCGACCCTGGAGAGGGATGCACCGCCCGGCAAGGACTGGCTGCATGAGGTCAAATTCGACGGCTATCGCATGCAGGCGCAGATCGCCGGCACTGAGGTGCGGCTGCTGACGCGCACCGGCCTCGACTGGACCGACAAGTTTGGAAGCGAGATCATCGCGGAGCTCGCCGGGCTGAAATGCAGCGACGCTATCCTGGACGGAGAGATCGTCGTACTGGCCGACAGCGGCGTCTCGTCCTTCGCGCTGCTGCAGCAGGATCTCTCGGCGAAGCGGTCAAATCGCTTCGTCTATTATGTGTTCGACCTGATGCGGCTCGACGGCAAGGACTTGCGCGGTGAGCCGCTGGTCGAGCGCAAGCAGGCCTTGCAGGAGCTGCTCGGCAAGCAGCCCGAGAACCCGGCGGTGCGTTTCTCCGACCATTTTTCCGAGCCCGGCAAGATCATGCTGGAGCATGCGTGCCGCATGGGGCTGGAAGGCGTTGTCTCCAAACGCGCCGATGCGCCCTATCGCAGCGGCCGCGGGCCGACCTGGGTGAAGTCGAAATGCACGGCCCGGCAGGAATTCGTCATCGGCGGCTATCTGCCGTCGGACAAGACCGGGCGTGGGCTGCGCTCGCTGCTGGTCGGCTATTACGAGGGCGGCAAACTGCATTATGCCGGCCGGGTCGGCACCGGTTTTTCCGCCAAGGGCGCCACCGCGCTGAAGAAGAAGCTGGACGCGCTGACGGCGAACGCTTCGCCCTTCGACAAGGCCGTGCCGAAAGGCAAGGGCCTGGTCTGGGTCAAGCCGGAGCTTGTCGCCGAGGTGGAGTTTCGCAGCTGGACGTCGGACCGTATAATACGCCATGCTTCGTTCCAGGGGCTGCGCGAGGACAAGCCGGCGGAGGACGTTGTGCAGGAAAAGCCCAAGGCAGCGACAGGCAGGGCAAGGCCGGCCTCGAGCGGCACCGGCGCCGCGACGATGACGACCAGCGTAAAACTCTCTCATCCAGACAAACTGCTATGGCCCGACGAAAAGATTTCCAAGCAGCGCCTGCTCGACCATTACGCCGAGGTTTGGCCCCGCATGAAGCAGTTCGTCGTCAACCGGCCGCTCAGCCTGGTGCGGGCGCCGGACGGCATCGGTGGCCCGCGCTTCTTCCAGAAACATGCCTCGGCCGGCATGAGCGACAGAATAGCCCGGATGAAGGACCCGACGGATGGCGAGGAAATCCTGTTCGTGCGGGATTTCGACGGTGTCGCGGCGCTCGTCCAGTATGGCGTGGTCGAGATCCACATCTGGGGCTGCACGATCGACAAGCTTGAACAGCCGGACCAGATCATCTTCGATCTCGACCCCGATGAAGGCGTCGATGTCAAAGCGGTGCGCGAGGCGGCCCTCGACATCCGGGGCAAGCTCGACGAGCTGTCGCTGCCGAACTTCGTCAAGACATCGGGCGGCAAGGGCTATCATGTGCTGGTGCCGCTGAAACCATCGGCGGACTGGGGGGCGGTGAAGACCTTCGCCCATGATTTCGCGAAGGCGCTCGAACAGGCTGCGCCCGACCGCTACACGGCGACGCTGTCGAAGAAGGCGCGGACCGGGAAGATCTTCGTCGACTATCTGCGCAACGGCCGCGGCTCGACGACGGTCGCGCCCTATTCCTCGCGGGCCAAGAAGGGGGCCACCGTATCGATGCCGGTGACCTGGGCCGAGATCGAGGCCGGCCTGGCGCCGAACGCGTTCCCGATCGGCGACAAGACGACGCAAGCGAGGCTGGCGGAAGCCGATCCGTGGGTGGATTTCTTCAAGCAGGCCAAGGTGCTGAAGCGGGGGTAGTTCGCCGGCTCACGCCAAAAACACCTTCTCGAAGGCCTGCTTGCCCGGCGGCGAGAAAATCACCGCGCGGCTGTCTTTCTCGCGACGCGCCCATTTTTCAAGAAGGATCTTGTCGAGGATGGCCGCGCCCAGCGTGCCGGCGAGATGCGAGCGGCGCACGCTCCAGT
>NZ_PNOT02000164.1 GCF_002879535.1 Mesorhizobium intechi
CGCCTCGGTAGTGGCGCTCGTCGGCAGCCTGCCGCATTCGCAATGGATCAATCCGTCGATCGTTGCCGCCAAGGTCGCCGATGTCTTCGAGGTCGATTCCTACCAGATCACCGCGCCGGTGATGGTGGACGATCCCTCGCTTCGCGATCTCCTGTGGGCGCAGCCGACCCTGCAAGACGTGCGCCAGCGGGCGGCGGCGGCCGACATCGCGCTGCTCACCGTCGGCGACATGTCCGCGGACGCCACCATCTTCCGCCACGGCATCGTCCCGTCATCGCTGATCACGCCATTGAAGGCGAAAGGCGCGGTCGCCAACATGCTGTGCTACTTCGTCGATGCCGCCGGTCGGCTGGTCGACCATGAGGTCAATGGGCGCGTCATGGCCATCGATCTCGACGTGGTGGGCCAGGTGCCGAATGTCGTGCTGGCCGCCGGCGGAAAACGCAAGGTGGCGGCGATCCTGGCCGCGCTCAAGGCGGTCAGCACCAATGTGCTGATCACCGACAGCGACACGGCGACGGCACTGCTGGCCAAGGCCGGCTGATACCAACCCGCCGATTGGCGCTAGATCAGACCGCGTTCGCGCAAATAATCCTCGACGCCGACATGGGTCATGGATTCGAATTCGGCAATCGCCTCGGCCACCCGCTTGCGCTGGGCCGCCAGCAGGGTGAACACCTGTTTCATCTCCCCGGAAACGCCAAAACGGCTCCAGCGCTCGGCGATATGAGCGGGCAGGCCGATATCGGCACAGAACGCATCGAGACTGTCATAGCCGAGGCCGGCGACAAGCTGCCTGGTCTCTTCCGCCGACATGCGCGGCTCGAAGGCATGGTCGTGCAGGCGCTGCGCCACCAGCTTGATGTCGGACGGCGAGGCACCCATGACCTTGCCGAACAAGGTTTTGACGTCAGACGGGTCGAATGCAGGCATTTTGGCCTCCCTTGGTCGCAGTCCACCCAGAACATGGGTCACGGGTTGCCGGCTGGCAAGGCGTTTCTGTCATAAGCCGGCGCATCATCTGGCGTCGGCCCGTGTCGGCGACCTAGACCAGCATGCCCATCGGGTTCTCGATGAGCCGCTTGAAGGCGACCAGCAGTTCCGCGCCAAGGGCTCCATCAACCGCGCGATGGTCGGTCGACAGCGTCACCGACATCACGGTGGCGATTTTGATCTCGCCATTCTTGACCACCGCCCGCTCCTCGCCGGCGCCGACCGCCAGGATGGTCGCATGCGGCGGGTTGATGACGGCGGCGAAATCCTTGATGCCGAACATGCCGAGATTGGAGACGGCCGTGGTGCCGCCCTGATACTCTTCCGGCTTCAGCTTGCGGCTGCGGGCGCGGCTGGACAGGTCCTTCATCTCGTTGGAGATGGTCGACAGCGTCTTTTCATCCGCATGCCGAATGATCGGCGTGATCAGGCCGCCGGGGATCGACACGGCGACGCCGACATCGGCATGCTTGTGCTTGACCATGGCGCTTTCGGTCCACGAGGCATTGGCATCCGGCACAGCCTTCAGCGCCATAGCCATCGCCTTGATGACCATGTCGTTGACTGACAGCTTGTAGGCGGGAGCCTCGCCCTTGTCCGACTTCTTCATCGGGGCCGCGGCATTGATCTGGGTGCGCAGCGCCAGCAGCGCATCGAGTTCGCAGTCCAGCGTGAGATAGAAATGCGGGATGGTGGATTTGGCTTCGACCAGGCGGCGCGCGATGGTCTTGCGCATATTGTCGTGCGGCACGAGTTCGTAGGAGCCTTGCTCGAACAACTTCAGCACCTGGTCGTCCGACATCGGCCTTGCTGACGGGAGGGCTGCGACAGCAGCGGCGGGAGCGTCGGGTGCCACCGCCGGAGCCTCCTTGAAGCCGCCCTTGGCAATCACCGCGTCGATGTCCGCCTTGACCACACGGCCGTATGGGCCGGTGCCGATGATGCCGGCAAGAGCAAGGCCTGCCTCACGAGCCAGACGTCGGGCAAGCGGTGTCGCGCGTGCGCCCGACGGCGATTGGCCAACCTCCGCCCTTGTGAGGGAGAAGCCCGGCTGGGCAGAGGGGGGCGTGACGGCGTGCGGGGTTGGCGGGGCAGCGCCCCCTTCTGTCGGCTTCGCCGGCATTTCCCCCGCGGGTGGCGAGATTGGCGCCCTGTCCTGCCTCGTCGCAGTGACATCGGCCCCATAGACCTCATCGTCGGCATAGATCCACGCAACGGGCGCGCCGACGGGAATGTCGATGCCTTCCTTGCCGGTGACGTCCCGCAGCACGCCGCTGGCCGGCGCATCGATCTCCATGGCAGCCTTGTCGGTCTCGATCTCGAACAGGAGGTCGCCCTTCTTGACGCGCGCGCCTTCCTCGGCGAACCAGCGCGAGATCTGTCCAGTCGCCATGTCCATGTCGACCTTGGGAAGAATGACTTCGGTCGGCATATCTCAGCGAACCCCTTTGACGAGGTCGCGCGCGGCACTGATGATGTCGGGAACCTGCGGCACCGTGGCTTTTTCGAGCTCCGGATTGTAGGGGATCGGCGTCTCTGCGCCGCCCAGCCGCACGATCGGCGCGTCGAGATAGTCGAACGCCTCGCTCTCGGCGATCATCGCGCTGACCTCGGCGCCGATGCCCAGCGTCTTGACCGCTTCGTGGACGCACATCAGCCGCGACGTCTTCTTGACGCTGTCGATGACGCTCTGCTTGTCCATCGGCCGGATCGTCCTGAGGTCGATGACTTCGACGTCGATGCCTTCGGCTTCCAGCGTGGCGGCGGCGTCGAGCGCCTTGTGCACCATGATCGAGGTGGCGACGATGGTGAGGTCGCGGCCCTCGCGGCGGATGTCGGCCTTGCCGATCGGCACCGTGTAATAGCCCTCGGGAACCGGGCCCTTCATCTTGTAGAGCAGCTTGTGCTCGAAAATCATCACCGGATCGGGATCGGCGACCGCCGCCAGGAGCATGCCCTTGGCATCATAGGGCGTCGCCGGCTGGATGACCTTCAGGCCCGGCACATGGCCGAGCCAGGCTTCCAGGCTCTGGCTGTGCTGGGCGGCCGCACCCGTGCCCGAGCCCGCCGGAAAGCGCATCACCACGGGAACCGAAACCTCGCCGCCCAGCATGAAGCGCATCTTGGCCGCCTGGTTGACGATCTGCTCCATGGCGAGCGTGGCGAAATCGGAAAACTGGAATTCGAAGATTGGCCGCATGCCGGTGACGGCGGCACCCACCGCCACGCCCGCGCCGCCCAGTTCCGAGATCGGCGTGTCGATCACCCGTTCGGTGCCATAACGCTCGACCAGATCGCCCGTCACCTGAAAGGCGCCGCCATAAACGCCGATGTCCTCGCCCATCAGGAAGACGCGTTCGTCCATGTCCATGGCGATCGCCATGGCTTCCTGGATCGCCTGGGCGTAGCTCAGTTCGCGCACCATCGCGTCCATCACGCCTGCTCCGTATACACGTAGTTTCCGGTTTCGCTGACGTCGGGCGACGGGCTCGCCTTGGCGAACTCAATGCCGTCGGCGATCTCCTGCGCCACCCCGCTGCGGATGGCCTCGATGCCCTTGTCGTCGATGAAGCCAAATTCGCGCAGCTCGTTTTCGAACAGCGTGATCGGGTCGCGGTTCGACATCCAGTCCTCGATCTCTTCCTTGGTGCGATAGCGGTTGCGGTCGCTCTTGGAATGGCCGCGATGGCGATAGGTCTTGGACTCGATCAGCGTCGGCCCCTCGCCGGAGCGGGCGCGCTCGACGGCCTTGTACGACGCCTCGGCGACTTCCGAAAAGATGTTGCCGTTGACGATGACGCCCGGCATCGAATAGGCGGCGGCGCGGTCGGCGATGTTCTTGACCGCGGTGGAACGGGCGGTCGAGGTCGACATGCCGTAGCCATTGTTCTCGCAGACGAAGATGACCGGCAGCTTCCAGACCGCGGCCATGTTGAGCGCCTCGTGGAAGGCGCCTTCATTGTTGGCGCCGTCGCCGAAGAAGGAGACGACGACCTTGCCGGTCTTCATCATCTTGGAGGAGAGCGCCGCTCCGACGGCGATCGGAATGCCGCCGCCGACGATACCGTTGGCGCCGAGATTGCCCTTGGCGACATCGGCGATGTGCATCGAACCGCCGCGGCCCTTGCAGTAGCCCGTGGTCTTGCCGAAGAACTCGGCGAACATGCGCTTGACCTCGGCGCCCTTGGCGATGCAGTGGCCATGGCCGCGATGCGTCGAGGTGATCTGGTCATCCTCGCCAAGCGGCATGCAGATGCCCATGGCGCTGGCTTCCTGGCCGATCGACAGGTGCATGGTGCCGTGGATCAGGCCGCGCATGTAGCTCTCCTCGGCGCCCTCTTCGAAGCGGCGGATGAGGTACATCTTGTAGAGCACCTGCTTGAGCTGCTCGGCGCTGTACTGGCGATAGACGAAAGGCAGGTTGGCGCGACTGTCCGCGACGGCTTTGCCGGCTCCGGCCATGATCAGGCTCCCACGGTTCCGTAGACGAGCTTGTCCTGGCGGGCGCGCAGTTCGGCGATCTTGGAACCCGGAGCCGGGGCAGCATTGGCATAGGTGATGAGCTCGCCCTTCTTGATCGGCGCGGTGACCGAGCCGCCCTGCAGCAGGCCGCAGGGAATGGCCTTGGCGGCATGCGCTTCGGGCGCCGTCATGATCCAGGCGCGGTAGCAATATTCGCCGATCGCATCGAGCCTCTCGCCGGGCTGCATGTCCTTCTTGGCCACGGCGGCGACTTCGGCCACGGGCTTTGCCAGCGGCACCATGTCGGCCTTGCCGTAGAGCACGACGCGGGCGCAGGTCAGCGGCACTTCGAGCGAGGTCAGGTGATAGGGGCGGTGGAAGGTGAAATACGGACCCTTGCCCATCTTCAGGTCTTCCATGCGCTCCGAAATGCGCGGATGCGACATGTCGGCGACGACGAAGACGCCGGGCGCCACACCCTTGCCGATCGAGTAGTCGACGACGCCGACCCTGGACAGCACGCCGCCATCCTTTTCAGGCACCAGCACTTTCGAGAGCTCGCCGAGTGTCGCCGCGGGGCCGTGCATGCCGGCCTTGTCGGGCACCAGCCCGGTGGCATTGGCGATCGCCGCCATCTCGACCATGGTCTTCGAACCGTCGACGAATTCGACCAGCATGCGCACATTCATGTGCCGGCGCTTGGCCTCTTCCTCATAGGCCGGCGGTGTGGCGTCGATGTTGAGAGGATTGTTCTTGCCCTTGCCGGCCGCGACGATCGGATGCCCCATGGCCGAGACGAATTCGATCAGTTCCATGCAGGAGGACGGCTCGTCGCCGGCGCCCAGCGAATAGGTGACGCCGAGCCGGTCGGCCTCGCTCTTCAAATAGGCGCCGATGGTGACATCGGCCTCGACATTCATCATCACCAGATGCTTGCCATGTTCCATGGCGCGCAGGCCGATTTCGGCGCCGACGGCGGGAACGCCGGTCGCGTCGATCACCACATCGATCAGGTCATTGTTGATGACCAGGCTGGCGTCATTGGTGACGGCCACCTTGCCGGCCTCCATGGCAGCCGTCATCGCCGAAGCGTTCGACACTTCACGCGCATGGCCGGTTTCCTGGAAGGCGATGTCCACCGCCCTGCTGGCGGCGGGCAGGTTCAGTTCCGAGATCGCGCCGATCTCGATGCCGGACATATGGGCGACGCGGGTGACGATGTCGGTTCCCATCTCGCCGGAGCCGATCAGGCCGATTCGGATGGGCTTGCCCGATTTGCCGCGCTCATCGAGATCGCGGGCAAGGCCCGTCAACGAAATATTGGAAGCCATACCGCTCATTCCTCCCACATTGCAGGCTTGTTCATTCGCTTGACGGGTATTGAACATCTGTATTTCTGTCAAGACTAATGTCCAAATCCGAATGGTTTTGGAGAACTTTCCGACGCCTCCGTCCAGCGCCCTTTCCAGCAGCGAACCGGACCAGGACCCGTCGCTTCCGCGCAACTCCGTGCTTTCAGGGGATCAGCCGCCCGGCGATACGGCAGGGCTGTTGATCGACAGGCTCATGAGGTTCTCGGCCGCGCAATGGGACGCGCGGAGACCGTCATGCGGCGACATCGAATCGCCGGGCCGTTCGCCATGGCTCGACGGCGCTATAACATCGCATCCTGCTGGCGCTGCACGATCTTCTCCACGGCGTCGCCAGGCACGTTGAGCTCGGTCAGAGCCTTCCCCACAACGCCCGGCCAGTCCGCAACCGGGCAGTTCTTCAAACTGGCGAAATGATCATTGCCCGTGAAGAAATTGCGGGTCGCGTGGAAGCCAAGCGCGCGATAGACTTCGAACTGCTCCTCGTTGAAGAACTGATCCAGGGTGGTTTGGTGCGGGAACTGCGGATACCGTCTGCGATAATCGCGGATCATATCGCTCTCGTCGCCGCTCATGCAGGACTTGATGTAGATCAGGACACCGTGCTCGTTTCCGCCATAGTCGATACGACCGATCGCCACGTGCGGCCCTTGGAACCGCGCCTCGTCGGTCGAGGCGCTGACAAGATTGTCCTCGGTCGCCAGGGCATTGGAGCGACGCAGTTCGTACCATGGCAGATCTATGAGGATGCCGAGATCAATTCGCGCATAGCGTTCGACCCGGATGAGCGAGTTGAAGTCGAGCGTCGGGTCCGCCTCCGCGTCCGCAACGATGATAACCTTGCAGCGCCGTTTCAGCAGTTCATACAGGCCGAGATTGTCGAAATGGCCGCCATCTGTCAGGTAGACGTTGCTCGTCAGTTCATCGACCCTGCCGATCGCCTCCTTGGCAAAGTACCAAGGCGCGACATTGGCCAGCAAACGCCGCAGGCCGGTACGACTGCGCAGAAATTGCGGATTTGGAAGCCAGTACCCCAGGCGAACATTCAGTGCGGCCAGGCTGAACGTCAGGACCCGGATTGTATTTGCGCCCATATTGGCCGACGCCGCGGCGCCGGAAATGGCCATTGCCGTGCCGAGGTTGAGATTGCGGTCACTACGCTCGAGCGATCTCGTCGCGGCATAGCCGGTTGCCTGGCTGCCGGTATAGATGGGACTGAAGACGAAGGAATCGGCGCTGCGGCCACGGCGACCGAGATAGGGCGACCCCTCCAGATTGACCGCGGTGTTGATGAGCAGGTACGGCGAAAACCAGACGGAATCGGCCCAGTTTCCCGGAGATCCGGGCTTGAGCGAAGTCAATTTGAACTGATCGACATCGGTTGACCGTTTTCGGGCCTGCCTGTCTTTCAGCCGCTTTTTCAAATCGGCAAGGATGTGGCTCTTTTCGGCAAGCTCGTTCCTGGCACTCTCTTTCAGCTTGTCCAGGCGCCAGAGAAACGCCCGGCTCAAGCGGTCCCGATAGTATCCGTGAAGGGAATTCGCGTTCGGCGTCACCAGCAGCGACAGGACGATGAGCACGCCGGCCAGCATCGCATAGGTCGTCCTGATGTTCCCAATGACTGTGTCGCCAGCGCCGATCCCCGCGTAGGAAAGCCCCAGATAGACGCACCACAGCGATATCGGCACGACCATTGCCAGGCAGTAGAGCAGTACCTTTGAGGCAAGATGCCTGGCCGTTCCGGTCCACGAATCGTCGCTCTTCGAGGCCGCCGCCACGGCAATCAGCTTGTTGCCAAAGGCGGCAAGGGCTGCCGACATGCCGGCAAGCGCGGCCCAGAGCCCTTCGAGAGACGTTGGAGCGTGGATCAGGATGCAGCCGACCCAGTTGATTTCGGAACAATCTTCCGGCGCCTTGGCCGCATCGAAGAAGCCCGCCAGGACATAGGCCTGAAACTCGAAGAAGGCGATCAGCAGGCAGACGATGAAGAACAGCGCAAAGATCCTGCTGGCCATTTCTCGTTCGACGAGCGTCGTCATGCGGTCGGTCCGGTCGGAAGGCCGAAAGGCAAATATCGAATAGCCGATCTGGACGAGTCCCAAGACCACCGCCAGCAGGATCGACCAATAGAACACGTTCCCTGAATTCTGGGTCAGCTTGTGCAGAATGGGTAGCCGCAGCGACGTTTCGGTCGGATTGATCACGATGGTCAACCAGGCCAGCGTCAACAGCGCGGCAAGGAAGATCATCGCGTTGATCAGCAACCCACGCATCACAACCACGAGGCCGACGACGACGTCGATCATTCCCTTCGGCGCCAGATAGTTGGAATAGTCCCGGATGTGCTGCGTCTCGAGGGTTTCAGGACCGCCGAGCGTGCTTGTGAACGGAAACGCGCCATTGGTCTGCATCAAGCCGGCGACAAGCGACGTGCCGATGTAGCCGCCTCCGGAAACCGTCGACATATAGTCGATATTCTCAAACACATTCGGCCGGTCCTTTTCTGTGATGGACTCCAGTGCCTGCAGCACCCCCATGCAAAATGCCGCCGAACGAATGCCACCGCCCGAGCACGCCAGACCGGTCAGGTCGCGGTCCGTTTTGACCACGGGATAGAGGTTGCCGCGTTCGTCTTCCTTGTCCGACCGCGCAACATTGACTTGGGTGGCGGAGAGCTTGGCCGCGGGCCCCTTCACGGTCTTGATGTCCGATGCGTGTCTGGCGGCAACCAGTTCCCGGCGCCGTGTAACAACCGACGCCTCGGCGGTCATGACGTCATAGAACGAGATCGGCGAAGCTTCCTCAGTGTCGCTGGGCATGGCACTCTCGGCGCGCATGATTGCTCTACGGTTGCACAAGATGCTCCTAAAACAAGAAGAATGACATGGCGCGATGGCGCTATGGCGGCCCTGTCCTCTTCTTTTGGCGGCACATCATCCGGCGACGGGAAAATCGTGGAAATGCACGATCGCGCCCTCCGCGTCGATCAAGATCACGGCATAGGCGGGCGGCTCGCGCCCCAGGCTCCAGTTCTGCGAAAAATCGAGCGCGGTCTGGTGGTTGGTGCTGCGCAGCGTGCTGACCGGTATGCCGCGCCAGCTGCCTGCGATCTGCCGGTGGACGTGGCCGGCGAAAATATGGCGAACATTGCGGTGTCGCGACAGCACGTCATGGAAGGCATCGGCGTCGGCAAGCCTGACCTTGTCGAGCACCGGCATGTGTATCCGGAACGGCGGGTGATGCATGAAGAGGAAGACCGGCCGGTTGCCCGCCTCTTGCAGCCGTTCATCGAGCCAGTCGAGGCGCGCCGGGCAGAGCCTGCCCTCGACATGGCCGCTGTCCAGCGTGTCGAGCAGGATCAGCCGGCCCTGTGTGCCGTTGAACACGCTTTGCACGAACCCCTGCTCGGCGGCGGCATCGGGAAACATTTCGAGGAAGAGCGCCCGGTCATCATGGTTGCCGAGCATCAGCCGGAAGGGCGGTGAAAATTGCGCCAGCCGGTCCCGCAACGCCGCATAGGCCGCACGCTCGCCATCATTGGTCAGGTCGCCCGAGATCACCACAAGTTCGGCATCGCCATGGTTCTTGCCGATGTCGGCCAGGCAGGCTTCCAGCCTTGCGAGCGGATCGGAGCCGTAGAGCAGGCCACCCGGCGTCATCAGATGCGGGTCGGAGAGCTGGATGATTTTCATGGAGCTGACCGTACCCTTCCCGCCGGCGTCGCATGGCGCCAGCCCGAAAACGCAACGCCTCGATTGTCCCTCTACTGTGCCGTCCAGCCGCCGTCCATCGGCAAGGTCGTACCGGTGATCTGCCTGGCGGCATCCGAGCACAGGAACAGCGTCAGCGCGGCAAGTTCCTCCACGGTGACGAATTCCTTCGTCGGCTGTGCGGCGAGCAGCACGTCATGCTTGACCTGTTCCTCGGTCATGCCGCGGGCCTTCATCGTGTCGGGGATCTGCTTCTCGACCAGCGGCGTCCAGACATAGCCGGGCGCGATGGCGTTGACGGTGATGCCGTCCTGCGCGACTTCCAGTGCCACCGTCTTGGTCAGCCCTGCAATGCCATGCTTGGCCGACACATAGGCCGACTTGAACGGCGAGGCGACCAGCGCGTGTGCCGACGCCGTGTTGACGATGCGGCCCCATTTACGCGCCTTCATGCCCGGCACCGCGGCCTTGATGGCATAGAAAGCCGCAAGAAGATTGATGCGGATGATGGCTTCCCATTTGTCGTCGGGAAATTCCTCGATCGGCGCGACATGCTGGATGCCGGCATTGTTGACCAGTATGTCGAGGCTGCCGAACGCCGCCTCGGCGTCATGCACCATGGCGCTCACCGCCGCACCGTCCATCATGTTGGCGTCGGAGTAGCGGCACTTGACGCCGAAATCCCTCTCGATGCCCGAGCGCTCCTGCTCGATGGCCGTGGGGTCGCCAAGACCATTGATGGTGACATTGGCGCCCTCGGCGGCGAAGGCGCGGGCAATGGCCAGGCCGATACCGCTGGTCGAGCCGGTGACGAGGGCATTCTTCGAAGACAGGGAACCCATGGTGATCTCGCGAGACGTGGGAGGGGAATGAGAGCATATAATTGTGCGTCGCAACATGACAATGACAGAGCCATATGTCGGTGCGATTACAGCCAGACGACGGCCCGGCACGGCGTCGCCCGCTGCGAGGCAACGGTTCGTTTGGCTGACACGGCATTGTCATGGTGCCGTGCAACATAATCGGCTGCGCATTCGCGCCGTCATTCCTGAACGAAATTCATCCGACAGAACCTTGGGGGTGCAGCTTGGAAATCGCCGATGTCGTGAAGCGCGCCTATGCGATGCCGCTGACCAACCCGTCCTTTCCGCCCGGTCCCTACCGGTTCTTCGACCGTGAATACATCATCATCACCTACCGCACGACGCGCGAGGCACTCGAGGCCGTCGTGCCGGCGCCGCTGGAAATCGACGAACCGCTGGTCAAGTATGAATTCATCCGCATGCCCGACTCCACGGGCTTCGGCGACTACACCGAGACCGGCCAGGTCATTCCGGTGAAGTACAAGGGCCAGCATGGCGGCTATGTCCATTCCATGTATCTCGACGACGACGCGCCGATCGCCGGCGGCCGTGAGCTGTGGGGGTTTCCGAAGAAACTGGCCAACCCCAAGATCGTCCATGAAGGCGAGGTGATCGTAGGCACGCTGCACTATGGCAGCGTTCTGTGCGCCACCGGCACGATGGGCTACAAACACCGGGAAGCCGATCATGATTCGGTGCTCGCCGCGCTCGCCGCGCCCAATTTCCTGGTCAAGATCATCCCGCATGTCGACGGCGCGCCGCGTATCTGCGAGCTGGTGCGCTATTACCTCACCGACATCACGCTGAAGGAGGCCTGGACGGCGCCGGCGGCGCTTGATCTCAGGCCCCATGTCATGGCCAACGTGGCGAAGCTGCCGGTGCTCGACATCGTCTCCGCAGTCCACTTCAAGGCCGATCTGACGCTTGGGTTGGGCGAGGTCGTCCACGACTACCTTGCCGATCACAGCCGGCTTGCAACCAGCATAACCCAGCCGGAGAAAATTCGTGCTTGAACGTCACCGAAGCAAGGAAGCCGCCACCACGATCGCGGAGATTTCGGCGCAATACGACCGCATCGCTCTGGTGTTCCAGGGCGGCGGCGCGCTCGGCGCCTACCAGGCCGGCGTCTATCAGGCGCTGGCTGACGCCGGCTGCGAGCCGAGCTGGCTGTCGGGCGTATCGATCGGCGCCATCAACGCCTCGATCATCGCCGGCAACGAGTCCAGCCGCCGCCTGCAGCGGCTCGAACAGTTCTGGCAGACCATCTCGGGCCGCAAGATCTGGGCCTACACACCTGAAGGCGACATCTACCGCGACATCCGCAACCGCACCTCGTCGTGGATGACCATGACCATGGGCCAGCCCGGCTTCTTCAAGCCGCGCAATCCCAACCCCTGGTTCGAGCATCCGGGCGCCGAGGGCGCCACCAGCTTCTACGACACCGCCGAGCTGAAGGATACGCTGGAGAGCCTGATCGATTTCGACATCCTCAACGACGGCAAGAAGCGGCTGAGCGTCGGCGCGGTCAATGTGCGGACCGGCAATTTCGTCTATTTCGATACCGACAAGGTCCGCATCGGACCCGAGCACATCATGGCCAGCGGGGCGCTGCCGCCGGCCTTCCCCTCGGTCCGCATCGAAGGCGAATACTATTGGGACGGCGGCATCGTCTCCAACACGCCGCTGCAGTATCTGCTCGACCAGGAAGAGGACCGCTCGTCTCTGGTGTTCCAGGTCGACCTGTTCAGCGCGCGCGGGGTGCTGCCGCGCAGCATGCCGGACGTGCTGTCGCGCCACAAGGACATCATGTATTCCAGCCGCACGCGCCAGAACACCGACAATTTCAAGCGCATCCATGGCCTGAAGATGCGCCTGCTCGACGCGCTCAAGCGCGTGCCCAGGGAGCAGCTGACGCCGGCGGAAGAAGCGCTGATCGCCGACTATTCGGACGCCGGCCTGGTCAACATCGTGCACCTGATCTACCAGCACAAGGGCTATGAGGGTCACGCCAAGGACTATGAGTTCTCCGGCACCTCGATGCGCGAGCATTGGGATACCGGCCTGGAAGACACGCAGCGCACCTTGCGCCATCGCAAGTGGCTGACCATGCCGGACAATGCCGACGGTGTCACCATCCACGACCTGCACCGCGAAGACCCGACCTGACATTTGCGTCCAGGACAAGCGGAGCAATCTTACAAAGCGGCCTTCGCCGCGAACGCAATCCTCGCCGATTGGTCAACCGACGCCGCGCAGCGTGCCCATCAGGAGCGCCGCCCGCACATGCGGGACAAGGATGCGATCCGCCTGGCCACCGCCATGAGTCCGGCGGCAGCGCGGCGAAACCACGGTGCAAACGCGTAGGCACGCCTTCGACCTAGCTCGGGCCGGACTGTGAAACTCTGCTTCACAGCCTATCAACATTGTAGCGAATATTAGCTCGCCGAAAGCAGGCGTACATCTGAGCAGGCAAATGCGCTGGGCTCAATGGAGTGCCGCTGATGACCGTCGAAGCCGTTTCCCCTGCTATCGTTCCATCGCGTGACGCCTGGCGCGGCCTGCTCTGGTTTGCGCCGCTCACGTCGCTTTGGCTCCTGGTGATCTACAGATGGCCGGCGATCCCGGCGACCGGCGTTCCGACCACGGCCCACCAGCTCGCCGCCCACGGGCTCATCGCGCTTGGGTTATGGCTCGGCCTGGAACGCACGAGCCTGACGCCAGCTCAACGCCGCACGACCTGGCTGGCGATCATGATCCCGGACACGCTGTGGTTTGCCTTCGCCTGGAGCGCGGCGATCGACGGCGTCTTTCACGCGGGCACCGCGTCTTTTCCGGTGTTGCCATCGGCGATCTTCCTGCCGGTGATCGTCGGGGCGCCGCTCCTGCTGCTCTCGAAGCGGATCGGGCTGGTGCTCGATGCGATGCCAGCGAGCTGGCTCGTGATGCTTCAGCTTTACCGCGTATTCGGCACCTGGGCTATCGCGGCCTGGCTGCGTGGAACGCTGCCCGGCGCGTTCGCGGCGCCGGCAGGCATCGGCGACATGTTGACCGGATTGTTGGCGTTGCCGGCTGCGATCGCAGTGGCGACCGGCACGGACAAAGGCCTGAGGGCGGCAACTCTCTGGAACGTCCTCGGGCTTGCCGACTTCGCTGTCGCGATCACCATGGGCGTGATGACCTCGCCCGGCCCGTGGCAGTTGATTGTCCCGCATGTGCAGAGCATCGGCGCAGGCGACTATCCGGGTGTGCTGACACCTGCTTTCGTGGTGCCAAGCTCGATCATGCTGCACATGGTGTCGCTGCGCCAGCTGCATCGCCGTAACAGGGCGGACATTGCGCGGCAATAGGAGCGAGCGCGGTTGGCGCCGGCCAACCATTCCATGGAAAACTGAACCGGTCGGAGCGGCGCGGCCGCTTGGGCGCACGCTCTGGCTCTTTATTGGTCCTCGCGGGATAGGCCGAGAAGGAGAAACGGCGCCGCAATTGGCGCCGTTCCTTTGAGGGTCTTGCGTTCAGAACACCCGGCGCAAGACGATGAACAGCACGAAGGCAAGCGCGATCGAGCACGGCAGGGTCAGCACCCAGGCCAGCAGCAGGTTGCGCACCGTCGACCATTGCAGGCCCGAGCCGTTGGCCGCCATCGTTCCGGCGACGCCCGACGACAGCACATGGGTGGTCGATACCGGAAGGCCGAGCCGGTCAGCCATGCCTATGGTCACCATCGCGACGAGTTCGGCCGCCGCACCCTGGCCATAGGTCAGGTGGCTCTTGCCGATCTTCTCGCCGACGGTGACGACGATGCGTTTCCAGCCGACCATGGTGCCGAGACCCAGCGCCAGGGCCACCGCGATCTTCACCCAGAGCGGGATGAACTTCGTCGCATTGTCGACCGCCTTGTGGTAGTCGGTCACCGCCTTGAGATCAGCGCCTTGCATTGGCAGCAACTGCTTCTTGTCGATCAGCTTGAGCGCCTCGCCGATCAGATAGATGTCGTTGCGGGCGTTGCTGACCAGATCGGTCGGCACGTTGTCGACCGAAGCGTATGGCTGCAGTCCAGCCGTCGTGTTGTGGATATAGGTCTGCAGCGCGACCGTCGTCTTGTCGCTCCAGCTCCGGGTGCGCACGGCATCCTGGACGGCTGCCTTGGCATCCTTGGCATCCGTGACGGTGACGCCGGGCTTCACATATTTTCCCAGCGCCGTTTCGACATTGGCCGAAGCCGACTTGTAGGCTTCGAGATAGTTGATGTCGGGCGTGCGGTTCAGCGCATAGGCCGTCGGCACCACGCCGATCAGGATCAGCATGATCAGGCCCATGCCCTTCTGTCCGTCGTTGGAGCCATGCGCGAAGCTGACGCCGGTGCAGGTGAAGATCAGCAGGGCGCGGATCCACCAGGGCGGCGGGGCATTGCCTTTCGGCGCCTCGTACAGCGCCGGATTGCGCACCAGAAGCTTCATCGCATGGAGGAGGATCGCGGCGGCGAAGAAGCCGATGATCGGCGACACCAGCAAGGTCACGCCGACATTGGTCGCCTGTGACCAGTCGACGCCGCTGGTGGCGCTGCCGGACGGCGCCATGAACTGGTTGGCGAGGCCGACGCCGATGATCGAGCCGACCATCGTGTGCGAACTCGATGCCGGCAGGCCGAGGAACCAGGTGCCGAGGTTCCACAGGATCGCCGCCACGAGCAGCGCGAACACCATGGCAAAGCCGGAGGAGGAGCCGACCTGCAGGATCAGCTCGACCGGCAGCAGCGACAGGATGCCGAAGGCGACCGCGCCGCTGGAGGTGAGAACGCCGAGGAAGTTGAAGACGCCCGACCACATGACCGCGAATTCGGCCGGCAGGGAGCGCGTATAGATGACGGTCGCCACCGCATTGGCGGTGTCGTGGAAGCCGTTGACGAATTCGAAACCGAGCGCGATCAGCAAGGCGATGCCGAGCAGGATCCACGGCACCGTCTTGGCCACCGCCAGGTCCTGGCTCAGCGCGTAGCCGACATAGATCACGCCGACCAGAACCAGCACGCCGAAGGCCGGCAGAAACCACTTCGCGCCGCCCGAACTGTCGAGCGGATGCTCTGGTCTCGGTATGCCCGCCTCACTAGAAACTATGTCCACCATGTCCCACTCCTATTGCACTGCAGCAAAGAACCGGGAACGACGCTATGTCCGCACGATGAACCCTGTGTGACGCCGAATCAGGGGCTTCAGCCCTGGGAGCTCCTATGCCGGAGCGGAACGCGTCTTCAGGATCGCCGAGAACAGCGGATCGAAGGCGCGGCTGATCGGCGCCGCGGCCGCACCGAGCGCGATCGACCAGGGATCGGTGGTGCCGAGTTGCAGGCGGGGCAACATTCTTGCGGGCCGGTCGGCGATCGACGGCAGCAGCGGGTGCATTGCCTCGACAAGCCGGCGCGCCAGCGCTTCCGGCGCGCCGCTGGTCAGGATCACGGTCTGCGGATCGAAGATCGTCTCGATGAGATGCACGCTCCAGCGCAGATCATGCGCTGCCCCGTCGATCCAGGCCATCATCTTGGCATCCTCGGCCTGCACCAGGGCGTTCATCTGTTCGTAGATATCACTGTCCGCCGGATTGAGGTCGAGATGCTGGTAGAGCGAGGCCAGCGAGGCGCGGTGCTCGAGCGGCGTCGAGCCGGGGCCGGCTGGCGCCAGCAGCGCCATGCCGATTTCGCCGGCATTGCCATGGCCGCCGCTGTAGAGTTCGCCATTGAGGATCAGCCCGGCGCCGATGCCGTAGCCGACATAGAGGCAGACCGCGTGGTCGACGCCATGCGCCGCGCCGACGATACGTTCGGCGGTGGCGCAGGCGGCGGCATCGTTCTGCAGGCCGACATTCAGCCCCGTGCCTTTGGCCAGCGCCTCCAGCAGGGGAAATTTCTGCCAGGCCGGCATCATCCATTTGTCGTCCGAATCCTTCAGGCCGAAAGGACCGGGCATGGCGACGCCGAGACCGACCAGCCGTTTTTCCGACTGGACCGAAATGCCGGCCAGGTCGCGACGCACACCTGCGATCAGCTCGAGGATGATCTCGACCCCCTTCGACGGCTCATCGAAAGGCAGGTTCGCCTCGGCCCGCGCCAGCACGCTGCCCATCAGGTCGACGGCCACGGCGCGCGTCAGATGGCGGTCTATATGCAGGCCGATGGCGAAGGCGCCTTCAGGCACCAGCCTGTAGGGGGTCGACGGCTGCCCCCTGCCCTTGCGCACCGCGTCCAGCGCGACGACCAGCCCGTCACTTTCGAGATCTTCGATGATGTTGGAGACCGCCTGCTTGGTGAGCTGCGTCGCCCGCGCCAGGTCGGCCCGAGACAGGGCGCCATTGAGGCGCAGCGCCTCGATCATGACCCGGCGGTTGTGTGCGCTGGTGCCTTCCTGGTTGGTGCCGCTTTTGGCGCGGATCGGGCTGATGTCATCCACCGGCTTTTCCCCTCTTGACTCCATTACAATATTGATCGACTAATTAAGTCAAGCGAATTGACTTAATGCAAACTGAATGTCCCAAAACAAGATGGCCAGGACTTCCGCCTGTCGCCACCGGTCGGCCGGGTAAGCATCAGGTCACGCGACATGGATCCGGGAAGGCGAAGCGAAACGCCCGCATCGCAGGCCCGTCAACGCCGGAAATGGGAGAAGAAGATGCTTAGGACAATCACCAAAACACTGGTCGGCGCGGTCTTCGCCGGAGGACTGCTCGTCCCTCACGCTTTCGCCGAAACGACGCTCAACGCGCTGTTCATGGCGCAGGCCGCCTACAGCGAGGCCGACGTGCGCGCCATGACGGACGCCTTCACCAAGGCCAATCCGGACGTCAAGGTCAATCTCGAATTCGTTCCCTACGAAGGCCTGCACGACAAGACCGTTCTGGCCCAAGGTTCCGGCGGCGGCTACGACGTCGTGCTGTTCGACGTCATCTGGCCGGCCGAATACGCCACCAACAAGGTGCTGGTCGACGTCTCGTCGAAGATCACCGACGACATGAAGAAGGGCGTGCTGCCCGGCGCCTGGACCACGGTCCAGTACGACGGCAAATACTATGGCATGCCGTGGATACTCGACACCAAATACCTGTTCTACAACAAGGACATCCTGGAAAAGGCCGGCATCAAGACACCGCCGAAGACCTGGGAAGAGCTTGGCGCGCAGGCCAAGATCATTCAGGACAAGGGCCTGCTGAAGACGCCGATCGCCTGGAGCTGGTCGCAGGCCGAGGCCGCGATATGCGACTACACCACGCTGGTCAGCGCCTATGGCGGCGACTTCCTCAAGGACGGCAAGCCAGACTTCCAGAATGGCGGCGGCCTCTCGGCGCTGAAATATATGGTCGATAGCTACAAGTCCGGCCTCACCAACCCGAATTCCAAGGAATTCCTGGAAGAGGACGTGCGCAAGGTCTTCGAAAACGGCGACGCCGCCTTCGCGCTCAACTGGACCTACATGTACAACATGGCCAACGATCCGAAGGACTCGAAGGTCGCGGGCAAGGTCGGCGTGGTGCCGGCGCCGGGTGTTACCGGCATCAGCGAGGTTTCGGCAGTCAACGGGTCGATGGGCCTCGGCGTCACTGCGGTCTCGAAGCATCCGGACGAAGCCTGGAAATACATCGAATACATGACCTCGCAGGCGACGCAGAACCAGTACGCCAAGCTGTCGCTGCCGATCTGGGCCTCGTCCTATGACGACCCGACGGTCACCAAGGGTCAGGAAGAGCTGATCGCCGCGGCCAAGCTTGGCCTCGCCGCCATGTATCCGCGTCCGACCACGCCAAAATACCAGGAACTGTCGACCGCGCTGCAGCAGGCGATCCAGGAATCGCTGCTCGGCCAATCCTCGCCGGAAGACGCCCTGAAGACGGCCGCGCAAAACAGCGGCCTCTGAGGCATTGTTCTCCAGTTACGGGCGGCCTGGTGCCGCCCGTGCTATGTCTGAAATCACCCTGAATGAAGAGAGGCTGCTCCGATGTCGAGCACCTGGATGACGACCCGTGCATGGCTCTTGATGCTGCCGCTGCTGGTGGTCATGGTCGCCGTCATCGGCTGGCCGCTGGTCGATACGGTCGGTCTTTCCTTCACCGACGCCAAGCTGGTCGGCACCGGCGGCAGTTACGTCGGTTTCGACAATTACACCAACATGCTGTCCAGCTCGAATTTCTCGCGCACGCTGGTCACCACGACGCTGTTCGCCGTCGTTTCGGTTGCCGCCGAAATGGTGATCGGCGTTCTCGCCGCCCTCCTGCTCAATCAGCAGTTCCACGGCCGCGCCATTCTCCGCGCCTTGATGATCCTGCCCTGGGCATTGCCGACCGTGGTCAACGCAACGCTGTGGCGGCTGATCTACAATCCCGAATATGGCGCACTGAACGCCGCCCTGACGCAGCTCAATCTCATCGACGCCTACCGCTCCTGGCTGGGTGAGCCGGCCACGGCGCTGACGGCCCTGATCGTCGCCGACTGCTGGAAGAACTTTCCGCTGGTCGCGCTGATCGCGCTCGCCGCTCTGCAGGCGGTGCCGCGCGATATCACCGCCGCCTCGCTCGTCGATGGCGCGGGACCGTTCAACCGCTTCCGTTTCGTCATCCTGCCCTATCTCGCCGGCCCGCTGATGGTGGCGCTGGTGCTGCGCACCATCGAGGCCTTCAAGGTCTTCGACATCATCTGGGTGATGACCCGGGGCGGCCCGGCCAACAGCACGCGCACGCTCTCGATCCTCGTCTACCAGGAAGCCTTCTCCTTCCAGCGCGCAGGCTCCGGCGCGTCGCTGGCTCTGATCGTCACCTTGCTCGTTACCGTGCTCGCCGTCGCCTATGCGGCGCTGGTCAGGAAGACCGCCGGAAGTGCCGCCTGATGGAACGCAGAAGCCCCGCCTTTACCATCTTCATCCATGCCTGCGCGCTGCTGCTCGCTGCCATCATCCTGGCGCCGATCGCCTGGCTGTTCATCATGAGCATTTCCCCGGCCGCCGACCTCGCCGCCAAACCGTTGCGCTGGTGGCCGCAGGCCGCCGACTTCTCGCGCTACCAGACATTGCTGTCGACCGCCGAAAACAGCGCCGGCGCCGCCTTCACCTCGTCGCTGCGAAACAGCCTGGAGATCGCCGGCATGGCGACGCTGGCGGCACTCGCCCTGGCCATCCCCGCCGGCTGGGCGGTGTCGCGCACCCCTGCGATCGGCTGGTCGCTGTCCATGGTCATCGCCACCTACATGCTGCCGCCGGTGGCGCTCGCCGTGCCGCTGTATATGGGCCTGTCGCATCTCGGCCTGCTCAACAATGTCTTCGGCCTGGCGCTGGTCTATCTGACCATACTGGCGCCTTTCACCACCTGGCTGATGAAATCCGGTTTTGACTCGATTCCGCGCGAGATCGAGGCGGCGGCGATGATCGACGGCGCCGGCCTGTTCCAGACACTGCGCATCATCACGCTGCCGCTGGCGGCGCCGGTGATGGCGACGGCGGCGCTGTTTGCCGTGCTGCTGGCCTGGGACGAATTCTTCTATGCGCTGCTGTTCACATCGGACCAGCGCGCCAAGACCTTGACCGTCGCCATCGCCGATTTGGCCGGCGGCCGTGTTTCCGACTACGGGCTGATCGCCACCGCCGGCGTGCTGGCCGCTTTGCCGCCGGTTCTGATCGGCCTCGTCATGCAGCGGGCGCTGATCTCGGGCCTGACCAGCGGCGGTGTGAAAGGATGACGATGACTGCGACAAGAATTCGGCCGGCAGGACTGGCCGCCATCGACCGCGAAATGGCGCGCCAGCATGCGGATGCGCGTGCTTCGTTCGAACACAACACTGCCATGTCGGCTCAGGTCGCCGCCTCGATCAGGAAGACCGGCCGGCTGCTGCTGCTCGGCATGGGCGGCTCGCATGCCGTCGGGCGCGCCGTCGAGCCCCTCTATCGCGCGCTCGGCATCGATGCGCTGGCACTGCCGCTCTCGGAACAGCTCGGCCAGCCGGTGCCGCTGGACGACAGGACTGTGCTCGTCACCTCGCAGTCCGGCGAGAGCGCGGAGGTCGTCAGGTGGTTTGCGCAAGCCGCAAGCACTACTGATATTTTCGGTCTGACGCTCGAGGGCCGCTCCTTTCTGGCCCGCACCGCGCCTTGCCTGGTCGGCGCCGGCGGTACCGAACTGGCCTTCGCCGCCACCCGCAGCCTGACCGTGACCTTCGCCTTGCATCTGGCCATCCTGGCTGCGTTGGGCGAGGACCCAAGTGCCGCGCTTGGCGCACTGGATCAGAAGCACGACAATGACATCACGCATGCGCTCGCAGCGCTGGAGGAGGTGACGACCATCGTCACCTCGGGGCGGCGCCTGCAGGGCGTGGCCGAGGCGCTGGCGCTCGGCCTCACCGAACTGTCGCGGCTGCCCTGCTTCTCGCTCGAAGGCGGCCAGTTGCGGCACGGACCGATGGAGATGCTCGGCCCAAAAATCGGCGTGATCCTGTTTCGCGGCAACGATCCGACTGCGGAATTGGTGACGGCGATGGCCCTTTCCGTGGCCGAGGCCGGCGCACCGCTCGTGATCTTCGACGCCTCCGGGCAATCGCCGGTCGCGGGCGCCGTCACACTCTCGTTCAAGCCGGCTTCGAGCCTCGCCGCAATCTTCGCCATGCTGCCCGTGGCACAGCGGCTGATGATCGCCTTCGCCGACAGTCGCGTCGACAATGCCGGTACGCCCGTGCGCTCCACCAAGATCACCAGGAGCGAGTGATGCGTCCGCTCGCGGTGATCGGCAATGTCAATGTCGACCTGATCGTCGGCCCGGTCGCGCCATGGCCGAAGGCAGGCACGGAAACCGTCGTTGACCATGACGATCTGCGCGTTGGTGGACAGGCCGGCAACACCGGGCTCGCCTGGCAAGCGTTGGGCATTGATTTCGAGATCGCCGCCAATGTCGGCAACGACCAGTTCGGCCGCTGGCTGCGTGAGGCGTTCGGCGCCCGCGCCGACAAATGGCCGGTGCGCCCGGAGAGCACGACGCTTTCGGTCGGCATGACCCATCCCGACGGCGAAAGGACGTTTTTCACCACGCGCGGCCACCTGCCCCGCTTCAGCCTTGCCGACGTATTCTCGGTGCTCGACGGCAAGCGCCTCGCCGGCGGCTATGTGTTGCTGTGCGGCTCCTTCCTTACCGATGATCTGACCCGCGACTACGAGGCATTCTTCGACTGGGCGAATGGGCACGACATAGCCGTGGCGCTGGACACCGGCTGGCCGGTGGAGGGCTGGACCCCGGCGAACCGCAAGGCGGCCCGCACATGGCTGGCGCGTTGCGACCTTGCTTTGTTCAACGAGGTGGAGACCGTGACCCTGGCCGGCCTGCCCGATCCGGTCGACGCCGCGCGGCAAATCCAGTCCAGCATGAAGAAGGGCGCGACCGCCGTCGTCAAGCGCGGCCCTGAGGGGGCGATCGCCATCGGCCCGGGCGGAGCGCTGGTCACGGCGACCGCGCCCGACGTCAAGGTCATCGACACGATCGGCGCTGGCGATGTCTTCAACGCGGCCTTCCTGGCCGCGCTGGCGCTGGACCGGACGCTGACCGCCTCGCTTGCAGCAGCGACGCAGGTGGCGTCGCGCGCCATATCAACCATGCCTCGCAACTACGGCGAACCGATGCATCCAAGGGAAGCCACGCATGAGCGCGCTTGAAATCCGCAACGTCCGCAAGAATTACGGCAGCGTCGAAACGCTGAAGGGCATCGACATCGCGCTGCAGAGTGGCGAATTCCTGGTGCTGCTCGGGTCTTCGGGTTGCGGAAAGTCGACGCTTCTCAACATCATCGCCGGCCTTGCCGAAGCGACGAGCGGCGACGTGCTGATCGGCGGCCGCTCGATCCTTGGCGTTCACCCCAAGAACCGCGACATCGCCATGGTCTTCCAGTCCTACGCGCTGTATCCGAACCTGACCGTGCGCCGTAATATCGGCTTCGGGCTGGAGATGCGCGGGGTCGCCGCCGATGAGCGCGAAAAGGCGGTGGCCGAGGCGGCAAGACTGCTGCAGATCGAAGCCCTGCTCGACCGCAAGCCGAGCCAGCTTTCCGGCGGCCAGCGGCAGCGCGTCGCCATCGGCAGGGCGCTGGTGCGCAAGCCGCAGGTCTTCCTCTTCGACGAACCTTTGTCCAATCTCGACGCCAAGCTGCGCCTGGAGATGCGCACCGAGTTGAAGCGCCTGCACCAGATGCTGCAGACCACCGTCGTCTACGTCACCCACGACCAGATAGAGGCGATGACGCTGGCGAGCCGCATCGCGGTGATGCGCGACGGCAGGATCGAGCAACTCGGCACGCCGGAGGAGATCTACAACGAGCCGACAACGCTCTATGTCGCCGGCTTCGTCGGCGCGCCGTCGATGAATATGCTGCAGGCAACGGTTCAAGGCTCCATGCTCGCCATCGATGGCGCCAAGGCGAGCCTGCCCTTGCCCACCCGTTTCCGCGACGCGGTGCTGGATGGGGCGCGGGTCGTGGTCGGCATCAGGCCCGAAGCACTGCGGGTCGCCGCGGAGGCGACCGCGCCGTCACTGCCGGTGGAAATCGAAGTCGTCGAGTTGACCGGTCCCGAACTGGTCACCACCGCACGGATCGGCACACAGCGGCTGACGGCCTGCCTGCCGCCGGCGTCCCGCGTGGCGAAAGGTCAGGCGGCAAGTTTCGCCTTCAGCGAGGACGCGCTGCGGCTCTTCGACCCTGACACTGGCAAGGCATTTTGAGCCTGCCCCGGAAACCCGGTGCCTGCCGGCTGAAAGCCGTCAAGATCGCGTCCCGGAGGCTTGCTGGGCATCGGGCGAACTGGCGATCTCCAGTAGCGACGCCACCAGCAGTTCCCGTTCGTCCTTCGACAGCACATCGGAATCGAAAAGGTTCATGCTGCGCAGCCCCTCGATGGCGAGATAACAGACCAGCAGCGATTTCAGGTCTGATGTTTCGCCCTTCAGCCGTTCGAAAAGCTGCCGCTTGAATGTCTTTATCGGCGTCATGAAATCGGGATCCTCGGCGATCGCCGAAAAGATCCACGAGGCGGAGGGTCGCTTTTCCTCGCAATCATCGGCCGACAGCCTGATGTAGACGGCGAGCGGATTTTTGCCATCGTCGTTGCTGTTGGCGGTCTCGAGCGCCTCCTCGAAGTGGCGCAGATACCCTTCCACCAGCCCCTGCATCAATTTGGCCTTGGTCGGGAAATTGTAGAGCAACCCACCCTTCGACACGCCGGCGCGGCTGGCGACGGCATCCAGCGACAGGCTGCCGGGCCCGGATTCCCGGGCAACATCAGCCGCCGCAGCGAGTATCTTCTCGCGCGAGTTCGGTCGTCGGGCTCTCATGGCGCCTCCCTTCGCAAGCTTAGGCCCAATTGACAAGACCGTCCAGACGGTACAGTAAAGCCGCCACTATTTGAAATCGGGACCCGCAGTCGATATGTGTCCCGATGTCCGCGCTACGCGCCGGATTTCGACTGAGGGGACTTCCTTGTTCAAGCGCATACTCCGTTTCTTCGTCATCATTCTCGTTCTGGCCGTGCTGGTCGTTGTGGTCGGCGGCATCGTCGGCTTCAACTTCCTGCGCGACAACGGTATCAAGCAGTATTTCGCCACGATGAAACCGCCGGCGGCGACCGTTTCAACGACCATCGCCAAGCCTTCGAGCTGGACGCCGGGCGTCGAGGCGATCGGAACGGTGCGAGCCGTGCGCGGTGTCGACCTGACCGTCGAGACCACCGGCATCGTCAAGGACATCCTTTTCCATGCCAACCAGAAAGTGGCGGCCAATGCGGTGCTGCTGCAGCTCGACGATGCCGTCGAGCGCGCCGATCTCGACGCACAGAAGGCGCAGGCCGCGCTCGATCAGACATCGCTGGCCCGCGCGATCGAACTGACCAGGCGTGGCGTCGGTTCCGACTCGACGCTGGACACGGCACGTGCGGCGGCCTCGGCTTCGGCGTCCCAGGTCACCAAGCTGCAGGCCGTGCTCGATCAGAAGCAGCTGACGGCGCCTTTCGGCGGCACGGTCGGTATTCCGAAGATCGATGTCGGCCAGTATATGGCCCCCGGCACCGCCGTGGTGACGCTGCAGGATCTTGACACGATGCGGGTCGATTTCTCGATCCCCGAACAGCAGCTGCCGCTGCTCAAGATCGGCCAGACGGTTCGGCTGGGCTCGAGCGGCGCGGACATGCCGTTTGCGGGCGAAATCCGGGGCATTGACCCCAAGATCGACCCGTCCAGCCGGCTGGTCAACATCCGGGCCGAAGTCGCCAATCCCGACGGCAAGCTGACCCCTGGCCAGTTCGTCCAGGTGCGTGTCGAACTGCCCGAGGAGCAGAACGTGCTGACGCTGCCGCAGACGGCGCTGACCAGCAGCCTTTATGGCGACTACATCTTCGTGGTGCAGCCGGCCAAGCCCGCCGGCACGGCCCCGGCGCAGCCCGCCAAGCCGGAAGAAAAGCCAGCCGCGGCGGCTACCGACAAGCCGGCGGATGCCATGAAGCCTGCCGCAAAGCCGGCGGACAAGGCCGCTTCCGATGCCACCAAACAGGCTGCCGACCCGGCCAAGCCGGCGGCGGAAGGCGACAAGCCCGCGCTTGTGCTGTCGCAGGTCTTCGTCAAGCCCGGCCGCCGCAATCAGGGCATGGTCGAGATCGTCGAAGGGCTGAAGGCCGGCGACGAGGTCGTCACCGCGGGTCAGAACCGCCTTTTCAACGGCATGTCCGTCAATGTCGACAACACCATCGACCCGACCAAATCGGCGAACAAGCAGGCCGACCAGCAATGAGCTTTTCCGATCTCTTCATTCGCCGGCCCGTCCTGTCGACGGTCCTTGCCTGCATGATCCTGCTCCTGGGTTTCCAGGGCATCTTCAACCTGTCGATCCGCCAGTATCCGAAGGTTGACGAAACCGCGATCACCATCACGACGGCCTATCCGGGCGCCAGCGCCGACCTGATCCAAGGCTTCATTTCGGCCCCGATCGCGCGCGCCGTCGCCTCGACCGAGAACATCGACTACGTCACGTCGTCCAGCCGTCCGTCCTCTAGCACCGTGACGGTGCAGATGAAGCTCGGCTCCAACCCCGACGTGGCGCTGACCGAAGTCCTGTCCAAGGTCCAGGGCGTGCGCGGCACCTTGCCGGACGCCTCCAAGGATCCGGTCATCGTCAAGGGCACCGGCCAGCAGTTCGCGATGATGTACATCTCGATGCAGAATCCGAACATGACGAAGGAGCAGCTGACGGAGTATATCGAGCGCGTCATCCGGCCCCGCATGTCGACGGTCGAAGGTGTCGCCGACGTCCAGATCTTCGGCGCCCAGCAATACTCGATGCGCGTCTGGATCGACCCGATCCGGCTTGCCGCGCGCGGTGTGACGGCGGCGGAAGTGTTGGCGGCAATCAACAATTCCAACTTCCTGTCGGCGCCCGGCAACACCCAGAACGAATATGTCGTCTCGTCGATCACCGTGCGCTCGACGCTGCAGACGCCGGAAGCCTTCGCCGAACTGCCGCTGCGCTCGACCGACGGCAATGTGGTGCGGTTGCGCGACGTGGCCCGCGTCGAACTCGGCGCCGCCAACACCGACACCAGGGTCAGCTTCAATGGCAAGCCCGGCACCTTTCTCGCCATCTTCCCGACGCCAGCGGCCAACCCGCTGACAACGGCGGCGGCGCTCACCAAGCTCGTGCCGCAGATTCAGGAGACGCTGCCGAAAGGGATGACGATCGAGGTCGTCTACGACGCGACCGGGCAGATCAGCGCCTCGATCTACGAGGTGTTCAAGACCATCGGCGAGGCGGTTGCCATCGTCGTCGTGGTCATCCTTCTGTTCCTTGGCTCGTTCCGCTCGGTGATGATGCCGATCATCACCATCCCGTTGTCGCTGATCGGCGTCTGCTTCCTGTTGTTTGCGGTCGGCTATTCGATCAACCTTCTGTCGCTGCTGGCCATGGTGCTGGCGATCGGTCTTGTCGTCGATGACGCCATCGTGGTCGTGGAGAACATCCATCGCCACATGGAAGAGGACCACATGACGCCGATGCAGGCGGCGTTCAGCGGCATGCGTGAAATCGCCTCGGCGATCGTCGCAATGACCATGACGCTGGCCGCCGTGTTTGCACCGCTGGCCTTCACCGGCGGCCTGACCGGCGCGCTGTTCCGCGAATTCGCGGTGACGCTTGCCGGCTCGGTCGTGCTGTCGGGCATCATCGCTGTCACCATCACCCCGATGATGTCGGCGCGCCTCCTGAAGGCCGGCACGCCAGGCCGTTTCCAGCGTATTGTCGACGGCATTTTCGCGCGGGTCGAGCACGTCTATGAGCGTGCCGTCACAGGCTCGCTCAACTATCGTCCCTTGACGTTGATCATCGTGCTCGCGCTCGTCGGCGTGACCGGCTTCATGTTCACCAAGACCTCGAGCGAGCTGGCGCCGGAAGAGGATCAGGGCTTCCTGCTCTCGCTGGTGACCGCACCCACCTATGCGACATCGGATTACACCGAAACCTATGTGAACCAGATACTTGGCCTGGTGAGGGACATTCCGGAAACGCGGGCGCAGTTCTCGGCGGTCGCCTTCGGTGGCACGACGAACAGCGCCTTCGTTGGCTTTGCCTTCAAGGATTGGGCTGAACGCAAGCGCAATTCGAAGGAACTGCAGGCCGACATCACGGCTCGTATCGGCAAGGTGGCGGGCGTGCAGGCCTTCGTCTTCGCACCGCCGACGCTGCCGGGCTCCGGTGGCGGCCTGCCGATCGCCCTGGTGGTGCGCTCGACCGGCGATTCGGCGGAAGTGTACAAGGCCGCCGAGCAGATCAAGAACAAGGCACAGGCGTCCGGCCGTTTTATCGTCGTGCAGAACTCGATGTCCTACGATTCGCCGCAGGTGACGGTCACCATCGACCGCGACCGAGCCGCCGCGCTGAACCTGCCGATCGCCGATATCGGCCGGACGCTGACGCTGCTGGTCGGCGGTGCCGAAGTGGCGCAGTTCGACCGCGACTCCAACAGCTACGACATCATCCCCCAGGTGCCGCAGCAATTCCGCGACAACCCCGAAAAGCTCGGCGAGTATTTCGTGCGCAGCGTGACGGGCGAGATGGTGCCGCTGTCGGCCGTGGTGAAGATCTCGAACAATGCCTCGCCGGCGGCGATCGAACAGTTCAACCAGCTCAATTCGTCGACCATCTCGGCACTGCCGCTGCCCGGCGTCACCACGGGCGACGGGTTGAAGGTCCTCGAGGATATTGCCAAGGAGAGCCTGCCCGACACCTTCTTCGTCGACTATTCCGGCCAGTCCCGGCAGGAGAAGGAACAGGGCAACACCATCCTGATCGCTTTCGCGGCGGCCGTCATCGTCATCTACCTGGTGCTGGCGGCGCAGTTTGAGAGCTTCCGCGACCCGCTGATCATCATGATGGCGGTGCCGCTGTCGATCTTCGGCGCGATCGTGCCGCTCAATCTCGGCCTGGGCACGCTCAACATCTACACGCAGGTGGGTCTGATCACGCTGATCGGCCTGATCACCAAGCACGGCATCTTGCTGGTCGAGTTCGCCAACCAGCAGCGCGAGGCGCATGGCCTGCGGCGGCGCGACGCCATCATCGCCTCGGCCAAGGTGCGCCTGCGGCCCATCCTGATGACGACGGCGGCCATGGCGCTAGGCGTCGTACCGCTGATCACGTCGAGCGGCGCCGGTGCTGCTGCCCGCTATTCGATGGGCCTGGTCATCTTCACCGGCATCCTGGTCGGCACCATGTTCACGCTCTTCGTCGTGCCGATGTTCTACACCTTCATCGCCAGCAAGGACCTGCCGCATCTTGCGGAAAAGCCGGATCCGAGGCTGATGCCGGCATTGCCGGACTGATAGAAGCCGAAGAACAAAAAAGAGGCCGGAAAGATCCGGCCTCTTTTTTTTGCTGCGCTCGATACCGCCGGAATGTTCCGGAGGGAGTCCTGAACAGGCGCGGCGATCCGCCAGCCTGCCCGCAGCCTGCTACTTGACGATGACGATGCTGGTGTTGGCCGGTCCGAAGGTCTCGACCAGCTGATAGAAATCGGCCGCATTGTCCGGGTGCAGCCGCACGCAGCCATGCGAAGCCGGCTGGCCGAGACGCTTGATGGCATAGGTGGCGTGCACCGCGTAGCCGCCGCTGAAGAACACCGAGTGCGGCATCGGCGCGTTGTCGTACTTCTTCGAATACCACATCTCATGCATGCGTGTCGGCTTGAACGAGCCGGTCGGCGTCACATGCGCCCTGTCACCGGTGGAAACCTTCCAGGCGAATGTCGGCCGGCCATCGACCAAAACCTCCATGATCTGCTGCGAAAGCGAGACCCGCGCCACGATCTTGTTGGCGGCATGGGCCGCGTTGGCGCCAAACAGAAGCGCTGCACCCGTGAGCGCGGCGGCGGCGATGTTGATGAGCTTGGCGGAAATGGTGGTGTGCATGATGTCCCCTCTCTCTGCCGGTCAGGCCGGCTCCAATTCGATGAGCGGCTTATCGTGGCGGCATGTTTCGGGGAGATTTCGCGAAATGCTCGTTTATGTTTCGAATGTGTTTCCTCTGGTTAACAAGCCAAGCGACCACAGCGACGATGATCGCGTCCCGATGACGGCGGCGATGTCGGCACATAGGTACTTTCCGGGAAACGAAAGTTCGAATTGCGCTATATGAAACATCCATGGGCAAACTCGAAACCAACCTGCAACAAAGCGCGGCTTCGGGCGGCATGATCCGGATACGCGCCGAACGCAAGGTTGACGTAACGAAAGCAGACGGCAACGACCATGGGAACGAAAACTAACACGCGGTCCTGGCTCTTCAGGATCAGCATCGCGGCAGCAGTCACAGGCGGTGCCGGCAGGATTGCCGGCGGCCCGGTGGCCAAGCTTGCGGCGATGAGTTCGAGCGAGATCTCCACCCTGCATGTCGCGCTGTTTTCCGCCTCGGTCTGGATTGTCTCCAGCCTGCGCATCACCCGGCTCAAGGCCCTCTGGCGGGTTGGCCTTCGGTTGCTGGCTTTGCGCGGCCCCTCCGGCAACTTGCTGCCGAGAGGACCGAAGGCCCGCGCCGCAGCGGGGGGCTCCGTGAGCGGCGCGGGCACTTCGGGAGTTTCCTGAAGCCCGCGACATAGTCACTTTTGAAGTATCGGCATTTCTGGGGAGTTGAACCGATGAAGACGAAATTCGCCGCCTCTGTGCTTTCCGCATTGCTCTATGCGCAGGGCTTGCTGGGCTTTGCCGCCCTGGCCACCGTGCTCCTCAAGGAGCACGCCCAGGCAAACGGACTCGTCGTGAGCAGCGACCTGCCATCGGGTCCGTCGCTGCTGGTGGTGCGCTGAACCGCGGGAGCATCGGCAGGAGGGAAATCCGATGCTCAGCCAGGCCGATACCCCGGGTACGCCGCCGTCAGTCGGTGAATTGCTGCGGCGGATCGAACCGGTAGCCCGCGCCACGTATGGTGGTGATGGTCTCTGTGTCGAGCTTGCGGCGCAGCCGCACGATGCGCGAATCGATCGATCGATCGAAGGCGTCGGCATTCTCGGCCGGTGCCGCGGCAATGATGTCGTCACGCGTCAACACCTTGCGGGGGCTCGCCAGGAACAGCCTGAGCAGCGCCACCTGGCCGGGCGAAAGCTGTTCCTCCGTACCGGACCGGTGCATGACGATGGCCGATCTCAGATCGACGGTCGCGTTCTCCAGCACGATCAGTTCCTGCGTGCCCCTGCCACGACGCGACAGCAGGCCGCCTACCCTGGCGGCAAGCTCCCTGACATTGAGCGGGCTTTCGACGACGTCGGCCGCCCCCAGTTCGAGCGCCAGCACCTTGTCGACGAGATCGGACGGCCGGCAGATCAGGATGAAATCGGGCCCGTCACGACCGCCCTCGCCTTGGCCACCATAACACCTGAGCAGATCCCGCCCTTCAGCCTGGCTGAGACTGTCACCGACGACAACGACATCGATGCCTCCGCCCGCCAGCAGCGATTCCGCCTCCCAGGGCTGTCGCGCCTGGCGCACATCATGGCCACGCCGCTCGAGATGGTCGGCAAGTTCGGTCGCGACCACGTCGGCGACGGAAACAAGTGCAATGACGGCTCGTGCAGCCATGTTTTCCAACCGTTCCCTTGCAACCGGATATGAGTGCTGGACATGATGTTTATACCCAATCTACTTTCCACTGAAAGTGGGAGCGAGAGCATCGTGCGGGCAAGAATAGTGATCGTCGAGGACGAGCCCGACCTGAGGGACGCGGTTGCCGAATATCTCGGCGCCGCCGGCTATGACGTGGCGACCGCTGAAACCGCCGCCGCCGCGCGCAGCCTGATCGAGACACAAGCCTTTCATCTGGCCATTCTCGACATCGCCATGCCCGGCGAGGATGGGCTGTCCCTCGGGCGCTGGCTGCGCTCGAGAATGCCGATCGGCATCATCTACGCGACCGCCGCCGGCACGGCGCTCGACCGCATCGTCGGACTGGAGCTCGGCGCCGACGACTATATCGTCAAGCCATACGAACTGCGCGAAGTGCTGGCGAGGGTGCGCAGCGTGCTGCGCCGCGTTCCGCAGCCGACGGAGCTGGTTGACAGAAAGACCAGGACGGACCGCCGTTCCGTCGCCTTCGGCCCGTTCCAGGCCGATCTTGACGGCAGGCTTGTCACCGGCGCCAACGGTACCGTGATCGACATGGCCAAGAGCGAGTTCGATGTGCTGGAGGTTTTCCTGACCCGTGCCAACCGGCTGCTGACCCGCGCCGCGATCTCGGAGGCGATCGGCTTCACCGAGGATCCCGAATCATCGCGGGCCGTCGACATCCGCATCATGCGCCTGCGCAAGAAGATCGAGGCGGATCCGGCCAACCCGAAATTTCTGCGCACGGTGCGCGG
>NZ_PNOT02000368.1 GCF_002879535.1 Mesorhizobium intechi
GCGTCACCAGCACGACGACCATGGCCACGACATTGGTGACCGGCCGCTGGCGCGGGCGGATCAGTTCCTCCAGCATCCAGATCGGCACGGTCTGCTGCTGGCCGGCGGTGAAGGTGGTGACGATGACTTCGTCGAAAGACAAAGCGAAGGCCAGCATGCCGCCTGCAAGCAGCGCGGTGGCGATGTTGGGCAGCACGACATGGCGGAAGGTCTGAAAACCGTCGGCGCCGAGATCCATCGAGGCCTCGATCATCGAGCCGGATGTGCGGCGGAAACGGGCGACCGCATTGTTGTAGACGACGACCACGCAGAAGGTGGCGTGGCCGAGCACGATCGTCCAGAACGAAAAGGGGATGTCGGCGAGCGAAAAGGCCGAGCGTAGCGCGATACCGGTGATGATGCCGGGCAGCGCGATGGGCAGGATGACCAGCAGCGAGATAGTCTCGCGGCCGAAGAATTTCGTCCGTGACACCGCAGCGGCGCACAGCGTGCCGAGCACCAGCGCGATCGCCGTCGAGACGGCGGCGACGCGCACCGACAGTGACAGCGCCTCCCAGACGTCGGGCCGATACCAGGTGACGGCGAACCACTGCGTGGTCAGCCCCGGCGGTGGCCAGACGAAGCTCTTCTCCTCGGTGGTGAAGGCGTAGACGAAAATCAGCAGGATCGGCAGATGCAGGAAGAGCAGGCCGCAGGCGGCTGCGATCTTCAGGCCCAGCGGAGCCGATTGACCACGGTCAGAGCGCATCGAAGGCCCCCATGCGCTTGGCGCCCCAGAGGTAGAAACCCATGATGACGATGGGCACCACGGTGAAGGCCGCTGCGAGCGGGATGTTGCCGGCAGTACCCTGTTGCGAATAGACGGCCTGGCCGATGAACAGGCGCGACGTGCCGATGATTTGCGGGATGATGTAGTCGCCCAACGTCAGCGAGAAGGTGAAGATCGAGCCGGCGACAATGCCGGGCAGGGCCAGCGGGAACAGCACGTTGCGAAAGGTCTGCCCGGGCGAAGCGCCGAGGTCGGAGGAGGCTTCGACCAGATTGCCGGGCACGCGCTCGAGGGCCGCCTGCACCGGCAGGATCATGAAAGGCAGCCAGACATAGACGAATACGATGAAGGTGCCGGTGAACGACACCGACAGCGAGTTGCCGCCGACGACCGGCAACGCCAGCCAGGCATCGAGCAGCCACAGCAAATGCAGCTTGGCGAAAAGCCAGGTGAGGATGCCTTCCTTGGCCAGGATGAGCTTCCAGGCATAGATCTTGACCAGGTAGCTCGACCACAGCGGCAGCATGACGCCGAGATAGAACAGCGCCTTCCAGCGGCCGCGGGCATAGCGCGCGGCATAGTAGGCGATCGGAAAGGCGACGACGACCGAGGCCAGCGTGACCAGAGCCGCCATCGTCACCGTGCGCAGGATGATGTCGAGATTGGCCGCCTGTAGCAGGTCACCATAGGTCTTCAGCGTGAACTGGTGGTTGATGAGGCCGGAGAACTCGTCGATGGAGAAGAAGCTCTGTGCCAGCAGGGCGAAGAGCGAGCCGATATAGACGATGCCGAGCCACAGCACCGGCGGCAAAAGCATGAGCAGCAGAAGCAGCTGCGGCCGGCGCCAGAACAGGTCCGACAACGCGCCGCGCATGCCGCCGCTGCCAGGCAGGATGGCAGGGGCCGTGGCGCGCGGCATGGTGATGTCGACGCTCATGCCGGCTCATCCATCAGATGCAGGTGCTCGCGATTGAAGGTGAGCACCACCGCTTCGCCCTCGGCAGGCAGCGCCGTGCCAGCCGGGACCACGGCGTGCAGCTTCAATCCGTCGGCATCGAGCGCCAGCCTGGTGGTGGCGCCGAGATAGTTGGTGGAGACGAGGCGGGCGGCAACGCCTTCGCCGCCCGCGGCGCGGCTGACGCGAATGGATTCGGGGCGCAGACTGCCCCAGCGGTGCTGACCGGAATAACGCTGGACGAAATCCGGCGGCAGCACGTTGGAGGAGCCGACAAAATCGGCGACGAAGCGGGTTCTCGGCCGCTGATAAATATCCTCCGGCGTGCCGATCTGCATGATCCTGCCGTCGTTGAAGACGGCGACGCGGTCGGCCATCGACAGCGCTTCGCCCTGGTCGTGGGTGACGAAGACGAAGGTGATGCCGAGTGCCTTCTGCAACGATTTCAGTTCCTCCTGCATGTTCTCGCGCAGCTTCAGGTCGAGCGCGCCAAGCGGTTCGTCGAGCAGCAGCACCTTGGGCTGGTTGACCAAAGCGCGGGCGAGCGCGACGCGCTGGCGCTGGCCACCGGAAAGCTGGCCGGGGCGACGGGTGCCATAGCCGGGCAGCCGCACCAGCGACAGCGCTTCCTCGGCCGCCTTGTGCCGTCCGGCTTTGCCGACGCCCTTGACCATCAGCCCGTAGGCGACGTTGTCGAGTACATTGAGATGCGGGAACAGCGCGTAGTCCTGGAACACGGTGTTGACGTTGCGGCGATAGGGCGGGACGCCCTCGGCACGCTCGCCGAAGATCGAGATCGAACCCGAAGTCGGCTGCTCGAAACCGGCGATCAGGCGCAGGCATGTCGTCTTGCCCGACCCTGACGGCCCGAGCATGGCGAAGAACTCGCCCGGCGCGATGTCGAGGTCGACAGCATCTACGGCGCGCACGCTGCCGAAATGGCGCGAGACTTTCTGGAAGGAGACGGCTGATGTCATTGGCTGTCCTGATCTGTCAGGCTCATCAAATTCAGGCGGCGGTGCTGCCCCTCATCCGCCTGCCGGCACCTTCTCCCCGTATAGTGACGGGGAGAAGGGATTGGCGGAAACGCCGGCGCCCCCCCTCTCCCCGTTCTTCACGGGGAGAGGGTAAGGGTGAGGGGCAGCGCTATGCTCTCAGCGAAGCGGAATCACCGTCCGCCGATGACGCCGATATAGTCCGACACCCAGCGGTAATAGGGCACGCACTGGTCGTTCTGGGTGGCGCATTTCGAGACCGGCGTCTTCCAGAACTTGATCTTGTCGAAATTGTCGTAGCCGTTGGTCTTGCAGCCTTCATCGGTCAAGAGCTCGTTGCCCTTGCAGGCGGCGGGCACAACGGGGAGCGAGCCGAACCAGGCCGAGACGTCGCCCTGCACCTTCGGTGACAGCGAATGTTCGAGCCACATATAGGCGCAATTCGGGTGAGCCGCGTCGGCCTCCATCATGGTGGTGTCGGCCCAGCCGGTGACGCCTTCTTCCGGCACGGTGGAGGCAACCGGCTTCTTGGCGGCAACGAGCGTGTTGACCTGATACGGCCATGAACCGGAGGCGACGACGCCTTCATTCTGGAAATCGTCGACCTGGATGGCGGCGTCATGCCAGTAGCGGCCGACCAGCGTGCGCTGGACGCGCAGCAGTTCGAGGGCTGCCTTGTACTGGTCCTCATTCAGTTCGTAGGGATCCTTGATGCCGAGTTCCGGCTTGTGGAACATCAGATAGTTGGCGGCATCGGCGATGTGGATCGGGCCGTCATAGGCCTGGACGCGGCCCTTGTTGGACTTGCCGTCCGGCAGCTTCATTTCCTCGAAGACGACGTTCCAGCTCTTGGGTGCTTCCTTGAACACCTCGGTGTTGTACATCAGGATGTTGGGTCCCCACTGGTAAGGAACGCCGTAATGCACCTTGTCGACGGTGAACCAGGGGGCGTCCTTCAGCCGGTCGTCGACCGTCTTCCAGCTCGGGATCAGATCGGTGTTGATCGGCTGCACGCGCTTGCCGGCGACGAGGCGCAGCGAGGCATCGCCGGAAGCCGTGACGAGGTCGAAGCCGCCCTCGTTCATCAGCGAGACCATCTCGTCGGAGGTGTTGGCGGTCTTGACGTTGACCTTGCAGCCGCTTTCCTTCTCGAAGGCGGTGACCCAGTCATAGCCCTTGTCGGTCTCACCGCGCTCGATATAGCCCGGCCAGGCAACGATGTTGACCTGGCCCTCGCCCTTGCCGAGTTCCTTGACCTGGGCGATTGCCTGGCCGGAGAAGGTCAGCGCGACCGTCAGCGCCGTGCATGACTTCAGGAATGAATTCATCATCGATCTCCCATTTTGGCGCATGCCCCCGAAACCGCACCGGTTTTCGCCAGATCACGCGCGGACTGAAAAACGTATCAGTTCGTCCTGTGGACCTGACGTCGCTCTGCTGGCGACTTTGGTCCGTGATACCGAAGGTGCTCGGAAAATTCCGGTTTCGCAAATTCATTTATCAGAAAGACGATATCGGTTTTTCCGATAGGCAGCTGCCGCTTCAAGCAAGCGCCGTCACCAGCCAGCAGGCGGCGTTGAAACGAGCCTCATCGTCCTCGACGTAAGGCGCGAACGCCGCCGGCAACACCGCGGTGATCTTTTCGGCTGTTGCCCGGTCAACGTCGCGCAGCGCGGCGCCGACCGGCCCTAGCCGGGTGACGAAGGTCATCAGGTCGCGTCGGGCGATCCGACACGCGACGTTTGCCTGCTCGACTGCGATTGAAGCCCAGCCGCTCGCTTCCAGGATCCGCTTCACCTTGGCGCCGTCGGCAAAGGCAAACTGACCCGGCGCATCGGGGTCCGGCGCGGGTGCGGGCGGCAGGAAAGGCGCAGCCGCTCGCACCGCGGTCGTCATGAAATCATTCTCGAGCGGACTGCGCCAGGCAACAAAGGCGAGTTTGCCACCGCGCCTCGCGGCCTTTCTTATGTTGGTGAACGCGGCCACGGGATCATCGAAGAACATGACGCCGAAGCGCGAGATAACAGCGTCGAAGTACCCCGACTTGAACGCATATGACTGGGCATCGCCCACTTCAAAACTTGCGTTTGCTACCCCTGCCACCTTGGTGCGCTCCATTGCAAGGGCGACAAGCGGCTGCGAGATGTCGAGCCCCACACAATTTCCGTCGTTGCCCACGCGGCGCGCCATCGCCAGAGTCGTGGCGCCGGCACCGCAGCCGATGTCCAGGACATTGCTCCCGTCCCCAGGATAGCCGGCATCGACTACCAGCCGCTCGAATGGCGCCAGTATCTCGTCGAGGATCGGCTGCATCTCGACCCAGGTCTTGCCGCTGACATCGTTCCAGAGCGCGGCTTGGCGTGTGTTTGGCGGCGCGGATTGCGGCATAACGGACCTCGCTTCGTGTTGCTCTCACCGATCGTCGCGAGCACTCTACGAGTTCAAGCCGACTTGAGGTCAAGTATGAAAGATATGGATATTGCCGAAGTTTCACGCCGCACCGGCGTGCCCGCCTCCACACTTCGCTACCACGAGAACAGGGGCCGGTGCGCAGTCCACAGCCGCGGCAAAGCCCCAAAGGTTGCAACCACCGCAATCATGAGGAGGCTCATGCTCCTCGCTAACGCTCGGCTCGGGGATGGTCCAAAATGGACCCAATCCCTCCCTTGGCCAAACGGATCCTCTAGCGACGGACCGTCCGCTGCGACTGGGCAAGGCCGATGAAGTCGCGCGCCCCCTGCGGCAAGCTGGAACCGCGGCGCCAGACCATGCCGACCTGCACCACTGGCAAGGAGCCCGAAATATCACGCGATTCGATGCGGTCGCCTTCCAGCGACCAAGGCCGGTAGACGAGGTCGGGCAGCAGCGCCACGCCGGCGCCGGTAGCGACCAGGCTGCGCACCGCTTCCACCGAACGGGTGCGGAAGGCGACATGCGGCTTGGCGCCGATCGCCGCCAGCAGTTTTCCCGTGTTCTCCTCGATCTCGTCGACGGTGAGCATGATCAGAGGCTCGCCGGCGATATCGCCAATGCCGATGATGTCGGCGCCGACGAGGGAATGGCCGAGCGGCAGCCACAGGCGGTAGGCCGAGACCTCGAGGATTTCCGACTGCAGTGCCGTGCGGTCGCGCAAATTGGAGGTGACCATGACGGCGATATCCAGTTTGCCGCCAATCAGCAGATGCTCGAGGTAGTCGCCATTGTCCTCTATGGCCGAGACCTCGACGCCCGGATAGGCGCGGCGGTAGCGGGCAAGCAGATCCGACAGCACATAGCCGGCGACCAGCGAGGTGACGCCAAGCTGCAGCCGCCCTCCCGCCACCGCCTGTTCGCCGGAAAAGGAGCGGCGGGCGTCGGACACCTCGGCCAGGATCTTGGTCGCGTGGCGCAGGAACTGGTGGCCCTTATGGGTGATGTTGAGGCCGCGCGGATGGCGTTCGAACAGTGCGACGCCGAGATCGCTTTCGAGCTCCTTGATCGCTTCGGTGACGGACGATTGCGAGATGGAGAGGTTCTGTGCGGCGCCCGACACCGTGCCTTGCTCGGCGACGGCGATGAAGAACTGCAGCTGGCGGATGGTGAAGGCCATGGCCGGACTAAACACCGCTTGGCGGGCGAAGGAAAGCTGACGGCGCAACTTATCCCATGACTGGAGACCGGCGCTCAGGCGAGCGCCAGCCTGATGCGCCGCAGCCATGCGGGGCCATAGCGCAATGCAAGCATGAAGGCGGCCTCCAGCGCCACGACGATGACGATGATGCGCAAGCCCACCGTGAAGGAATCCTGGCCGCTGCCGCGCAAGAGGTAGCCGGTCAGGAGGAAGCCCGCATTCCAGATGGTGGCGCCCAGCAGCGTCGCCGTCGCGAACGGCAGTGCCGGCAGACAAAGCGCGCCGGCCGCGATCGGCAGGTAGTTGCGCACCGTCGGGATGAACTGCGCCAGCAGGGACACCCGGACATGATTGCGGCGATAGGCCTTGCCAAGCTTGCGGTAGGTTGCCGGGCGCAGGAGGAGATATCTGCCGACCCGTTCGATCAGCCGGTCGGCACGGTCAAATCCGATCCGGCGGCCAACCCCATACCAGACAAGGCAGCCGGCGAAGGAGGCAAGCGTCGTCACCGCCAGCAGCACCAGCAGCGTCGCGCCATTCGGCGCCGCCGTCATGCCGAGGAACAGCAGGAGCACATGCGACGGCGGTATCGGCAAGATCTTCTCGGTGAAGGCGAGGCAGAAGACGCCGAAAAGGCCGAAGCCGAGAATCGCCGACAACGGACCGGTCATGCGAAGCGCCAGTCATAGGCCAAGAGTGTCTTGATCTGGGCGACGCGATAGACTGTCGCCGGCGGGAAATTGCGAAAGGTATGGCCGACCCGCGTGACCTCGAGATCGAGCCGGTCGAGCAGCGACTGGTCGAACGGACAGCGTCGTCCGAGCGTGAACTGGTAGAGCGCCCCACCCGGGCGAAGGTTTGCGAAGACACCCTCGAGAATGGCAAGCGTCTTGCGCGGCGAAATCAGGCGGAAGGGCAGCCCGCTGACGGCGGCGCCAACCACCGGCCCGGGAAATAGCGACATATGGCGCAGGCCGGCGGCATCCATCTCGAGAATGCGGGCAGCGGGAAAGCGGCGCAAGAGAAGTGCCGCAAAATCCGGATCGGATTCGATCAGGGTCAGATCCTCTTCCCGCACTCCGCGGGACAGCAGCGCCCGCGTGAACGGGCCGGTTCCTGGGCCGAGCTCCAGCACGGGGCCGGTCTCGGGGCCGATGTCGCGTGTCATCAAGGCCGCCAGGCTGGAACTGGACGGCGTGACGGAGCCGACCCTGAACGGCGCGACGGTCCACGCCTTGAGAAAAGACAGGGCATCATGTGCAGGCATAACCAACCTCAATTGCGGACAACGGCACGCCAGTCAATTTGGCGCGGCCGCTTGATTTCGTTTCGGCGTCGGACCCGAACCTGTTGCATCGTCGAGCCCGACGCCTTGACGCCGGCATGGGCGGTTCCTGCCGACCGGCGCTGTTTGCCGTGGCTGGGTTGCATAGACATTGCGCAATGGCTTGGACGCAAAGAAAGAACTTGCCTGCCGCCGGCCATTCGGCTTTGCCATGTCCACGCAATGTCGGCGCGGTAGAGCCGATGCGGTGTGCTCGTTGCCGGGAGTGTGGATGCGTATCTTGCTGGTCGAGGACGAGCCAGAGATGGTCTCGGCGCTGCGTGCCGCGCTGAAGCGCCACGACATGGTGGTCGACCACGCCGGCACATTGCTTGAGGCGGAAGGCTTCGTTGCCGTCGACAGCTACGATGCCATCCTGCTCGACCGCCAGTTGCCTGACGGCGACGGGCTGGCGCTGGTGCCGAGGTTGCGCTCGGCCGCGAACACCACGCCCGTGCTGGTGCTGACGGCCAAGGGCGACACGTCCGACAAGGTCGATGGGCTGGACATGGGCGCGGACGACTATCTGGCAAAGCCGTTCGCCTTCGAGGAATTGCTGGCCCGCTTGCGCGCCTTGCTCAGGCGGCCGGCGCCGATGCAGTCGCAATTCATCCGCGCCGGCCATCTGGTGCTCGATGTCGGACACCGCGAGGCCGCGATCCGCGGCGAGCCGCTCAGCCTGCCGCGCCGCGAACTCCTGGTGCTGGAGGCGCTGATGCGACGCACCGGCCGCATGGTGCAGCGCGAGGCGCTGATGGAAGCGGTGTTCGGCCTCGACGACGAAATCCAGTCCAATGCGCTCGACACCCATGTCTCACGCCTGCGCCGCAAGCTCGCCGACGCCGATGCCGGGGTGACGATCAACGGCATTCGCGGCGTCGGCTATCTGCTGCGCGAAAACGACGTGAGCCTGGATCGATGAGCCTCAAGCGCCCGCGTTCGCTCAAATGGAGCCTGGTGCTGCGCATCGCCTTGCTGCAATGCGCGATGCTGACGCTGATCATCCTCGGCATTATCGGCGCGTTGCTCGCCACCGGTCTCATTCCGCACGACTATGAGGACGGCACGATGGACGTGCTGGCGGATGCGGTCGCGCGTGACGCTGGCGGCAAGCTTGTGCTGCGCGAGACCTCGGATCTGACGAAGCTGCGATCCGAAGTCCCCGACCTCTGGTTCATCATCCGCGACAGACAGGGGCAGCGGCTGCAGGAAGGCACGGTGCCGGCCATCTTCCAGCCTTTCGCCGGACTGCTGGACACGATCAGCGACGCGCGCATCGATCACTCCATCGGCGAGAGCGCGCCGCCGGATGCGAAGATCCGCTGGACCGAAACGGCCGCGGGCAACCTCCAGATCTTCACCGGCACCAAGGGCGGGCTTTCGCTGCTGCGCCTGCTCGGACAGGCGCCGCAATTCTTCCTGCAGGGCATATTGCCGCTCGCCGGCCTGATGGCGCTGGCCACGCTGTTCGCGACGCCGTGGGTGGTGCGCGGCGCGCTGTCGGGTCTGGGCCATGCGGCCGCCGAGGCCGAACGCATCGACATCGACCAGCGCGGCGTGCAACTGCCGCTGAAGGATGTGCCAAAGGAAGTCACGCCGCTGGTCAAGGCGGTCAACGCCGCGCTTGCACGCCTGGACAAGGGCTACGAGCGTCACAAGCGCTTCCTGACGGACGCCGCCCATGAACTGCGAACCCCGGTGGCCATCCTCAACACACGCCTGGCCTCGCTGCCGGCGACACCGGAGCGGGCTCGGCTGCTGCAGGACGCAGCGCGGCTTTCGACGCTGACCGACCAGTTGCTCGACCTGCAACGCCTCGACCGGCAGACCTCGCCGTTCGAGAAAGTCGATCTCGTGGCGGTCGCGCGCGGCGTCATCGTCGACCTAGCGCCGATCGCGTTTTCGGCCGGGTACGAGATGTCGTTCGAGCCGGAACGGGAAGCGGTTTTCGCCACCGGCGATCGCACCGCGATCGAGCGCGCCGTGACCAACATCGTCCAGAACGCCATCGAGCATGGCGGGCGCACGGGCAAGATCACCGTCAGCGTCACCGCCGCTGCTGTCATCGAGGTGCGGGACGAAGGCAACGGGGTGCCGCCAGCCGAGCGCGAACGCATCTTCGAGCCCTTCTACCGCCTGCACCCGCAGGATCACGGCGCCGGGCTCGGGCTCAACCTGGTGCAGGAAATCATGCAGTTGCATGGTGGGCGCATCGAGATCCTGGACGGCAAGCCGAGGGGCGCCTGCTTCCGGATGAGTTTTCGGGCCCTGGCGGCATAGCACTGCCCTAAACGACACAATTGCGTTGGAATGCTTGACATCGCCGATATTGTAACTAATTAAGTTACATGAAGCGCAACACTCGACTGTCCTCCACCTTGCACATTCTCGTCCACATGGCCGAGAAGCCAGAGCACGCGCTGACCTCCGAGCAGCTTGCCACCTTCATTCACACCAATCCGGTGGTGGTGCGCCGCACCATCGCCGGCTTGCGCGATGCAGGCATCGTCACCTCGTCGCGCGGGCATGGTGGCGGCTGGCTGCTCGGGCGCGCGCCCGAAAACATCTCGCTGGCCGAGATCAGCGCCGCGCTTGGCGAGACGCTGCTGCCGTTGAGCACCGCGCCGGAAAGCCCCGGCTGCCTTGTCGAGCAGGCGGTGATCGCCGTGCTCGACGATTTCCGCGTCGCGGCTGAAAAACTGCTGGCGGAGAAGCTCAGCCGCATCACACTGGCCGACCTGACCGCCGATTTCCGTCGTCGCTACGACCTCATTGGAGTTTCCAGCCATGCAGTATGATCTCGCCGTCGTCGGCGGCAGCTTTGCCGGCCTGTCCGCCGCCATTCAGGCGGCGCGGGCCCGGCGCAACGTCCTGGTGATCGACGCCGGCCAGCCGCGCAACCGCTTTTCCGCGCATTCGCATGGCTTTCTCGGCCAGGACGGGCGCACGCCAGGCGCCATCCTCGACGATGCAAGGCGGCAGTTGCTGGCCTATCCCACAGCCAGGCTTGTCAATGCCCGTGCGGACAGAGCCGTCGCCAACAGCAGCAGCGATTTCGAGATCACCACCGATGGCGGCGAGACATTCGGCGCCGCGCGGCTGGTGTTGGCCACCGGCGTGCGCGACATCCTGCCGGAGGTTCCGGGGCTTGCCGAGCAATGGGGCAAGACCGTGTTGCATTGCCCCTATTGCCACGGCTACGAGGTCTCCGGCGGGCCGCTTGGCGTACTGGCTACCGGTCCGATGTCCCTGCATCAGGCGCGGTTGATCGCCGATTGGGGCGACGTCACGTTGTTCGGCAACGGCCAGATCGAACCCGACGCCGGGCAGATGCTCGCCCTGGAAAGCAGGACTATCACGTTCGAATCCGCGATCGTCAGCGAACTCAGGGAAGACGGCTCCGGCGGCTTGATCGTCCATCTCGAGGGTGGCGGAAAGACCGCCGTCAAGGCGATGTTCACCGCGCCGCGCAACACCATGGCAAGCCCACTGGCCGCGCAGCTTGGCTGCGGCTTCGCGGAGGGCCTGCTCGGCCCAGTAATATCCGTCGACGACCGGCAACAGACGACAATTCCCGGCGTCTATGCCGCCGGAGACGCCGCACGCGCGATGCATAATATCGCCTTCGCGGTATCGGGTGGCACATTTGCGGGCGTGTGTGCCCACCAATCGCTGGTGTTCAGTTAGAATCGGGCTTCGACGCCTGCAATGCTGAGCCGCGCGCCGGCCTGTGCCAGCGCCGCGGCTATGTCGCGCGGCGGCGAAAGATCGGTGGCGAGTTCGGAAAAGCCGTCGAAGCCACAGACCTGGACCAGGCCCTGACGGCCGAACTTGGTGTGGTCGGTGATGACGAGTGAGCGCTGGCCGCGCGACAGGACCATGCGCGCGAATTCGGCCTCTTCCAGATCATAGTCCATGACGCCCGTCACCGCATCGACGGCGCCGGTGGAGATGATGGCGTGGCTGACCGAGAAGCGGCTGACGAAGTCGATGGCCGAAGTGCCGAACGCGGCACCTGAATCGCTGCGCAATTCGCCACCGGCCATATAGACCTTGTTGCCGTTGATGGTGGCCAGCGTACGGGCGATGTCGGACGAATTGGTGACGACCGTCAGGCGCCGGTGGCCGAGCAGTTCCCGGGCCAGGAACGAGGTCGTGGTGCCCGTGTCGAGCATGACCGATTCCCCGTCGCGGATGGTGGCGGCGACCATGCGGGCAATGACGCGCTTGGCATCGGCATTCTCGCGCATGCGCCGTTCGAACGGCGCCTCGCCGACCATGGACGGCAGGCCTATGGCGCCATGCATCTTCAGAACCGAGCCGTCGCTGGTAAGTGGCTTGACGTCGCGGCGCACGGTTTCCAGCGAGACACCCAGCCGATCGGCCAGGCTGGCGATGGTGACGGTTCCTTCTTCCTGCAGCAGCCGCAGGATCTCGCCGTGGCGTTTGGAATGGACCATTGAGTTTCCCGGACTTCGCCTTTTGACCGGTTTTAAGGGAATTCAAGCACTTTTAAAGATGTCGATCCTCGCTTTCGGGCAAAATACCCAAAAAAAGTCACATCTCTTTATTGACAACCGGGCAACCCTGACGTGAAATCTAACGCATCAGCAGGGGTTCGGAGCTGCAACGGGAGAGCGATGGCAGAGCCGCAACTCACTGGCCAGGCGGTGTTGAACGTGTCTGGGGTAAGGAATTTTCAGATCCGCGGGGGCGGATGCCGGGATCAGAATCCTGGCCAAGGGGCTCGTCGGTGCGGTGCGGGATACCTATCCTGGCGTCCCGCACCGACGAGATTGTTCGCGTTTCTCCCCGCTCTCGTCGTGCTGTCCATGGCGCCTTGTCGAAGTCCAGCAAGCCAGGGATGATGATCCCGTGATTGCCGAAGATCGCATCCGCGCCTTGCCCTGCTGGACCGGCGCCATCGAGATTGCCCCCCTGCCCGGCGGCCTGAGCAACGCCAATTATGTGGTCAGCGACGCTGCCGGACGGCATGTCGTGCGCTTGGGCCAGGACTATCCCTTCCACCATGTCTTCCGCGAGCGCGAGGTGATGACCGCTCGGGCGGCCCACGCCGCCGGCTTCGCGCCTGCCGTGCACTATTCCGAACCCGGCATCCTGGTGACGCAATTTCTCGGCGCCAGGACCTTCCTCGCCGAAGACGTGCGCGCCAATCTTGGCCGCGTGGCGGCTTTGCTGCGATCCTTTCATCGCGAGATGCCGAACCATGTCTCCGGCGCCGGCTTCATGTTCTGGGTGTTCCACGTCATCCGCGACTATGCGCGCACGCTCGAGCAGGGCAACAGCCGCAAGCGCAACGACTTGCCGCGTCTGCTGACGCTGGCCGACGAACTGGAGCGGGCGCAGAAACTGCTGCCGATCGTCTTCGGTCACAATGATCTTTTGCCAGCCAACATTCTCGATGACGGCAACAGGCTGTGGCTGATCGATTTCGAATATGCCGGCTTCAACACGGCAATGTTCGACCTCGCAGGCGTTGCCTCGAATGCCGGCATGAGCGACGCGGAATCCTTCGCCTTCCTCACCGCCTATTTCATGAAGGAACCGGACGAGGCTATCCGCCGCTCGCACGCAGCCATGCAATGCGCATCGCTGTTGCGCGAGGCGATGTGGAGCATGGTGTCGGAACTCTATCTCGACGCGCCCGGCATCGACTACGTCGCCTACACCGAGGAAAATTTGGTGCGGCTCGACGCGGCGCTGGAAAACTACCGGACAAAATACGGGATCCTGAAATCATGACCTTGCCCAGCCAGGCCGCCATCGTCGTCATCGGCGGCGGCATCATCGGCTGCTCGACCGCCTATCATCTGGCGCGCGACCACAAAACCGATGTCGTGCTGCTCGAACAGGGCAAGCTGACCTCGGGCTCGACCTGGCACGCCGCCGGCCTGGTCGGGCAGTTGCGCTCGTCCGCCTCGATCACCCGCGTGCTCAAATACTCGGTCGACCTCTACAAGGGGCTGGAGGCCGAAACCGGCCTTGCCACCGGCTGGAAAATGACCGGTTGCCTGCGGCTCGCCACCAATGCCGACCGCTGGACCGAGTACAAAAGGCTGGCGACCACGGCGAAGAGCTTCGGCATGGACATGCATCTTTTGTCCCCGGCCGAGGTCAAGGCGATGTGGCCACTGATGGAAACCGGCGATCTCGTCGGCGCCTCCTGGCTGCCGACCGACGGCCAGGCCAGTCCCTCCGACATCACGCAATCGCTGGCCAAGGGCGCGCGGATGCATGGCGCCAGGCTTTATGAGAATGTCCGCGTCACCGGCTTCGAGATGAAGGGCGGCCGCATCACGGCGGTGAAGACCGATCAAGGCGACATCGCCTGCGACAAGGTGGTGAACTGCGCAGGACAATGGGCGCGGCAGGTTGGCGCCATGGCCGGCATCAATGTGCCGTTGCAGCCGGTGAAGCACCAATACATCATCACCGAGAAGGTCGATGGGCTGGCGACCGACGCGCCGACGCTGCGCGATCCCGACCGGCGCACCTATTTCAAGGAGGAGGTCGGCGGACTGGTGATGGGCGGCTATGAGCCCAACCCGCAGGCATGGGCGACCGATCTCCCCGGCGGCGACGTGCCCAACGACTGGGAGTTCCGGCTGTTCGATGACGACTACGACCATTTCGAGCAGCATATGTCTCAGGCGATCGCGCGCGTGCCGGCGCTGGAAACCGTCGGCGTCAAGCAGATGATCAACGGGCCGGAAAGCTTCACGCCGGACGGCAATTTCATTCTCGGGACGGCACCGGAATGCGTCAACATGTTCGTCGGCGCCGGCTTCAACGCCTTCGGCATCGCCTCTGGCGGCGGCGCCGGCTGGGTGCTGGCCCAATGGGTGGTGGACGGCGAGGCGCCGCTCGACCTGTGGGTGGTCGACATCAGGCGCTTTTCCAACCTGCACCGCGACCGGCAGTGGGTGCGCGAACGCACGCTGGAAGCCTACGGCAAGCATTACACGATCGGCTTCCCGCACGAGGAGTATGCCAGCGGCCGGCCGCGCATCGTCTCGCCGCTTTACGACAGGCTGAAGCAGCAGGGCGCCGTGTTCGGCTCGAAACTCGGCTGGGAGCGACCGAACTGGTTCGCGCCGCAAGGCGTCGAGCCGCAGGACATCTATTCCATGGGCCGGCAGAACTGGTTTTCGGCTGTCGGTGAAGAGCACCGGCATGTGCGCGAGAAGGTCGGCATCTTCGACCAGTCGTCCTTCGCCAAATACGAATTGACCGGTCCCGACGCGGCCAAGACGCTCGACTGGATTTGCGCCAACGACGTCAGCAAGCCGGCCGGAAGGCTGACCTACACGCAGCTTCTCAACACGCGCGGCGGCATCGAGGCCGACCTGACCGTGGCGCGGCTGGCCGAGGAGAAATTCTACATCGTCACAGGCACCGGCTTCCGCACGCATGATGCCTCGTGGATCAGCGACCATATCGGCGAGGGTCACGATGCTAAGCTGACCGATGTCACCGAGGATTTCGGCACGCTGTCGCTGATGGGACCGCGGGCGCGCGACGTGCTCTGCGCTGTGACCGATGCCGATGTGTCGAATGCTTCGTTCCCGTTCGGCCATGTGCGCGAGGTCACCATTGCCGGCCACACGATTCGGGCGCTGCGTGTCACCTATGTCGGCGAACTCGGCTGGGAACTGCATGTGCCAATCGCAGCGACAGGAAAAGTGTTCGATGCGCTGATGGCGGTCGGCAAAGCGCACGGCATCCGCCCGGTCGGCTACCGGGCGCTGGAATCGCTGCGGCTGGAAAAGGGCTATCGCGCCTGGGGTTCCGACATCACACCCAACGACACGCCGCAGGAAGCCGGGCTCGGCTGGGCGGTCAAGCTCAAGAAAAATACCGATTTCGTCGGGCGGCGCGCACTCGAGAAGGTTGTTGGCGCGCCGTTGAAGAAGCGCTTTGCAGGGTTCACGGTCGACAATCCGGAGATCGTGCTGCTCGGCCGAGAGACCATCCTGCGCAATGGCCAGCCGGTCGGCTATCTGACCAGCGGCGGCTATGGCTACACGCTGGGCAAGAACATCGGCTACGGCTATGTGCGCAACGGCGACGGGGTGAGCGACGATTTCCTCGCCGCGGGCGACTACGAGCTGGTTGTCGCGATGGAGCGGACGCCGGCCAGAATCCATCTCGAGCCGATGTTCGACCCGACAGCGGAGAGGGTAAAGGCCTAGTTCACCCGCAAGGCGAGGCCGCGGCTGGGCACGGTATCGGCCTCGCCCGGCATCGAGACGTAGGGGCGCGTTTCCTCGGCCCGGGTGACGACGCCTTGCGCCTCCAGTTCGGCGATGCGTGCGGCAAAACCTTGATCCCACAGCGTGTTCTTGACCGTCAGCACGACCACCCCGCCGGGCCTGCAGATGCGGATCAGCTCATCCAGCCCTTCGACGCCGACATGGCCTGAAGTGAAGACACCGGCCGAGACGATCCCTGCATAGCTATCGTCGGCAAAGGGCAGCGTGCCGCCGAGCGCGAGGCAATGCAACGCGGAATAGACACCCTTGCGGGCGGCCTGGTCCAGCATGCCTTGCGAGATGTCCAGCGCCTCGACTTGCGGATAGCCGGCAATATCGAGCCATTCGCCGATGAGCCCGGTGCCCGCGCCTGCATCGAGCAACGGCGCCGCGCCTCGCGGCAAATGGCGGGCCAGCAGGGCAAGGCAGATCGTCGGATGACGATAACCGGCGGCCGACATGTCGGCGTCATAGGTCTGCGACCAGCGGTCATAGAGTGCGGCCACCTCTTCCGGGCACTTGGCTGCGTAGGCTGCGCTGAGCGCACCCAGGTGTTTACCGTCCGTCATTGCTGCCTTGTCGCCTTATCGAGTCGCCTTCGATCCAATGATAGCCAAACAGCAAAAATTGTGGAACCGTTGCGGTGAGAAATAACGGCGTGGGGGCGCAGGCATGGCGACGGACGAGGCGCGGGCAAAGCTGGCGGCCATTCCCATGCTGGCCGGCTATACCGGCCCGCTGGAGCGGCTCGGTGGCCTTACCAATCTCGTCTTCAGGGCCGGCGATCTCTGCCTGCGCATTCCGGGCAAGGGTACCGAGGAATACATCAACCGCGCCAACGAAGCGGTGGCCGCGCGCGAAGCGGCAAAGGCGGGGGTCAGCCCGGAGGTCCTGCATGCCGACGCCGGCACCGGCGTGATGGTGACGCGCTTCATAGCGGGCGCGCAGACCATGTCGCCGGAGAAATTCAGGGAGAGACGGGGCAGCCCCGCCCGGGCCGGCGAAGCCTTCCGCAAGCTGCATGCGTCCGGTGCGGTGTTCCCCTTCCGCTTCGAACTTTTCGCGATGATCGACGACTATCTCAAAGTGCTGTCGACCAAGGACGTCGCCTTGCCCGACGGCTACCATGACGTGGTGCGCGAGGCCGGCAGCGTGCGCTCGGCGCTTGCCGCTCATCCGCTCCCCGTCGTCGCCTGCCATTGCGATCCGCTGTGCGAAAACTTCCTCGATACGGGCGAGCGGATGTGGATCGTCGACTGGGAATATTCGGGGATGAACGACCCGCTTTGGGACCTCGGCGACCTCAGCGTGGAAGGCAGGTTCGACGCGGACCAGGACGAAGAGCTGATGCGCGCCTATTTCGGCGGCGAGGCGAGGCCGGCGGAGCGCGGCCGCGTCGTCATCTACAAGGCCATGTGCGATCTGCTCTGGACGCTGTGGGGGCTGATCCAGCTTGCCAACGAAAATCCCGTCGACGATTTCCGCGCCTATGCCGACGGCCGCTTCGCCCGCTGCAAGGCGTTGATGGAGACGCCGGAGTTTTCACGGCACCTGGCGGCTGTGCGTCTGGGTTGAGGCGATTCGAAATGGCAGGGGCTCCGGCCTACCTGAAAACCCTCTCTATTTCAGTCAAAGTCACCGTGTCGTCGGATTTTTTGCAATACCAGATGATCAGCGCGATAGGACCGATGGGGAACAATCCAGCAAGCAGTTGATGCCAACCGCTTCTGTTGATGTCATGCAGCCGGCGAGCGGTCATGGCGAGCGTCGGCAGAAGGATGGCAAGATTCCAAATCGATGAGATGATTTCATTCTTCACAATGGCATCGACTATGACAAGAACGACGCCGACAATGAAAATGAAAAGATAGGAATACCAGAACTCCGAGCGGCTGGCCCTGCCGGAAAAATTCACATAATTTCGAAAGAAGCTTGAAACGGCTTCACTGAAATTCATCGAAGGCGGCATTTCTCCGAACCGGTTCGCACCGGCTGGCGCCCCTCTGAGAACAAACACCAGCGGCAAGCCGATCAGGATCAAGACGATCAGCCAATGCCATATGGAAAAACTTCCCATCATCACCCCCTCTGTCGCAGTTTTCTTGAGATGTTGATCCTGCCTCTCCCAGGCAAGAATCAATCCCGTATTGCGCCCGAAAGGCAACGTACACCGCAAAGTATCGGTGTAAATATCGGATTTTCTGATTGGAAACTCCAACAATTCCGCATGATAGCCTTCGGCCGCTAAACGCGGAGCTTCGAAACGGCAGCCTGTGACGTGCCGTATGCTTTGTTTCGACGCAATCTCACACTTTCCTGGAACCGCCTTAGTTCACGCCCTTCGGCACGTTTTCGGGCGGCACGGTGGTGTCGACCACGTTCTGGCGGTGGAAAATGAACAGGCCTGCCAGCACGATGATGCCGGAGCCGATCAGGATGCGCGGACCGGGGACGTCGCCGAAGAACACCAGCCCGAACACCACGGCCCACAGGAGCAGCGTGTAGTGCAGCGGCGCCAGCGTCGAGGCCGGCGCCAGCTTGAGCGCCCGCGTGATCATCAGATGGGCGCCGCAGGAAACGATGCCGAGCAACAGCATGGCTCCGAAATCGAGCGCCGAGGGGGTTTGCCAGGCGCCGATGGTCAGCACGCCGCCGACCAGCAGCGTGCCTATCGTCTGCCATGTCACCAGATTGGTGTCGCTGGTGCCGCGCAGCCGCCGGTTGAGGATGATGGCGAAGGCAAAGGCGATGCTGCCGGCAAGCGCGAAGCCCGACGACAACGAGAACGCGGCCGAGGAGGGCTTCAGCATGATCACCACGCCGCAGAAGCCGAGCAGGATCGCCACCCAGCGGCGCCAGCCGACCTTCTCGCCGAGCAGCAGGTGCGAGAGCGCCGCGACATAGATCGGCCCCGCCATGTAGAAACTCATGACGTCGGCAAGCGGCAGGTAGACGACCGCGGCATAGAAGAGTGCGGTGTCGAGCGTGGTCATGACGACACGCAAGATCTGCAGTTCAGGGCGTTCCATGCGAAACAGCCTGGCGGTGCCCTGATGCGCGATCATCGGCCCAAGCACGAAGAAGGCGCCGATGGAGCGGATCAGCACCACCTGGCCGACGGAGAAGCTGGCGACCAGCCACTTGCCCATCGCATCGTTCAGCGCAAACAGGAAGTCGCCGGCCAGCATCAGCAGAATGCCGGCCAGAAGCACGTTCCTGATTGTGGAGTTCTGCGCAACGGGTTGCGTCATGCCGATCCCGATTCCTCCCTCGCCTAAGGCGCGTCGTAGACGGAAGCGGCGGCTTTGACGAGAAGAATCGGGGAAATCGCGAGACCAGGACCGGGAATCGGCTGGGCCTACGTGGCTTTGTGCCTGCGGTTGACCAGTGCCGGCCTGCCCGGGATGGAAAGCCTTGTATCCTGCCGCGTCCGTTCCGCCACCACCTTGCCCCTGGCGATGACGCAGATGCGCTCGGCGCGCAGGCGCAGGGCCTCGATCGGATTGCCGGCGTCGAGGACGACGAGGCTGGCGCGCTTGCCGACGGCGAGGCCGAGGTGGTCCAGACCCATGATGGCGGCGTTGACGTTGGTGACCATGTCGAAGCAGCGCGCCATGTCGGCCGGGCTCGACATCTGCGCGACGTGCAGGCCCATGAAGGCAACGTCGAGCATGTCGGCGGTGCCCAGCGAATACCAGGGATCGAGCACGCAATCCTGACCCCAGCCGACACGGATGCCGAGCGCCTGCATCTCCTTGACCCGGGTCAGGCCGCGGCGCTTTGGAAATGTATCGTGGCGGCCCTGAAGCATGATGTTGATCAGCGGATTGGGGATGGCTGAAACGCCGGCCTCGGCGATCAGCGGCAGAAGCTTGGAGACATAGTAATTGTCCATCGAATGCATGGAGGTGAGGTGCGAGCCGGCCACCTTGCCCCGCAGGCCAAGGCGCTGCGTTTCATAAGCCAGTTGCTCGATGTGGCGCGACAGCGGGTCGTCGGTCTCGTCGCAATGCAGGTCGACCATCAGGCCACGCTTGGCCGCGATCTCGCACAGTTCTGTCACCGAGCGCGTGCCGTCGGCCATGGTACGCTCGAAATGCGGAATGCCGCCGACGATGTCGACGCCCATGTCCAGCGATCGGATGGTGTTTTCACGCGCCTTCGGCGAGCGGTAGAATCCGTCCTGCGGAAAGGCCACGAGTTGGAGGTCGATGTAGGGCGCGATCGTTTTCTTGACGTCCAGCAGGGCCTCGACCGCCAACAGCCTGTCGTCGCAGACGTCGACATGGGTGCGGATGGCGAGCAGGCCCATCGACACCGCCCAGTCGCAATAGGCGAGCGCGCGGTCGCGCACCGCCTCATGCGTCAAAAGCGGCTTCAGTTCCCCCCATAGCGCAATGCCTTCGAGCAGCGTGCCCGAGGCGTTGATGCGCGGAATGCCGTAGGACAGCGTGGCATCCATATGGAAATGCGGATCGACAAAGGGGGGCGAGACCAGATTCCCGCCGGCATCGACCTCGGCCCGGGCGGAGCCTTGCAATTTGGGCTCGATCGCAGCGATCGTCTCGCCGCTGACGCCGATATCGGCAACCCTGCCATCCGGCAGCGTTCCACCACGAACGATAAGGTCGAAATCCATCTGTCGTCATCTCGCGTGAAGAATCACTTTGCCATCGTGTCGCAAAAGACAGCATGACGCAGCGGTTTCTTTCCAGAAGCCGCCAATGGTTCCATCCGGCGACAACTCCCTCTATAAGCCGCCTTCGTCATTCCGCCACCAAGGATCAGCCTTTGTTTCGTTTCTTCCGCTCGACGGAAAACCAGCGCCTGGTCGCAAGGCTGGTCAGGGAATCGTTCCGGGAACATATGTTCGGATATGGCGCGGCCATTCTTTCGATGCTGGTAGTGGCTGGCATGACCGCCGCCAGCGCCTGGATCCTGCGCGAAATCACCAATGAATTCGTGATCGACAAGCGGGTCGACCGCGTCAACATGATTGCCACGGCGGTCGCCGGGATCTTCATCCTCAAGGGCCTCGCCAATTTCGTCCAGGCCTATTTCATGAGCCGGGTCGGCAATGCCATCATCGCCGACCGGCAGCGCAAGATCTACGACCGCATCCTGGCGCAAGGCATCGAATTCTACCATTCGACCCCGTCATCCGACCTGATCACCCGCATGACCAACAATGCCCAGGCGGCACGCAACGTGCTCGACCTGATCGTCACCTCCTATGTGCGCGATCTGGTGACCCTGCTTGCCTTGATTGGTGTCATGGTCTGGCAGCAGCCGGTGCTTTCGCTGATCTGCTTCGTCGCCGGGCCTGTGGCCATCTATGGCGTCAACCGCATCCTGAAGCGGGTGCGCAAGTTCGCCGCCATGGAGTTCCGCTCGGTTGGCCAGATCATTCAGGTGATGCAGGAAACCGCTATCGGCGTGCGCGTGGTCAAATCCTTCAACCTCGAAAGCTTGATGCGCCAGCGCATGTACAAGGCGGTGGCGGACGTCGAGGATCGTGCCAACAACATTGCCGCGCTGGAATCGCTGACCAGCCCGGTGATGGAGACGCTGGCCGGGCTGGCGATCGCCGGCGCCGTCATGGTCAGCGGCCTGCTGGTTCTGCAGGGCGGCCAGATGCCCGGCAACATCATGGCGTTCATCGCGGCGCTGCTGCTCGCCTATGAACCGGCAAAGCGCCTGGCGCGCGTGCGCATATCCCTGGAAAGCGGCATAGTCGGCGTGCGCATGATGTTCCAGCTCGCCGACGAGCCGCTGACGTTGGCCGAGAAGCCCGATGCACAGCCACTTCGGGCCGGACCAGGCGAGATCCGGTTCGACGCCGTCAGCTTCGCCTACCAGAATGGCCCCCAGGTGCTGGATAGGTTCGACCTGACCTTTGCGCCGGGAAAGATGACGGCGCTGGTCGGGCCTTCCGGCGGCGGCAAGTCGACGATCCTGAACCTGATCATGCGCATGTATGACCCGAAGCACGGCAAGGTGCTGCTCGACGGCCAGGACATTTCCCATGCCACGCTCGCCTCGCTGCGGGAAAAGATCGCCTATGTCAGCCAGGACACGTTCCTGTTTGCCGGCACCATCATGCACAACATCCGGCTTGGGCGGCAGGACGCGACCGATGAAGAGGTGATTGCCGCGGCCAAAGCCGCCAACGCGCATGACTTCATCATGGCGCAGCCGATGGGCTACGAGACCGATGTCGGCGAGAATGGCGGCCTGTTGTCGGGCGGCCAGCGCCAGCGCATCTCGATTGCGCGCGCCATGCTGCGCAACGCCGAAATCCTGCTGCTCGACGAAGCGACCAGCGCGCTCGACGCCGAATCCGAAGCGCTGTTCCGCGACGCGCTGCAGCAGCTGACTGAAGGACGCACGACGATCGTCATCGCGCACCGTCTGTCGACCGTGCACCAGGCCGACACGATCGTCGTGCTGGAAGGCGGCAAGCTGGTGGAGAGCGGGCCGCATCGTGCTCTGCTCGCGCAGGGCGGGCTCTACCAGAAGCTTTATGAGTACCAGCTTATGCCGTGAGGGCGGCGCCTTCCCTCCTCCCCTCGTGGGAGAAGGAAAAAAGAGGTGCGTGCTACTCCGGCACTTTCCGCACCGCACCCTTGTCGGCGCTGGTGGCGAAGGCGGCGTAGGCGCGCAGCGCGGTCGTCACCTTGCGCTTGCGCTTTTCCTCCGGTTTCCAGGCCAGGGCGCCCTTGGCTTCCATCGCCGCCCGGCGCGCTTCAAGTTCGGCGTCGCTGACGGCGAGGCGGATGGTGCGGTTGGGGATGTCGATCTCGATTGTGTCGCCTTCCTGCACCAGTCCGATCGTGCCGCCTTCTGCGGCTTCCGGCGACGCATGACCGATCGACAAGCCGGACGTGCCCCCGGAGAAGCGGCCGTCGGTGACCAGTGCGCAGGCCTTGCCGAGGCCCTTCGACTTCAGATAGCTGGTCGGATAGAGCATTTCCTGCATGCCGGGGCCGCCGCGCGGCCCTTCGTAGCGGATGACAACGACATCGCCGGCCTTGATCTCGTTGGACAGGATTGCCTTGACCGAAGCATCCTGGCTTTCGAACACACGGGCCGGGCCGGTGAACTTCAGGATCGACTCGTCGACGCCGGCCGTCTTCACGATGCAGCCGTCGAGCGCCAGATTGCCTTTCAGCACGGCAAGACCGCCATCTTTCGAGAACGGCGTTTCCGCGGAACGAATGACACCCTTTTCACGATCGAGATCGAGCTCGTCCCATCGGCGGTCCTGGCTGAAGGCGACCTGGGTCGGCACGCCGCCGGGAGCGGCGAGGAAGAAGTCGCGCACATTCTGGCTGGAGGTGCGGGAAATATCCCAATGATCGAGCGCCTCGCCGAGGCTTGATGTGTGCACGGTCGGCAGGTCGCGGTTGATCAGGCCGGCATTGTCGAGCTGGCCCAGGATGGCCATGATGCCGCCGGCACGGTGGACGTCTTCCATGTGGACGTCGGACTTGGCCGGCGCCACTTTGCAGAGGACAGGGACACGCCGTGACAGCCGGTCGATGTCCTCCATCGTGAAGTCGACCTCGCCTTCATGGGCGGCGGCCAGGATGTGCAGCACGGTGTTGGTCGAGCCGCCCATGGCGATGTCGAGTGTCATGGCATTCTCGAAGGCGCCCTTCGAGGCGATGCTGCGCGGCAGCGCCGTCTCGTCATCCTGCTCGTAATAGCGCTGGGCGAGATCGACGACGAGATGGCCGGCCTCGACGAACAGCCGCTTGCGGTCCGCATGCGTGGCCAGTGTCGAACCGTTGCCCGGCAGTGACAGTCCGAGCGCCTCGGTCAGGCAGTTCATGGAATTGGCGGTGAACATGCCCGAGCAGGACCCGCAGGTCGGACAGGCCGAGCGCTCGATGACCTTGACGTCCTCGTCGGAGATCTTGTCGTCAGCGGCGGCGACCATCGCGTCGACCAGGTCGAGCGCCTGGGTCTTGCCGGCCAGCACCACCTTGCCCGCTTCCATCGGCCCGCCGGAGACGAAGACGGTCGGGATGTTGAGGCGCAGCGAGGCCATCAGCATGCCGGGGGTGATCTTGTCGCAATTGGAAATGCAGACCATGGCGTCGGCGCAGTGGGCGTTGACCATGTATTCGACGGAATCGGCGATCAACTCCCGCGACGGCAGCGAATAAAGCATGCCGTCATGGCCCATGGCGATGCCGTCATCGACGGCGATGGTGTTGAATTCCTTGGCGACGCCGCCGGCCTTCTCGATCTCGCGTGCCACCAGCTGGCCGAGGTCCTTCAAATGCACATGGCCCGGCACGAACTGGGTGAAGGAGTTGACCACCGCGATGATCGGCTTGCCGAAATCGGAATCCTTCATGCCGGTAGCGCGCCAGAGGCCGCGGGCGCCGGCCATGTTGCGGCCATGGGTGGTGGTGCGGGAGCGATAGGCAGGCATGTTTTTTCCTTGGTGGCTGGCCTCGGCCCAGGAATGGCGCGGGGGAGCTGAATTCGGATCGCTGGCTTTATAGACGCGCAAGTATGGTCTGGCCACATTTTTGCAATGCGCCAGAGTCTCGCGAAAAACGTGAGCTCCCGAAAAAATTACACGCCGCTGTCGGATCGCGTCGCGCAGGACCGTCCTTGGGCAGACGGCGCGGAGATGGCACCATTCTCGGAGTCACCCGTTTCATCGTAACAGCAAAAGCAACCGAGGAGCACGACATGCAAAAGATCACCACCTGCCTGTGGTTCGACGATCAGGCCGAAGAGGCAATGGATTTCTACGTCTCCATCTTCAAGAATTCGAAGGTGCTGAGCGTGATGCGTTGGCCCGAAGGCCACGCCGATGAAGGCAAAGCGCTGGTGACCACGTTCGAACTCGACGGTGTGCAGTTCCAGGCGCTCAACGGCGGACCGCAATTCAAGTTCAACGAGGCGATGTCACAGTCGATCACCTGCAAGACGCAAGAAGAGGTGGATTATTTCTGGGACAGGCTCATCGAAGGTGGCGGCGAACCGTCGCAATGCAGCTGGCTGAAGGACAAGTTCGGCGTCTCCTGGCAGGTCGTGCCGGAACAGCTGCCGCGACTGCTTCTGGATGCGGACCGGGCCAAGGCCGGCCGGGTGATGTCGGCGATGATGCAGATGAGCAAGATCGATATCGCCAAGATCGAAGAGGCGGCGAAAGGCTGAGTATAGCCTTCGACGTCGGCGCCGCCCCTCATTCGTCGCCTTCGGCGACACCTTCTCCCCGTGAAGGGGAGAAGGAAACTGTCTGGGTCACGCCGCCTTGTCGCGGACCTGGTAGTCCTTGATGGTGGCGAAGCGGATCGCTTTCCAGCGCTCGGCTTCGTAGTTGAGCGAGAAAGCGTGCTGGGCCAGAAACACCGGGTCGTTGTCGAGGTCCCTTGCGATGTCGCCGCGATGCGCCTCGATGAAGCGAAGCGTCTCGGCCTTGTCGTCGGCCGAGATCCACCGGCAGACGGAAAAGCGCGACATTTCGAATTCGACCGGCAGCGTGTATTCGAAGTTCAGCCGCTCCTTCAACACGTCGAGTTGCAGGGCGCCGACCACGCCGACGATGGCCGGTGAGCCATCCTCGGGCGAGAACAGCTGCACGACGCCTTCCTCGGCCATTTGGTGCAGCGCTTCCTTGAGCTTCTTCGCCTTCATGGCGTCGCCGAGGCGCACGCGGCGCAGGATTTCCGGGGCGAAGTTCGGCACGCCCCTGAAAAGAATCTCCTCGCCCTCGGTCAGCGTGTCACCGATGCGCAGCGTGCCATGGTTGGGAATGCCGACGACGTCGCCGGCAAAGGCTTCATCCGCCGTGACGCGGGTGCGGGCGAAGAAGAACTGCGGCGCCGACAGGCTCAAAGGCTTGCCCGTGCGCACCAGCTTGGCTTTCATCCCGCGCTCGAGCTTGCCGGAGCAGACGCGCACGAAAGCGATACGGTCGCGGTGGTTGGGATCCATGTTGGCCTGGATCTTGAAGACGAAGGAGGTCATCTTGTCCTCGGTCGCCTCGACCTTGCGGGTGTCGGCCTCCTGCGCGCGCGGCGGCGGCCCGAAGGCGCCGAGCGCCTCGATCAGGTCGCGCACGCCATAATTGCGCAGCGCCGAGCCAAAATAGACGGGCGTTAGGTGGCCCTCACGAAACGCGTCGATGTCGAGCGGCCGGCAAGCCTCCCGCGCGAGTTCCAGTTCCTCGATGAAGGCCTCGCGCTCGTTCTCCGGCAGCAGCCCGGCGACGCGGTTGGAATCGGGACCGTTGACCGGCGTGCGTTCCTTCTCGTCGTCGCCCTTGCGCACCGCGTTCAACGCTAGGTGATAGGTGCCGGAAAACGTCCTGCCGCGGCCGATCGGCCAGGTGATGGGTGCGGTATCCAGCGCCAGCTTCTGCTCGATCTCGTCCAGAATCTCGAACGGGTCGCGGCTTTCGCGGTCCATCTTGTTGACGAAGGTGATGATCGGAATGTCGCGCAGCCGGCAGACTTCGAACAGTTTCAGGGTGCGCGGCTCGATGCCCTTGGCGGCGTCGATGACCATGACGGCCGAGTCGACCGCCGACAGCGTGCGGTAGGTATCGTCGGCGAAATCCTCGTGGCCCGGCGTGTCGAGCAGGTTGAAGACGTTGTCCTCATACTCGAAGGTCATCACCGAGGTGACGACCGAAATGCCGCGCTCGCGCTCGATCTTCATCCAGTCGGAGCGCGTCTGGATCTTGTCCTTCTTGGCCTTGACCTCGCCGGCAAGCTGGATGGCGCCGCCGAACAGCAGCAGCTTTTCCGTGAGCGTCGTCTTGCCGGCGTCGGGGTGCGCGATGATCGCGAAGGTGCGGCGGCGCGCCACTTCCTCTGGTATTGTTTCGGGCATTCTCTGGGATTTCCGTGTGACAGGCCGGGCTTCTAGCAGCGTAGTGCCGGGCTGTCGACCGGTCCGGCGGCGCGGACGCCGCCGGATGCCATGGCTTGCCTCAGGCCAACTCGCTCGTCCGGTTCGCCAAAACGACCTCCGGAAGCCAGTTGGCGATGGCGCCGCCAATCGCGTCGGCATGATCCTCCTGAAGATAGTGCGCACCAGGCCCAAGATTGATGAAACTGCAGTTCTTCAAACCGGCCGCGAATTCGCGCGCGGCCTGCGGCCCGATCAGCGCGCCCGGGTCACCTGCGAACAGCAGTTTCGGATAAGTGGACAGCCGCAGCGCCCGATGATCGTGCTCGCTGATGGCGGCAACGTCGGCGGGCTGACCCTCGATGGGCAATTCCCGAGGCAGGCGCAACACCGGCTTGCGCGATTGCGGCGTCGGGAACGGCGCCCGATAGGCGGCCATTTCCTTGCCGCTCATCTTGCGCAGCACCGAGGCCGGCAGCACTTTCTCGACGAAGACGTTGTCCTCCAGAACCAGCCTTTCTCCGACGCCGGGCGTGCGGAGCGCCTTGAACATTTCGCGGGCTTGCGGGCGCTGGTGAAAATCCTCCCAGCGCTCGAAGGGCCGGATGAATTCCATGAAGGCGAGGCCGAGAATGCGCCGCGGCCGCCTAGCCGCGAGATGGAAGGCGAGGGCCGTGCCCCAATCCTGCGCGACCAGCACCACATCGCTGATGTCGAGGGCGTCGAGGAAGGCATCGAGATAACGGACCTGGTCGAAGAAGCGATAGTCGATATCGGGCTTGCCGGACTGGCCATAGCCGATCAGGTCGGGCGCTATGCAGCGACCGAACGGTGCGACATGCGGGATGATGTTGCGCCAGATATGGGACGAGGTGGGGTTGCCGTGCAGGAACAGCACGGCGGGGCCGGACGCTCCCGCCTCGACATAGGACATGGTCGAATCGAGTACGGGAATCTGCAACCGTCTAGGCGCGGGGGCGACGGACCGAGGCGGGTTGGCTTTCGAACTCATGGAGTCGGCTCCTTTGCAAACACTGTGCTGAAGATGACTTTCTTGAACCGTTCGAGTGGTTCGGGGCTGCGCTCCACCTTCATGCGCAGCATGGCGCCCTGCCATGACGACAGCAGGAAGTCGGCGAGGTCCTCCGCCTCGAAGGTCCTGGCGATATCGCCGGCCGCCTGGCCTTCGGCGATGCAGGCGGCGAATGGCTGGCGCCAGCGCTCGAAGATGGCGACGAGTTGCAAGCGCAACGGCTCGCTGTGCACCGCCGTCTCGAGGCTGAGATTGCCGATCATGCACCCGCGCGCCCAGTCATGCGCCTCGAGCCTCGACGTGATGACGTCGAGGTAGCGGCGCAGCCTGTCGACGGGTGGCGTGCCGTCCCGCGCCAGCGCTACCTCGACCAGCCCACTGACATAGGCGAAGTAGCGGTCCAGCACTTCGCCAACGAACGCCTCCTTGGAGGCGAAATGATTGGTGAAGGATCCGGGCCGAGCGTCGGCGGCGGCAACGATGTCGCGCACGCCGGCGGCTGCGTAGCCTGAATTCCAGACGGTCCGGAAACCGGCATCGAGGAGTTTTTCGCGGATTGATTGTCTAGCCATGCCCAAATAATACGTACGTACGTATTGATGTCAACAGCATATTTTTGCCGTATCCGATGTTGGCAAGTGACGAATGGGATGGCACTGCAAGAGCGTCCTCGGCGGACACCCGGTAAAGGAGCGAACATGGCTGCGGCGAAACAAGTGATCGTCATCGGCGCTGGCATCATCGGCGCCTCGATCGCCTGGCATCTGACCAGGGCAGGCGCGCAGGTCACGGTCGTTTCCGAAAGCGGCGCGGGTGGCGTCGCGACGCCCAATTCCTTTGCCTGGATCAACGCCAGTTGGGGTAACCCCGAAATCTATTTCCGGCTGCGCGCCCGCGCCATGGCCGAGTGGAAGCGACTGGCGAAGGAATTGCCTGGGCTGCCGCTCGCCTGGTGCGGCGGGCTATGCTGGGACCTGCCGGCCGACCGGCTCGAAGCCTACGCGGCCGAACATTCTTCATGGGGCTACGGCATAGAACGCGTCGGCCGCGAGCGGGCGGCGCAAATCGAACCCAATCTCGTCGACCCACCTGAATTCGCTGTTTATGTCGCGGAGGAAGGCGTGGCCGAGCCGGTTGCGACGGCCAGGGCCTTGCTGGCGGATACCGAACGGCATGGCGCGCGGGTCCTTGCCAGCACGGTCTCGGCGCTGGCCCAGACCAACGGCAGGACGACCGGCGTGGACACATCGCATGGGCTGATTGCCGCCGACGAGGTGGTAATTGCCGCCGGCGTCGGCTCACCAGACATTGCCGCGACGGCTGGCGTCAAGCTGCCGATCGAAACGCCACCTGGATTGATCGTCCATTCGCGGCCTCACAAGAAGCTGCTCAACGGTCTCGTCCACGCCGAGAGGCTGCATGTGCGCCAGACGGCCGAGGGCCGCATCATCGCCGGCTCGGATTTCGCCGGCGGCGATCCCGGCCAGAACGCCGAAGCGACGGCGCGCGACCTGTTCGCGGTGACGAAAGCGGCGTTGCGCGGCGCCGAGGGGCTGACCCTCGATTTCCACACCATCGGCTATCGCCCGCATCCGATCGATGGCTTTCCCATCATCGGCCGCGCCGCGGGCATGGACGGGCTCTATGTCGCGGTGATGCATTCGGGCATCACGCTGGCGCCGGCCGTCGGCCTGTTTGCGGCCCGGGAAATCCTCGACGGCGAGCGCGACCCGCTGCTGGCCCCCTATGGGTTGGGGCGGTTTGCTCAATAGGCCGGCGGGCGGCGAAAGCCGCCGGTAAGCGGCTCGATGGCAGCCGCGACACCAAGCAGCCGCGCTTCCGACCAGCGTTTGCCGACCAGTTGCAGGCCTATCGGCAGACCGTGGCGGTCTTCTCCGCAAGGCATCGAAAGCGCCGGATGGCCGCTGTAGTTGAAGACGGCGCCATAGGCCGGCAGCATCCAGTAGTCTTGATCCCTGCCGTCGACCTTGATCGGCGTGCCCGGCTCGCAATGCGGAAAGGCCGTGCTCATCGCGACCGGGCAGAGCAGCGCATCCCAGTCGTCAAAGAACCGGTCCCAGGCGAGAATGGATTTGTCGCGGCGGGCAAGCGCCTCGAACCAGCGAGAGACTGACGTCGGCTGCTCCGGGGGCTTCGACTGTGCCGCCTCCATCATCATGCCGATCAGCGCGCCGCCCTGTGCGAGATCGTCATGCAGATCGAGCTTGGGCAGTTTCGCCTCCTCGACGATCGCTCCGGCCGATCGCAGTTGAGTTGCGAGGTTTTCGACCGCGACGCCGATGGCGCCGGCTACCGGGAAGCTGGGAAAGGACGGCGCGAAGACAATGCGCAATGTCTTCAGGTCAAGCTTCGGCGTGGTCTCGACCGGCACCGGCGCCAGATCGGTGTCGCCCCCGTCAGGTCCGGCGATGATTCGGTGGATCAGCGACAGATCCTCCACGCTGCGCGCCAGCGGCCCGAGGCAGGACATCAGTCGCACGCTGCGCGCGGCATCGCCCGGATTTGGGAAGGCGCCGGCCAGCGAGACGCGGTGTTCGGTCGGCTTCAGGCCGTAGACGCCGCAGAAGGCGGCCGGCAACCGGATTGAATCCTGCATGTCGGTGCCGACATCGAACGATGTCATGCCGGCCGTCACCGCCGCCGCGGCGCCGCCGCTCGAGCCGCCCGCCGTATGCTCAAGGTTCCATGGATTGCTCGTGCGCCCGAAGAGCGGATTGTTCGACTGCCAGTCGGACAGCATGGTGGCGACATTGGTCTTGGCCATCAGCACACCGCCGGCCGCCTTCAATTTCCCAACAACCGGGCTGTCGTGGCGCGCGACATAGTCGGCGAAGGGCGGGAAGCCGACCGTGGTTTTCATACCGGATGTCTCGTGCATGTCCTTCAGCGTGAAGGGAACGCCATGCAGGGGCCCGGGCGTGGCGCCGCGCGCGAGTGCCGCGTCGGCCTTCCTGGCGCGTTCGTACGCGCTCTCCCGGTCGAGCGAGATGACGGCGTTGACGCCTTCATTGTGCCGGTCGATCTGCGCCAGATGGGCATCGAGGGCGTCGACGGCGGAGATCTTGCGACCGGCGATGGCCGTGGCGAGTTCGACTGTCGAGGAAAAGACAAGGTCCATGGTGAGTGCTCCGGCCTGGCCGCGCTTGCCAGAAAATGGCGGACAGCGGCACGACTTCAAGCGGAGTTGAGCATTCGGAGCCTGGCGGTGCTTGATCGAAATTGCGGCGTCTGTTGAGGTCAGCGCTCTATCGCGCCCCGCGGCGTTGCCGCACTTGGCAGCTAGACTGCCAGTGCCAGTCTGGCCGATGCGGGGGCGAAAGGACGGATGGCCATGCCCTCACCCTTCATGGTGACGAAACTCGACGGCGGGATCGCCTGCCAGTCGCCGCCCTCGCGATCGAAAGGTTCGGAGACGATGCAGCGACCGCCACCTGTGCGCAAGGAGGAGGTGTAGAGCGTCGGCGCATGGGCGTCGGTGGCGTAGCGCACCGCGTGCAGCGCCTGCCCGTCGGAGAAGGCTGCGGTGAGTTTCAGTGCCGGTTCGAGGCCGGCGCGGCGCGAGGCGTCGAACACACGGGCGGTGGCGCGCGAGGTCGCGCCTTGCGGGTCGCCGGCCAATCCCTCGTCGAGCATCAGCAGGAAAAACAGTTCGGAATCGGTGGTCCCTTCGCGCTGGTCGAAGACGGCGTCGGACAGCGAGTTCTCCAGCGCCCGGCGGATCTTCTCGAAGCCGCCGATCTGGCCATTGTGCATGAACGACCAGGAGCCGGAGATGAAGGGATGACAGTTCATGCGGCTGGTGGCGCCGCCGGTCGAGGCCCGCACATGGGCAAGGAACAGGCCGGATTTGATCTGCCGGCACAGGCTCTTCAGATTGGGATCGGACCAGGCCGGCAGGATGTCACGGTAGAGGCCGGGCTGCGGCCGGTCGCCATACCAGGCGAGACCGAAACCGTCGCCGTTGGTCGGCGACTTGGCTTCCTGGGCGCAATGGCTCTGGGCGATCAGCGAGTGGCAGGGCGCCGTGAGAATGTCTTCAAGAAAGACCGCTTCACCGAGATAGGCCGCCCACCGGCACATCGCTTCGTCGTCCTCTAGGCGCGATCCATGAGAGCCGCCGGCTCCTTGGTCGCGTGCGTGCCTCTGTTGTGCGTCCGCTCGTAAAGCTCGCGGACGATTCGGCTGGCGGTAGTCTCGAAGAGAAATGGCAAGAAAGCGTGAACGAGGGCGGCGCCGGCCGCCAGCAGCAGGCGCGAGGAGAACCAGGCGGCAAAGGCCATATGGCCGAAATAGGTTTCGCCGACCTTGGCGGGATGGGAAGTGAAGATCCTTGCAACCGACATTGAGGTCCCGTTCAGCGCGTGCGTTCAGATATGAGTATCCTGACACGCTTCGACGGTTCATCGGTCTCAAAATGTCCTTGTAATTTGTTATTCTGTGGGACAAACATCCCAACATGGCGCTGGATATCGATGAAATAGACCGAAAACTGCTTACCGAATTGCAACGCGACGGTACGCTGTCGGTCGATCAACTGTCGGAACGGGTGGCCTTGTCGCGCAATGCCTGCTGGCGGCGCGTCAAGCGGCTGGAGGAGGATGGCGTCATCACCGGGCGTGTGGCGCTGGTCGATGCCGACAAGCTCGGGCTTGGCCTTTCGGTGTTCATCCTGGTCCGTACGTCCAACCACGATCCCGACTGGTTGCAAAAGTTTCGGGCGGCGGTGACCAGCCTTCCCGAGATCACCGGCGTCTATCGCATGTCCGGCGACCTCGACTATGTCGTGCGCGCCCGCGTCGCCGACGTGAAGGCTTACGACCGGCTCTACCAGCGGCTGATCGCCAAGGTGGCGCTGTCCGATGTGTCCGCCTCCTTCGTCATGGAGGAGATCAAGGAGACGACGGTTGTTCCAATGGAGGTGCGCTAAACCGCGCTCAGTCATAGTGATGCCTGAAAGAAAGCCGTTAATAGCGGCGCGGGCGAATTGACCGAATCGGCAATCGCGCCGATAGGATCGATTTTATGCGCGCAGCCCTCCAAAACTCCTCCGTCATCGGTCCGACCGTCGGCTTCGTCAGATTGCCGCATGCTGAAGGACTCCCCCTCCCCGCCTACGAAAGCGCCGGCGCGGCCGGCATGGATCTTCGCGCGGCGGTACCCGACGACAGGCCGCTTCTGATCCTGCCCGGGAAACGCGCCTTGGTGCCGACAGGGCTGATCCTGGAAATCCCCGAAGGCATGGAAGGCCAGGTGCGGCCGCGCTCCGGCCTCGCTTTCAAGCATGGCCTCACCGTCCTCAATTCACCGGGCACGGTCGACAGTGACTATCGCGGCGAGGTGAAGGTGCTTTTGATCAATCTCGGCGACGAGGATTTTGCCGTGACGCGCGGCATGCGAATCGCCCAGATCGTTTTCGCCGCGGTGACGCAGGTGGCCGTCGAAGAGCGCTCGCTGGCCGGCGGCACGGCGCGCGGTTCGGGCGGATTCGGATCGACCGGCACCGCCTGATGCAAATACCCAAGCTGGTCATCTTCGACTGCGACGGCATTCTCGTCGATACGGAGAACCTCGCCAATCGACGCCTCGCCGAGTGGTTGACGGCTGCCGGCTATCCGACAAGCTTCGAACATTGCCGCAGGAATTTCTCCGGCCGCAGCATGGCCTCCGTGCAGAAGGAGATCGAAGAGCGGACCGAGATTCGTCTCGGCGCCGATTTCGTCGATCGCTGGAATGCCGGCCTGCCGGACCTGTTCTCCCATGGCGTCGAAGCGATCCCCTACGTGCGTGAGTTCATCGAGGCGGTCCGCGCGGCCGGCATCCCCTACTGCGTCGCCACCTCGGCCCGGATTTCGAAGATGCACATCACGCTTGGCCAGACCGGGCTGTTGCCGCTGTTCGAACATGCGATGTTTTCCTCGACCATGGTCGGGCGCGGCAAGCCGTTCCCCGACCTGTTCCTGCACGCGGCCAAGACCATGGGCTTCGCGCCGACCGAGTGCATCGTCATCGAGGACAGCGTCGCCGGCACGCAGGCCGGTATCGCCGCCGGAATGCGGGTGTTTTCCTATCATGCCGATCCCTTTTCCGACCGCGATGGCCTGATCGAGGCTGGCGGCATCCTGTTCGACGACATGCGCGAACTGGCCGGGCTGGTGCCGATCCACTGATCCGGGTCCAGCACGGCTGCGCGATGCTGGAACCCGTGCTAGCGTGAGTGGCCTGATCTTGGGGGGCTCATGCCAACGAACCTTTTCCGCTTCATCCTCGCCGTGATGCTGCTGCCGTTCTTGTGGACCGTCGCCGGCGCGCAGGCCGTCAGCTTCCCGGACCTGGGCAGCCCGCTGCCTGGCCGCGGCGATGTTACCTATCTCGACCTGGCCAAACTGGTCATCCCGAGCCTCGCCGCGGACGGAGACGGTTTCTACAAGGGCGGACTGCCGATCGAGATGCGCCACATCGAGGGACCGGATAGCGGCGGTTCCCCGCCCGAGACGTCCAGCTTCCCCAATGCCGCCGTGCTTCCCATCAAGGCCGGCGGCAAGGACCGGCTGGCCATGCTGTTCGACCTCGGCGATTCTGCCGACAGCGCCGAGGGCTATGCGGTGCTGGCGCTCTACGACGTCACGGCCAAGCCGAAACTGCTCGATGCGGCCAACGTCGCGGTCGACCGCAGCACCTATTTCCGCGAGCCGAACAAGCTTTCGATCGGCGCCGGCGACGACGTGCTCATCACCATGAGCACGCATTTCAATTCGAGCCAGGGCTATGTGATCACGCCGCTGATCATGGTCCGCGACGACAAATTCGCGCTGGTCGACACGATCTACACGTTCGACGAAAGGCTCTGCGCCTACAGCCGCAAGCAGGATGTGGCCTTCCGGACCATCGCCGACGGCCAGCCCTACGCCGCCGTCAAAGTGACGGTCACCGACAGCACCGTGCCAAGCGATGAAAGCTGCGATGACGCGCCGCCCGAAGCGTCGTCGCACGACATTTCCGTCATCTATCATTGGGACAAGAAGACATCGCGCTACGTCAAGGATTCCGACGCATTCGAGAAATTGGCAGCAGAGAACGAGAAACGCTTCTGAACCAAGCGCATTTATTTGCCCGGCCGAAGACGGCGCGATAGCATCCGCGCCGACACTTCTAAAGGGGAGCATTCATGGACAAGGGCAAGATCTTTCGCGACCTGCATGCCTCGACCTTCGTCATGCCCAATCCCTGGGATCCCGGCACGACCAAGCTGCTCGGATCCTTCGGCTTCAAGGCGCTGGCGACGACCAGCGCGGGCTTTGCCTTTTCGCGCGGCCTGCCGGACGGCGCGGTGACCTTCGAGCAGATGATCCATCACTGCCGCGAGGTGACGGCGGCGACCGACCTGCCGGTCTCGGCCGATCTCGAGAAAGGCAAGGGCGACAGCGCCGAGCGGGCCGCCGAAACCATCTTCGCTGCGGAAGCGGCCGGCCTGGCCGGCTGCTCGATCGAGGACCACACCGGCGATCCCGACAGGCCGATCTATGATTTCTCCCACGCGGTCGAGCGCGTCGCGGCGGCGGTGGAGGCGGCTCGGGCCTTGAAACGCGATTTCGTCTTCACCGCGCGGGCCGAGAATTTTCTGTGGGGCAAGCCCGATCTCGACGAAACCATCAGGCGGCTGCAGGCCTTCGAGAAGGCCGGCGCCGACGTGCTCTATGCGCCAGGGATCGGCGACGTCGAGATGGTGCGCACGTTGTGTTCGGCGGTCAGCAAGCCGGTCAACGTCATGGCGAAACCGGGCTTCACCATCGCCGATCTCTCAAAGGCTGGAGTGAAGCGCATTTCGCTCGGGCCGTGGCTGACCAATTTTGCCTATGGCATGCTGGAGACGGCGACGCGCGAAATCCAACAGGACGGCACGTTCGGCTTCACCCGCGCCGCCATGCCGTTCGGCAAATTGCAGGCGCTGTTCGGCAAATCATCGGATTGAACGGCGGCCCGTCATATGGCGACCGCGGTCACCGGCGGCTTTCCCGCGCCGAGACCGCCTTGTGCAGATGCACCATCATGGCGGCGGCAAAGAGCGGCGTCAGCAGATTGAGCAGCGGCACGGCAAGGAAGGCCGCTATAACCAGCCCGGCGAGAAACACCGTGCCGGCATACCGCCGGCGCAAGGCCCTGGCTTCGTCCTCAGGGCGAAAGCGCATCGCGGCGAATTCGAAGAATTCGCGGCCGAGCAGATAGCCGTTGACGATGAAGAAGGCGGCGATGTTGATGCCCGGCACCAGCAGGAGCATGAGCGCCACGATATTGCCGAGAATGACGACGCCGAAGAATTTTGTCGCCAGTACCAGCGAGCGCAATGCCGGTATGGCGCGCCCGACCGGGTCGCGGGGATAGTCGATGCGCTCGACCACTTCGGCGACATCGTCGAGGAACAGGCCGGCGATCACCGCCGTGACCGGCGCGACGAGCAGCGCCATGCCGAAGGCAAGGGCGATGGCCGCGATGAAGCCGCCCAGCCAGCCGGCCCAGGACGGCATGCCCGGCAGCAAGGTCTGGAGCCATGGCAAAGCCAGCCACTCGACAAGGCTGGTCAGGCCAAACCACAAGGCGACCAGCGCCAGCACGGTCAGGCCGAGCGTCTTGATGAACACGGCGCGAAACGCCGGCGAGAGCAGTTCGAGGATCGCGATGCGGGCAGCGTCGAATATCATCGTGCTTCAACCCCCGGGGCGCAGGACACCGCCGGAAGGCGGGACGCTTCCGAGATAGGCAGCGCGGGTCGCGAACACAAGTAAATCGGGACGTCTAACGCGCGAAGGCCGGCTTGCGGACCGGTATGGTCATGGCCGCGACGCCGGCAACGACAAAAGCCATGCCCAGCCATGCTGTCGGCCCCAGGCTTTCGCCGAGGAAGATGGCGCCGATGCCGACGCCGATCGGCACGCGCAGATAGGCCTGCGACGTCGTGCCGACCGAACCCAGCGTGTGGATGAGGCGGAAATAGATGACGAAGGCGAGCGCCGTCGAGAACACCGACAGGCCGAGCAGGGCCAGGATCGACGCCGTCGATGGCGCCAGCGTCCAGGGCTGGTCGGCCACCAGGCTGAGTGGCACCAGCATGACCGCGCCGCAGAGCATCGAGCCTGCCGCCGGCAGCATCGGATCGAGGCCCTTGAAGCCTCGGCCGAATATGGCGGCACCGGCATAGCAGATCGTCGCCGCGACGATGGCGGCCTGCGCCCACAATTCGCGGCCGATGCCACCCAGCGCCTCGGTGCCGACGATAAGGCATATGCCGGCTATGCCGGCGCCGACACCGATCAACTTGCGCACCGTGACCGGCTCATGGCGGGTGATCAGAGCGGTGAGCAGGAAGGTGAAGATCGGCGAGGTCGCGTTGAGAATGGTGGCGAGGCCCGCATCGACCGAGCGCTCGGCCGCGGCGATCAGCGTGAACGGCACGACGCTGTTGAGACAGGCCTGGAAGGCGAAGCGGCGCCAGGTGGCAGCGTCGCCCGGCATCGTGAGCCCGCGCCAGCGGATGATGGCGAACAGGATGCCGCCGGCGATCAAGGTGCGGGCGGCGATGAAGGTGACGGGCGGGATGGTCTCGACGCCGATCTTGATGAAAGTGTAGGAGGCGCCCCACAGCACAGCCAGCACGCCGAGCAATGCCAGGTCGGTTGTCGTGTCGTTCTTTGCGGACATGGGAACTGGCTCGCCTTTGATGGATGATCGGCACAGCCAGCTTGTAAGCGACGGTCAGGCGAAATGCTTCGTCCACGGTCGAATTGTCGTAGCGCCTGGCGTGTCGCGCCCCCGGCTTCCTTGCAACAGTTCGGGCCGCCATCACCTGAATAGCAGCATGCCCTAGGCAAAGCCGCCGCGAATCGCTAAACCCGCGCCCGGCCAGCGTGGCAAGAAGCCGGCTCGGGTTTTTGGCGGAGACATTGATGCCGGAATATGACGTGCTTTGCATCGGCAATGCCATTGTCGACATCATCGCCCAGTGCGAGGAGGCATTCCTCGAAACCAACGGCATCATCAAGGGCGCGATGAACCTCATCGACACGCACCGCGCTGAACTGCTCTACAGCCGCATGGGTCCGGCGATCGAAGCCTCCGGCGGCAGCGCCGGCAACACGGCGGCCGGCGTTGCCTCCTTCGGTGGACGCGCCGCCTTTTTCGGCAAGGTCTCCAACGATGGGCTGGGCGAAATCTACGCGCACGACATCCGCGCGCAGGGAGTCGCCTTCGACACCAAGCCGCTCCGGGGCGAACCGCCGACGGCGCGCTCGATGATCTTCGTCACACCCGACGGCGAACGCTCGATGAACACCTATCTCGGCGCCTGCGTCGAGCTTGGGCCGGAGGATGTCGAGGCCGACAAGGCCTCCGGGGCCAAGGTTACTTATTTCGAAGGCTATCTGTGGGACCCGCCGCGCGCCAAGGAGGCGATCCGGCAGACGGCCAGGCTGGCGCACGCGGCAGGCCGCGAAGTCTCCATGACGCTGTCGGATTCGTTCTGCGTCGACCGCTACCGCGACGAATTCCTCGAGCTGATGCGCTCGGGCACGGTCGACATCGTCTTTGCCAACAGCCACGAGATCAAGTCGCTCTACCAGACATCGTCCTTCGACGAGGCGCTGGCCAAGATCCGCAAGGACTGCCGGATAGCCGCCGTCACGCGGTCGGAAAAAGGCTCGGTCATCGTGCGCGGCGACGAGACCGTGGTGATCCAGGCGACGGCGATCCGGGAACTGGTCGACACGACGGGCGCCGGCGACCTCTACGCCGCCGGCTTCCTGCATGGCTACACGCAAGGCCGCGACCTCAAGACCTGCGGCGACCTAGGCTCACTGGCCGCCGGACTGGTAATCCAACAGATCGGCCCAAGGCCGAGGCAGAACCTGCGCCACGAGGCGGAACTGGCCGGGTTGCTGTAAAGACTCCTTTCCCTTCCCCCCTTTAGCGTCGAGGGCGGGTCCGCTGCGCGGACCGCCTCTCACCGTCGTGCGGTTGTCACATATCGCTCCTAGACGAGATCGAGAGCGTCCCGTGACTGACATTTCAGGGCGCCCGCAGTCAGATGGGATGTTGAAAGATGCAAGACAGCAAGTTGTCGGGCGGCGGGACCCGTCGCCGCCATGATATCCATTTTCCGCAGTAGGAATTCAGCAATCGGTCGCGGCTGAGGGAGGAGCGCGCGGCCGGAAGACATGTGCATGAGCAGATTTCAGACAACCGGTCTTGGACAGGACGACTTCGCGGAGATGGTCGCGGAAGACGTCGAGCGCGCGCTTGCCCATTATGACGAGGCCATAAACCAGTCCACCGTGGTCTCGGTCGGCAAGATCGCCGGCAGCATAGCGTCCGCCGTCACCTTGCTATCGCCGAAGCACCAGCGCGCCATCGACGCCATCCATGCCGACCTTCCCGGCCTTGCCTCGAAATTCGTGCGCGCGCTGGCGGCGGAAGCCGCGCGCCGCAGCCAGGCCGGCGCCACCGATATGCCGACGGCTTTGCCGGCCGATGAAACGCTGGCCGCGCCGCCACGGTCCGGTGACCTCGAATCGATGCTGATCGAGGACTGGGCCGGCCGTGTCGCCGGCTCGACCTATCTGGAAGAGAACCTGCGCATCGCCCGCTCGACCCTGCACCGCTGGCAAAGGCGCGGCGATGTCATCGCCTTGCGCAAGGGCGGCCGCAAGCACGTTTTCCCGCTGGCGCAATTCGTCGACGGCAGGCCGGTCGCGGGCATAAGCAACGTGCAGTCGCTGATCGGCAATCCGCGACTGACCTGGCTCTGGCTGACGCGCCCGGCAACACAACTCGACGGCCGCATTCCGATCGACTTGCTGCGGCAGGACCAGATCGAGGAAGTGGTCGAAGCGGCACGGGCGTTCGCGCCGGGCTGAAGCCAGCACGGTCAACCCTCTGATTTCGGGGTCGGCATGGTTCGCGCTGATGGCCGGGAAAAGTGTGATCTGTTTTTCCCGGGAAAAGCGCGTGGCGCTTTCCCTTGGGAATTGCGTCAAAACAAACGCTCTACGCCGTCTTGCGAAGGCGGGGCCTGGGCGACGGCTGTTGCGGCGGCATTTCGCTGGCGGTGACCAGCCGGTTGCGGCCGCTCTTTTTGCCGATATACATCAACCGGTCGGCAAGCGCGATCAGCGCGTCGCAATCGTCGGCTTCCGCCGGATACATGGCCACGCCGACCGTACAACCGACCTGGATGGCGCCATTGGGTGTGGGCACCTTGATCCGCAACCTTTCCAGGATGCGTTCGGCCACGCGCACGGCCTTCTGCCGTGCCAGCTCGGTGTCGGCCGAGAACAGGAAGGCGAACTCATCGCCGCCGAGCCGGGCAACGAAATCGGCGCTGCGCAGGATCGCGCGAAGCTGGCTCGACACACGCTGCAGCAGCGCATCGCCGGCCTCGTGGCCGAGCGTGTCATTGACTTCCTTGAACCGGTCGAGGTCGATGAACAGCAGCCCGGCCGCCTCGCCGGTGGCGCCGCAGCGGGCGACGACCGATTTGATCTCGTTGTGGAAGGCACGCCGGTTGGGCAGGTCGGTCAAGGCATCGTGGTTGGCCGAATGATCACTTTGCCGCTTCGCCACCTCGATCTCGCGCTTTTGCGCGGAGAGTTCCTCGTTGGCGGTCTTCAGATCCAGGACCAGCTGGGCGTTGAGGTCCTCGACGACCTTGCGGTCGCTGATGTCGACGACGAAGCCCTCCAGAAATTCGAGTTCGCCGGCTTTGTCCCAGACACCGCCGCCGATCTCGCGGACCCAGAGCGGTTCGCCGGCCTTCGGCACGATGCGATAGTCGACGTTCCAATTGCGGCGCGCCTCGAGCGCGGCGTCGACGGCGGCATAGACCGACGGCAGGTCGTCCGGGTGGATGGCCGAGACATAGTCGCGCACCGCGTTGTGGATGAAATCGCTCGGCCGATAACCGCTGACGGTGAAGATGCCGTCGCTGATATAGAGCATGGTGTAGGACGCGTCGTTGCGGCAGCGGTAGAGATAACCGTCCATGCGGCCGGTGATGCTGAGCAAAGCGTCCAGCCGTTCGTCGTGGTGGACCACTGCGCCGACCGCGGATACGGGAACTCCGTCATGCTTCATGGCCGCACCCCCATTTGGCGGTCTGAGCGCGCCGTGGATGCCGTCACGGCATGTCGGCAAGAGCTTCCGTATATCAGCTGAATCTTATCAATCTGTTATGGTGAGCCGGCGGCGTTTCGAGCCGCCGCGTTCGATGAGCCAGGTCGTTGGCTTCCGCCTTCGACGCGGACCGCCCTCAAGTCCCCGCCGTGTAAGCCGCGATCGCCGCCATGTTCACGATGTCCGAATCCTTGGCGTTCAGCGAGACGATCTGCACCGGCTTGTTCAGACCGACCAGGAGCGGGCCGATGACCGTCGAGCCGCCGAGTTCCTGCAGCATCTTGGTCGAGATGGACGCCGAGTGGAAGGCCGGCATGATCAGCACATTGGCCGGCCCGGTCAGGCGGATGAACGGGTATTGCGCCATGGCGCGGGCGTTGAGCGCGACATCGGCCGCCATTTCGCCGTCATATTCGAAATCGACACGGCGTTTGTCGAGGATGCGCACGGCCTCCTGGACACGCTCGGAGCGCTCTCCTTGCGGGTGGCCGAAGGTGGAATAGGCGAGCATGGCGAGCCTCGGCTCATAGCCCATGCGACGGGCGAAGCCTGCCGCTTCCTCGGCGATGTCGGCGATCTGCTCGGCATTGGGCATGTCGTGCACGGCGGTGTCGGCGACCAGCACGGTTTTGCCGCGCGCGAGGACGATCGAGACGCCGATGACGCGGTGGCCGGGCTTGGCGTCGATGACACGGCGGATGTCGTCGAGCGCGGTGGAATAGTTGCGGGTGACGCCGGTGACGATGCCGTCGGCGTCGCCCAGCGCCACCATGCAGGCGGCGAAATGGTTGCGGTCGTTGTTGATCAGGCGCTGGCAGTCGCGGAACAGGAAGCCTTTGCGCTGCATGCGCTCGTAGAGATAGTCGGTGTAGATGCCGTTGCGGCGCGACAGCCTTGCATTGATGATCTCGATGCCTCGCTTGTTGAGGTCGATGCCGGCGAGCTTGGCGTTTTCCTTGATGACATCGTCACGGCCAAGCAGGATGGCGGTGCCGAGGCGCTGGTTCACATAGGAGACGGCGGCGCGCATCACCTGCTCCTCCTCACCCTCGGCGAAGACGATGCGCTTGGGCTGGCGGCGCACGCGATCGTAGATGCGCTGCAGGGTGGAAGCGATCGGGTCGCGGCGGGCCGACAGTTCCTGCGCATAGCGGTCAAGATCGAGGATCGGCTTGCGGGCGACACCCGACTCCATGGCTGCCTTGGCCACCGCCAGCGGAATGGCCGAGATGAGCCGCGGGTCGAACGGCACTGGGATGATGTAGTTGGGGCCGAATTTCGGCCGGTTGCCCTGATAGGCGGCGGCGACGTCGTCGGGCACGTCCTGGCGCGCCAGTTCCGCCAGCGCGCGGGCCGCGGCTATCTTCATGTCGTCATTGATGGTGGTCGCCCGCACATCCAGCGCGCCGCGGAAAATGTAGGGGAAACCAAGCACGTTGTTGACTTGGTTCGGATAGTCCGAACGCCCGGTCGCCATGATGGCGTCGGTGCGGATCTCGGCCACTTCCTCCGGCGTGATTTCCGGATCGGGATTGGCCATGGCGAAGATGATAGGGTTCTTGCCCATCGACTGCACCATGGCGGTGGTCAGCGCGCCCTTGGCCGAGAGGCCGAGGAAGACGTCGGCGCCGTCGAGTGCCTCGGCGAGGCTGCGCGCCTCGGTCTTCACCGCATGCGCCGACTTCCACTGGTTCATGCCTTCGGTGCGGCCCTGGAAGACCACGCCCTTGGTGTCGCACAGGATGATGTTTTCGGGCGCGAAGCCCATCGCCTTCATCAGTTCGATGCAGGCGATGCCGGCGGCACCGGCGCCGTTGCAGACCATCTTCGTGGTCTTCATGTCGCGGCCGGTGATCTCCAGCGCGTTGATCAGCCCGGCGGCGGAGATGATGGCGGTGCCGTGCTGGTCGTCGTGGAAGACCGGGATGTCCATCAGTTCGCGCAGGCGTTGCTCGATGATGAAGCATTCCGGCGCCTTGATGTCTTCGAGGTTGATGCCGCCGAAGGAAGGGCCGAGGAAGCGCACGCAGTTGATGAATTCGTCGGCATCCTCGGTATCGACCTCGAGGTCGATGGAATCGACATCGGCGAAGCGCTTGAACAGCACCGCCTTGCCTTCCATCACCGGCTTGGAGGCCAGGGCGCCGAGATTGCCGAGGCCAAGGATGGCGGTGCCGTTGGAGATGACGGCGACCATGTTGCCACGCGTCGTGTAGTCGAACGCGCGGCTGGGGTCCTCGGCGATGGCGCGCACCGGCACGGCGACGCCTGGCGAATAGGCGAGGCTCAGATCGCGCTGCGTCGTCATCGGCTTGGTGGCGACGATCTCCAGCTTACCGGGTCGGCCCATCGCATGGAATTCGAGCGCTTCCTGCGCGCTGACGGACGGACCGTTGTTCTCGGTTTTCCTGGCCATGATGCTTTTGATTTCCTCACCGGGTGCAGCACCTCCTTGAAGCGGGTGCTTTGTTTCGGTCCGAATTAAGACCACGCGCCGCCATGTGTAAACCGCCAGTGCGCGGGAATCGCAGGCCGAAGGGCAATTGCGTGCAAACGATCGCCTCGGTCTTCCCCTGCTTTTCGAAGCCCCGGCATTAAACCCGGCCACTACATCTGCTAGCGTGCCGCGCCATGAACATGCACATAGCCAATGAGCCCGACGCTCCCGAGGTGATGACGCCGTCGCAGCCCGGCACGGCCGCCGTCACGCCGATGATGGAGCAGTTCATCGAGATCAAGGCGGCGAACCCGGATTCGCTCTTGTTCTACCGCATGGGCGATTTCTACGAGCTGTTCTTCGACGATGCCGAAAAGGCGAGCCGGGCGCTAGGCATCGTCCTGACCAAGCGCGGCAAGCACCAGGGCCACGATATCCCGATGTGCGGCGTGCCGGTGCATGCGGCCGACGACTATCTGCAGAAGCTGATCGGCCAGGGATTCCGCGTCGCCGTCTGCGAGCAGATCGAGGATCCGGCCGAGGCCAAGAAGCGCGGCTCCAAATCGGTGGTGCGCCGCGACGTGGTGCGGCTGGTAACGCCGGGCACCATCACCGAGGACAAGTTGCTGGCGCCATCGGAATCGAGCTTCCTGATGGCGCTGGGGCGGGTGAAGGGGGGCAGCGACCATTCCTTCGCAATTGCCTGGATCGACATCTCGACCGGCGCGTTCCGCGTTGCCGAGACCACCGCCGACCGGCTGCTGGCCGACATCTTCCGTGTCGATCCGCGGGAATTGATCGTCGCCGAGCCGGTGTTCCATGATCCCGAGCTGAGGCCGGTGTTCGACGTGCTCGGCCGCGTCGCCAATCCGCAGCCGCCATCGCTGTTCGATTCGACCTCGGCCACCGGGCGCATCGCCCGCTTCTTCGAGGTGGCGACGCCGGACAGTTTTGGCACGTTTTCGCGTGCCGAACTGTCGGCGATCTCGGGCGCCATCGCCTATGTCGAGAAGACGCAAAAAGCCGAGCGCCCGCCATTGTCGCGACCCGAGCGCGAGGAGCAGGGCTCGACCCTGTTCATCGATCCGGCGACGCGCGGCAATCTCGAACTTTTGCGCACGCTGTCCGGCAGTCGCGAGGGCTCGCTGTTCAAGGCGATCGACCGCACGGTGACTGGCGGCGGTGCAAGGCTGCTCGCCGATCGACTGATGGCGCCGCTGACCGACCCGGCGGCGATCGGCGCGCGCTTGGATTCGGTGTCGTTCTTCCGCTCCGAAACCCGGCTTTGCCAGGCGGTACGGACGAGCCTGAAAAGCGTCGCCGACATGCCGCGCGCGCTGTCGCGGCTGGCGCTCAACCGTGGCGGCCCGCGCGACCTCGGCGCAGTGCGTGCCGGTTTCGAGGCAGCCGGCGCCATCGTCGAGATCTTCGCCGCAACCGCCCTGCCCCAGGAACTGGCGGAGGCGATGGCCGCCATCCAGGCGCTGCCGAGGGCGCTTGCCCAACATCTGACGCAGGCGCTCAGCGAGGAATTGCCGCTGCTCAAGCGCGACGGCGGCTTCCTGCGCGGCGGCTATCACCCGGAACTCGACGAGATGCGGGCGCTGCGCGACGAATCGCGCAAAGTGATCGCCGGGCTGGAGCGCTCGCTGATCGAGGAGACCGGCATCCGTTCGCTGAAGATCCGGCACAACAACGTGCTGGGGTACTACATCGAAGTGACCGCCAACCACCATGCGGTCATGACCGGCGGCGATGGCGCCAAGGCGCGCTTCATCCACCGCCAGACCATGGCCAACGCCATGCGCTTCACCACGACCGAGCTTGCCGAACTCGAGACCAAGATCGCCAATGCCGCGGACCGGGCGCTCGGCATCGAGCTCACAGCCTTCGATGCGCTGACGGCGCAAGCCGTCAGCGAGGCGGAGAAGATCCGTGCCGGTGCCGACGCGCTGGCGGCGCTCGATGTCTCGGCGGCACTTGCGCTGCTTTCGGAAAGCGAGGCCTGGTGCCGGCCGGTTGTGGATTCGAGCCTCGCCTTCGAGATATCAGGCGGCCGTCATCCGGTGGTCGAGCAGGCCTTGCGCCGTTCCGGAGAGGGACCGTTCGTCGCCAATGACTGCGACCTGTCGCCGGAAGGCAACGCCAAGAACGGCGCGATCTGGCTGCTGACCGGTCCGAACATGGGCGGTAAATCGACGTTCCTGCGGCAAAACGCGCTGATCGCCATCCTGGCCCAGACCGGTTCCTTCGTGCCGGCTACATCGGCCCATATCGGCGTGGTCGACCGGCTGTTCTCGCGCGTCGGCGCCTCCGACGATCTGGCGCGCGGCCGCTCGACATTCATGGTCGAGATGGTCGAGACGGCGGCGATCCTCAACCAGGCCGGCGAACGGGCGCTGGTGATCCTCGACGAGATCGGCCGCGGCACCGCCACCTTCGACGGCCTGTCGATCGCATGGGCGGCAGTGGAATACCTGCATGAGAAGAACCGCTGCCGGGCGATCTTTGCCACCCATTTCCACGAAATGACCTCGCTCGCCGGCAAGCTGGCGCGGCTCCACAACGTCACCATGCGGGTCAAGGAATGGGAAGGCGACGTCGTCTTCCTGCACGAGGTCGGCAAGGGTGCCGCCGACCGCTCCTATGGCGTGCAGGTGGCGCGGCTCGCCGGCCTGCCGGAGGCGGTCGTCGACCGGGCCAAGCAGGTGCTGCACCAACTGGAGGAAGGCGAGGTTTCCGGCAAGACCAACCGGCTGGTCGACGACCTGCCGCTGTTTTCCGTGGCGGTGAAGCGGGAGGCGCCGAAGCCGGTGAAGAGCGATGCGCTCGGCGCCGCCCTCGGCGCCATCAATCCGGACGAGATGACCCCACGGGAAGCTCTGGAAGCGCTTTACCGGCTGAAGGTACTGGCGGGGCAGTAGTCAGATCATCTCCAGGCCGCGCTTGCGCGTTGGTGGCGGGAACGCACGGTCGAGATCGGCGAGATCCTCAGCCGTAAGCTCGATGTCCAGCGCCGCAAAATTCTGGCGGACGTGTTCCTGGCTGCTGGCCTTCGGAATGGCGATGACGCCCTCCCGATGCATCACCCAGGCCAGGGCGATTTGCGCCGCGTTCGCATTGTGGCGAGCGGCGACGACATCGAGCCTTGCATTGCGCGCCAGCGCGCCCTGCTCGACCGGCGAATAGGCCATCAAGGGGATGCCGCGCTTGCGGCTCCAGGGCGCCAGATCGAATTCGAGGCCGCGCCGGACCAGGTTATAAAGCACCTGGTTGGTCTGGACGTTGCCGCCGTCGGGCAAGCCGGCCAGGTCCTCCATGTCCTCGGTGTCGAAATTGCTGACGCCCCAATGGCGGATCTTGCCGGCCTTCCTCAAGGCCTCGAAGGCTTCGATCGTCTCGGCCAAAGGCACGCTGCCCGGCCAATGCAGAAGGTAGAGATCGATGCGGTCGGTGCGCAGGCGCTTGAGGCTGTTCTCGCAGGCGCGCCGAACGCCGGCGCGCGAAGCGTTCGATGGCAGAACTTTCGAGACCACGAAGACCTCGGCGCGGTGCCCGGCAATGGCTTCCGCCACCACTTCCTCGGCGCCGCCGCTGGCATACATTTCGGCGGTGTCGATCAACGTGAGGCCAAGGTCGAGGCCGAGTTTGAGGGCCTTGACCTCGTCGGCACGGCGGCGCGAATCCTCACCCATCTTCCACGTGCCCTGGCCGAGCACCTGAACGGCTTCGCCAGAGGGCAGCGTGGTGGTTCTGACGGTAGATGGCATGGCAGGCTCCTTTCGAGGCCGAATCGCATCACAGGGCGGGCGAGAAAAACCAAGAGGCGTTCCCGCCCGAATCTCCCCGTGGCGAAAGGCTCACTTAACCGGATGCGCGGCAAGCCAGTCCTGCATCTGCTTGATCTCGGCTTCCTGCGCGGCGATGACGCCTTCGGCGAGCTTGCGGATTTCCGGGTCCTTGCCGTTGGCAAGCTCGACCTTGGCCATGTCGATGGCGCCCTGGTGGTGCGGGATCATGCCGCGGACGAAATCGACGTCGGCATTGCCGGTGTATTGCGACGCCATCATGTCGGCATGCATCTTGTCCATCGCCGCCTTGTAGCCTTCGGTCGAAGGGCTTTGCGCTCCCATCGACATGCCAGCCATGTCGTGTTTCATCTCTTCGCTCTGCGCCGAAACGCTTTCGAGGAAGACGGCGAGCAGCATTCCGGCCGCCATCAGCAAAAGCACGAGTTTCTTGGCCAAGGTCATTCATGGTCTCCGGTTGCTTGGATTTCGTATTTGGGGGTTTGGATCAGAGTTTCAACGTCCGCAGCCGCAATGCGTTGGCAATGACCGAGACGGAAGACAGGCTCATCGCCGCCGCCGCGAGCATCGGCGACAAAAGCATGCCGGTAATCGGATAGAGCACGCCCGCGGCGACCGGCACGCCAAGGACATTGTACAGGAAGGCGAAGAACAGGTTCTGGCGGATGTTGCCGATCGTCGCCTGGGCCAGGGTGCGGGCGCGGACGATGCCGTTGAGGTCGCCCTTGACCAAGGTGATGCCGGCGCTTTCGACCGCGACATCGGCGCCGGTGCCCATGGCGATGCCGACGTCGGCGCTGGCCAAGGCCGGCGCATCGTTGACGCCGTCGCCGGCCATGGCGACACCGGCGCCCCTGCCGCGCAGTTCCTCGACCAGGGCTGCCTTCTGTTCCGGCAACAGCCCGGCGCGAACCTCGTCGATGCCGAGGCTTTTGGCGATTGCGTTGGCGGTGCGCTCATTGTCGCCGGTCGCCATGATGATCCTGAGGCCGCTGTCATGCAGCGCCTTGATCGCCTCGGCGGTGGTCGCCTTGATGGGATCGGCGACGGCGACGATGCCGGCCAGTCTACCGCCGACGGCGACGAACATCGCCGTCTTGCCGTCGCCCTGCAGCGCTTCCGCGCTGGCCGCAAGGAAGGAAACATCGACGCCGAGATCGCCCATCATCGCGGCATTGCCGAGCGCGACGGCCTTGCCCGACACCGTGCCGGAAACACCCTTGCCGGTAACCGCCTCGAAATCGCCGGCGTCTGCGACGGCCGCTCCGCGCGCCGCTGCGCCCTCGACGATGGCCTCGGCCAGCGGATGTTCCGAGCCCTTCTCCAGGCTCGCCGCGTGCCCCAGCAATTCGTCTTCGGAAAAGCCTTTTGCCGCGACGACATCCGTCAATTTGGGCCGCCCCTCGGTCAGCGTGCCGGTCTTGTCGACGATCAGCGTGTCGACGGAGGCGAAGCGTTCGAGCGCGGCGGCTTCCTTGATCAGCACGCCGGCATGCGCCCCGCGCCCGGTGGCGGTCATGATCGACATCGGGGTGGCGAGGCCAAGCGCACAGGGACAGGCGATGATCAGCACAGAGACCGCCGAGACGATGGCGAAGATCAGGCTGGGCTCGGGGCCGAAGACCGCCCAGGCGATGAAGGCCACGGCGGCGACAAGGACTACAGCCGGGACAAAGTAGAAGGAAACGCGGTCGGCCAGGCCCTGGATCGGCGCGCGCGAGCGCTGTGCCTTGGCGACGAGTTCGACGATGCGTGCCAGCGTGGTCTCGGCGCCGATCCGTTCGGCGCGCATGATCAGCGAGCCTTGCCTGTTGAGCGTGCCGCCGGTGAGAGCGTCGCCCACGGCCTTTTCGACCGGCAGCGGCTCGCCCGTGATCATCGATTCGTCGACGGAGGAGCGGCCTTCGAGCACCGTGCCGTCGACCGGCACCGCATCACCGGGCCGGATACGCAGGCGATCGCCAGCCTCGACGCTGTCCAGCGGCACATCGGTCTCGGAACCGTCCTCGGCCATGCGACGCGCCGTCTTCGGCGCCAGATCGAGCAAGGCTCGGATCGCCGACCCGGTCTTTTCGCGGGCACGCAGTTCCAGCACCTGGCCAAGGAAGACCAGCGCGACGATGACGGCGGCGGCCTCGAAATAGACGGGCACCGCACCGCCATGGCCGCGGAACTGATGCGGGAAGATGTCCGGAAACAGGGTGGCGACGACGCTGTAGAGGTAGGCCGCGCCGACGCCCAGCGAAATCAGCGTCCACATGTTGGGGCTGCGGTTGAGGACAGACTCCCAGCCACGGTGGAAGAAGGGAAAAGCGGCCCAGAGCACCACCGGGCTTGCCAGAAGCAATTCGATCCAGACCTTCGTGCGATCATCGACCCAGCCTTCGACCGACAAGCCGACCATCGGCGCCATCGCGATGATCAGAAGCGGGATCGACAGGACCGCGCTGACCCACAACCGCCTGGTGAAATCGACCAGTTCGGGATTTGGCCCTTCATCGCCCGATGGTACGCCCATCGGCTCAAGCGCCATGCCGCAGATCGGGCAGGAGCCGGGCTTGTCGCGGATGATTTCGGGATGCATCGGGCAGGTGTACTGCGTGCCCTTGGGCGCGGGCGGCGGTGCCGGTCTGTCGCCGAGATAAGTCCGCGGTGCCGCCTCGAATTTCGCCTGGCAGCCGGCGGAACAGAAATAGAAGCCCTGGCCTTCATGGCGCACGAAGTGCCTGGCTGCGGCGCGGTCGACGCTCATGCCACAGACGGGGTCGGTGGTCGTGAGGTATTGTTCCGGCTCGGCCTGGAATTTCGAACGGCAGCGCTCGCTGCAGAAATGATAGAGACGGCCGTCATGCACCGATGTCGGCTTGCCGGCGGCTGGATCCACGGTCATGCCGCAAACCGGATCGCGCAAAACGGCTGCTGCATCGGCGCTCTTGGGCGCGCAACAACTCCCGTGCGGGCCATGTGCGTGGTGATCGCCGCGATGGTCATGGTCTGGGTGCGTCATTGCAAATGCCTCTACTGCCTGTGCCTGATCGAGGAGGTAGTGCTTCCAGTAACTGGAAGGTCAAGGGCTGTTCCGATTTTTTCGCTTCCAGCGGGCATTGGTCGCTCGCCCCGTGACCGGCGGCCACATCATGTCGAGGCAGATGGCACGCGACGTCCTCGACGCGTCCGCACGGGCCCGCACGTGGCCGATGATCTCGTCTTCAATCCGGCGCTCCGACATCGCGCGCAATCTCAGGGCAATCCCGGGAAATCACGCTGGCCTTGGGAGTCGGCTCCGCGTTGGCTCTTCCCTTGCGGCATGATATTCACGCCAGAAAAGATCAACAAACCATAACGTCACCCGTGCTAGAAGGCTCCGGCGATGCTTGGCGGTTCCCGCCGGTTCCGTGGAAGCAAGGGTTTCGAAAAAATAGCTCGTGAAAATGAAGCGTCTGGTCATAAACCTCGATCGATCTCCCGAGCGGCTTGCCCACATGTCGAGGGAATTCGCCCGCGTCAGCATTGGGTTCGAGCGGGTCGCAGGGATCGATGCCAAGGAGAACCCCGACCTGATGCTGCAGCCGCAGCACGCAATACACGCTACCCGGCCGCTCTCCGGCAGCGAAATCGCCTGCCTGCACAGTCATCGAGCCTGCTGGACGATCATTGCGCATGACGAGGCCCCATACGGCGCCGTGTTCGAAGACGACATGGTGTTCTCAAGCAAGGCCGGGGCGTTGCTGGGCGATACGAGTTGGGTGCCGGCGGACGCCGATGTGGTGAAGCTCGAGACGTTCTTCTCCAGAACCGTGATCCAGAGGAAGAGGACCCCTGCCGGACATGGTTTTTCGGTGGTCCGGCTTCGCAAGGGCCATCCGGGGGCCGGCGGTTATCTGCTGTCGCGTCGAACGGCGCGCGATTTTCTGGAGGCAACGACGCACGCCAACATTGCTGTCGATGACCTGATCTTCAACCCCATCATGTCGGCCGGCAAGACCATCTACCAACTTGTTCCGGCGCTCTGCGCTCAGGATCAATTCGTCGACGGCAGGCTGCCAAGCCTGCTTGACCAGGAACGCGATGCCGCGCGGACCGCGAGCGGGCTTATGACAAGGCAGAGGAAGCCGATGACCGTGAGAATCAGCAGAGAGGCCGGGCGAACCGCACGGTGGATCGCCGATTTCTGCAGATTCCGGCAACGGATCGTCGTCCCCCTCGATTCGGTCGAGGCATCGGATTAGGTCGCTTGCCCGGCCGCCAGCAGGCCCCATACCCAGCGCCGCGAAAACACGCTATAGACGCCGCCCAAATGGCAAGGCCGACTGATACCGATGGCGAAAATCTCCCTGAAGCTGGATGAACTGATCGACGGCGAAGCCTTGCGCAGCGAGATGACCGCGCTGACGACGACCACGGCGGGTGACGGTTCGGGGCCCGCCGCCCGCGCCGGCGTCCTGCAGCTTCTCAAGGCCCGGCTCGCCGAAGGCCGAAAGATTGCCGCGGCCATGCTGAAGGAGGATGGCGGCGGCAATGCCTGCGCCGAGCGATTGTCGCATCTAATGGATGAGCTCATCCGGGCGCTTTACGATTTCGCGGCGACGCATGTTTACCGGGTGAAGAACCCTTCGTCGGCCGAACGCATGGCCGTCGTGGCGGTCGGCGGCTATGGCCGCGGCACGCTGGCGCCGGGATCCGACATCGATCTTCTGTTCCTCTTGCCCTACAAGCAGACGCCATGGGGCGAACAGACCGTCGAATACATGCTCTACATGCTGTGGGATCTCGGCTTGAAGGTCGGCCACGCCACCCGCAACATCGATGAGTGCCTGCGGCTGTCGCGCACCGACATCACCATCCGCACCTCGATCCTGGAAGCGCGCTTCCTGTGGGGCGAACGCAAGCTTTATGACGAGCTGATGCTGCGCTTCGACCACGAGGTGGTGCGCACGACCGGCCCGGAATATGTGCAGGCCAAGCTCGCGGAGCGCGACGAGCGCCACGCCAAGGCCGGCGAGAGCCGCTATCTGGTCGAGCCCAACGTCAAGGACGGCAAGGGCGGCCTGCGCGACCTGCAGACGCTGTTCTGGATCGGCAAGTACTTCTACCGGGTGCGCACCGGCGAGGAGCTGGTCGAAAAGGGCGTCTTCACCGAGGCCGAATACCGCGAGTTCCAGAAGGCCGAGGATTTCCTGTGGGCGGTGCGCTGCCACATGCATTTCCTCACCGGCAAGGCCGAGGAGCGGCTGCATTTCGACATCCAGCGCGAGATCGCCGAGCGGCTCGGCTACACCACCCATCCCGGCCTGTCGGCGGTCGAGCGCTTCATGAAGCACTATTTCCTCGTCGCCAAGGATGTCGGCGACCTGACCCGCATCTTTTGCGCGGCGCTCGAGGAGGAACAGGCCAAGCACGTTCCCGGCTTCAATCGCATCTTCCTCACCTTCCAGCGCCGCAAGCGTAAGCTCGCCGGCACTTCCGATTTCATTGTCGACAACCACCGCATCAACATCGCCGACGATCAGGTGTTCGAGCGCGATCCAGTCAACCTGCTCAGGCTGTTCTGGTTCGCCGACAAGCACGGGCTGGAATTCCACCCCGATGCGCTGAAGCTGCTCACCCGCTCGCTCGGCCTGGTCAACAAATCGCTGCGGCGCGACGAAGAGGCCAACCGGCTGTTCCTCGACATATTGACCTCCGACCGCAATGCCGAACTCAATCTGCGGCGCATGAACGAGGCGGGGCTGCTGGGCAGGCTGATCCCCGATTTCGGCAAGATCGTCGCCATGATGCAGTTCTCTTTGTATCACCACTACACGGTCGACGAGCACCTGATCCGCTGCATCGGCGTGTTGGCCGAGATCGAGCGCGGCGACGGCGAAAAGGTGCATCCGCTGTCGCATTCGCTGATGCCCGGCCTGAAGAAGAGCCGCGAGGCGCTTTATGTCGCCGTCTTGCTGCACGACATCGCCAAGGGCAGGCCGGAAGATCATTCCGAGGCCGGCGCCCGCATCGCACGGCGCATCTGCCCGCATATGGGCCTGTCGGCGGCGGACACGGAAACCGTCTCCTGGCTGGTCGAGAACCATCTCGTCATGTCGATGACGGCGCAGACCCGCGACCTCAATGACCGCAAGACCATCGAGGATTTCGCCTCGATCGTGCAGTCGGTCGAGCGGCTGAAGCTGCTGTTGATCCTCACGGTCTGCGACATCAGGGGTGTCGGACCGGGTGTGTGGAACGGCTGGAAGGGCCAATTGCTGCGCACGCTCTATTACGAGACGGAACTGCTGCTGACCGGCGGTTTCTCGGAAGTGTCGCGCGCACAGCGCACCGCGGCGGCGCGCGAACGCCTCGCCGAAGCGCTCGCCGACTGGTCCGACAAGGCCCGCAAGCGCTATGTCGGGCTGCATTATGAGAACTACCTGCTGACCGTCGACCTGCCGGATCAGCTGCGCCACGCCGAATTCGTCCGCGAGGCCGACGACGCCGGCAAGAAGCTCGCCACCATGGTCAAGACCCACCAGTTCGAGGCGGTGACCGAAATCACCGTTCTGGCGCAGGACCATCCCCGTCTTCTCTCGGTCATTGCCGGGGCATGCGTCGGCGCCGGCGGCAATATCGTCGACGCGCAAATCTTCACCACCGCTGACGGCCGCGCGCTCGACACCATCCTGATTTCGCGGGAATTCGACCGTGACGAGGACGAACGCCGGCGTGCCGAGCGCGTCGGCCGGCTGATCGAGGACGTGCTGTCGGGCAAGAGCTGGCTGCCGGAGATGATCGAGAAGCGCACCAAGCCAAAGCGCGGCGCCAAGGTGTTCAAGATCCCGCCACGCGCCGAAATCCGCAATACGCTCTCAAACCGGTTTTCGGTCATCGAGGTCGAGGGGCTCGACCGCCCGGGCCTGCTGTCGGAGATCACCGGCACGCTGTCCGACCTGTCGCTCGACATCGCATCGGCACACATCACCACTTTTGGCGAAAAGGTCATCGACACCTTCTATGTCACGGACCTCACCGGCCAGAAGATCGACAGCCCGACCCGCATCGCCACCATCCGCAACCGGCTGATGGCAACGCTCGAAGGCATCTCGCCCGAACGCGGCGGCAAGGCCAAGGCGGCCGCCGAGTGACTGCCATCCCCACCTTGTCCCACTCTCCAGAGCTGTTCACCGCATCGTGGAAGCGGCGAACCGCTGTACCTTTTCGCTCCAACGCAATTCCCAAGGGGAAGCGCTATGCGCCCTTCCCGGGAAAAGCGTTTCACACTTTCCCTGGAATTGCTCTCTAAGGCAGTCTTCGAACGCATGAGCCTCGTCAAGAAATTCGCCACCGTCGCTTCCGGCACGCTGATGAGCCGCGCGCTTGGTTTCGGCCGCGAGATGCTGATGGCGGCAGCGCTCGGCACCGGACCGGTGGCCGACGCCTTCAACGCCGCCTTCCAATTCCCCAACACCTTTCGCCGGCTGTTCGCCGAAGGCGCCTTCAACGCCGCCTTCGTGCCGCTGTTTGCCAAGGAGATCGAGACGCACGGCACCGACGGCGCCAAGCGTTTTTCCGAGGAAGTCTTCGGTGTGCTGTTCTCGGCGCTGCTGGCGCTGACCATCGCCATGGAACTGGCGATGCCGCTGATCGTGCGCTACATGGTCGCGCCGGGCTTTGCCGACACGCCGGGCAAGTTCGAGACGACCGTCCGGTTGGCGACGATCATGTTTCCCTACCTCATCTGCATGTCGCTCGCGGCCATGATGGCCGGCATGCTGAATTCGCTGCGCCGCTATTTCGCGGCGGCGATCGCGCCCGCTTTCCTCAACATCATCCTGATCAGCGTGCTTGGCTACGCCTGGTATCACGGGCTGGATGCGCATGCCGTAGGCTTCAGCCTGTCCTGGGGCGTGCTGGCGGCGGGGCTGGTGCAGCTCGCCATCGTCTGGGTGGCGGTGCGCAATGCCGGCATCTCGATCGGCTTCCGCCGGCCGAGGATGACGCCGAACGTCAAGCGCCTGCTGATCCTTGCCCTGCCTGCGGCGATCACCGGCGGCATCACCCAGATCAACCAGTTGATCGGCACGGCGATCGCCTCGGCGCAGGACAGTGCGGTATCCTCGCTCGCCTACGCCGACCGCGTCTACCAGCTGCCGCTCGGTGTCGTCGGCGTGGCGGTGGCGATCGTGCTGTTGCCCGAACTGTCGCGGGCGCTGAAGTCAGGCAATCTCATCGAGGCCGCCAACCTGCAGAACCGCTCCGTCGAATTCACCCTGTTCATGACCTTGCCGGCGGCGGCGGCGCTCTGGGTGATGTCGGAGCCGATCGTGCGGCTGGTCTATGAGCGCGGCGCGTTCGCCGCAAACCATTCGACGCCGACCGTGGCGGCGATCCTGGCGATCTTCGGGCTTGGCCTGCCGGCCTTCGTGCTGATCAAGGCCTTCACCCCGGGCTATTTCGCCCGCGAGGACACGCGCACGCCGATGATCTTCGCCGCCATCTCGGTGGCGGTGAACGTCGCCACCGCGCTGACGCTGTTTCCCAGAATGGGCGCACCCGGCATTGCAGTGGCCTCGGCCGTGGCCGGCTGGGTCAACGCGCTGATGCTGCTTGCGGTCTTGATCCGGCGCGGCCATTGGGGCCGCGACGTGCCGCTCCTGAAGCGCATTCCCCGGCTGGTGCTGTCGGCGTTGGTGATGGCGGTGGCACTGTATTTCGCCGAGCACTGGCTTGCCGTCAGGCTCGGTCCGGGCTCGCCGCTGGTCATCAAGGCGACGACGCTGATGGTGCTGGTGGGCGGCGGGGCGCTGCTCTACTTCGTCACCGCCTTTGCCACCGGCGGCGCCGATTTCGGCATGATCCGTCGCAATATTGGGCGCAAGGGACCACCGGCCGCAGAGACCGGCATCGACGACTAGAGCCTCGTTCGACCCTGCAGCACCATCTTGATCACGGCTGCGTCTTCGTCCATAAGCGCGCCGTCGCAAGACTTTCGCCGCGCGCGAAACGGCCCTCCACAAGCCATGAGGAAACCCATGTCCGCCTTCAAGCCACTCGTCTTCTCCGGCGTCCAGCCGACCGGCAATCTGCATCTCGGCAACTATCTAGGCGCCATCAAGAAATTCGTCGCCCTGCAGGACACGTCCGATTGCATCTACTGCGTCGTCGACCTGCATTCGCTGACGGCGCAACTGGTCCATGACGACCTCGCCGACCAGACGCGCTCGATCACCGCCGCCTTCCTCGCCTCCGGCATCGACCCGAAGAAGCACATCGTCTTCAACCAGTCCCGGGTGATGCAGCACGCCGAGCTTGCCTGGATCTTCAATTGCGTCGCGCGCATCGGCTGGATGAACAAGATGACGCAGTTCAAGGACAAGGCCGGTAAGGACCGCGAAAATGCTTCGCTGGGCCTGCTCGCCTATCCCTCGCTGATGGCTGCCGACATCCTGCTCTACCGCGCCACGCATGTGCCGGTGGGCGAGGATCAGAAGCAGCATCTGGAGCTGACTCGCGACATCGCCCAGAAATTCAACAATGATTTTTCCGACCGCATCGCCCGGCTTGGGGTCGGCGTCGAGATGCAGGTCGGCGAGGAGACGGTGAACGGCTTCTTCCCGATCACCGAACCGGTGATCGGCGGCCCGGCGGCGCGCATCATGAGCCTGCGCGACGGCTCGAAGAAGATGTCGAAGTCGGATCCGTCGGACCTGTCGCGCATCAACCTGACCGACGACGCCGACACCATCTCGAAAAAGATCCGCAAGGCCAAGACCGATCCCGAGGCCTTGCCGAGCGAAGTCGACGGGCTGGAAAGCCGGCCGGAGGCGGAAAACCTGGTCGGCATCTATGCCGGGCTGGCCGAGATGTCGAAGTCCGACGTGCTGAAGGCATTCGGCGGCCAGCAGTTTTCCGTGTTCAAGCCGGCGCTGGCCGACCTTGCGGTGGAGAAACTGGCGCCGATCGCCGGCGAGATGCGCCGCATCGAGGGCGACCGCGCCTATGTCGACGCGGTTCTGAGGGACGGCGGCGAACGCGCCGGCGTGCTCGCCGAAGCGACGATGAAGACGGTGCGCGACATCATCGGGCTGCTACAGAACTGATCCGCATCGTCAGTGCAGCGCACCATTCCGGCACACGGCACACTGGCCTAAGGTCGGCGGCTTGCCGCCGGTCGGCGGTGGTGGCAGATTGCGGCCGGCAACGCACGCGCGTCACTGATTTTGAAATTCGCCAGGGTTCGCTATCAAGGGCAATGCGAATTTCAAAATCAGGGACACGAGCAAACTATTGATTTCTAGTGTCGTTTTTGATTTCGAAGTTCGCTCGGAGCGCGATATCGAAAGCAGGCGAACTTCGAAATCACCACACTAGGTAGATAGACATGGTCTCCAAACGCCTCAGCCGCGAAGCCGGTCATCGCAGGAAATTCCTGACGATCATCGACGATACGCCCGAGTGCGAGCGCGCCGTCGCCTACGCCTCGAAGCGGGCGCAGAGCACCAGCGGCACGCTGGTGCTGCTCTATGTCATCGTGCCGGACGATTTCCAGCATTGGCTCGGCGTCGAGAAGATCATGCGCGAGGAGGCGAACGCCACGGCGCGCGCGGCTCTCGATGGCTACGCCAACAAGGTTCGCCAGAAGCTCGGCATCGAGCCGGAGATGGTGGTGCGTGAAGGCAAGCCGACGGACGAGATCCACAAACTGATCGAGGAGGACCAGGACATCGCCATCCTGGTACTGGCGGCCGGCGCCGGCAAGGAAGGTCCCGGGCCCCTGGTCGGTGCCGTGGCCGGCAAGGGCGCCGCCTTCCCCATTCCGGTCACGGTGGTGCCGCAGAATCTGTCCGACGAGGAGATCGACAGCCTCGCTTGAACCCGGCCGGGATTCTGTCCCCAGCCAGCAAAAACATTCCCCCAGCCGGTCGCTCGGGCGATGCGTTTGGCTTGAATGTCCAGCCGATAAAGCCTAATTAGAACTATTCCAAACTAGCTGCCCGTAACGGGCACGGAGACGGCCATGTTCATCCAGACCGAATCGACGCCCAATCCGGCGACGCTGAAATTCCTGCCCAGCAAGGAAGTGCTGGTGGATGGTACCGCCGATTTCCGCGATGCCGACAGTGCGGCGACGGCCTCGCCGCTGGCCGGCCGGCTGTTCGAAATCCCCGGCGTCACCGGCGTATTCTTCGGCTACGATTTCATCACGGTGACCAAGGACGGCCCCGACTGGCAGCACCTGAAGCCGGCGATCCTCGGCGCCATCATGGAGCATTTCATGTCCGGCGCGCCTGTCATGGCGAAAAGCGGCCCGGCCGCGGAGACCAGCCAGACCGGCGAGTTCTACGACAAGGCGGACGAAGAACTTGTCATCACCATCAAGGAACTGCTCGACACCAGGGTGCGCCCCGCGGTGGCCCAGGATGGCGGCGACATCACCTTCCGCGGCTTCGAGAACGGCACGGTGTTCCTGCACATGAAGGGCGCCTGCGCCGGCTGCCCGTCATCGACAGCGACGCTGAAGCACGGCATCCAGAACCTGCTTCGGCATTTCGTGCCGGAAGTGCAGCAGGTCGAACAGGTCGCCTGACACCCCGTTGCCAGCACGATTTCAGTCGTAAAAAACAAAAAACCGGGCCGAATTGCCCGGTTTTCTGTTTGGGACGTCCGTTGTTGCCTAGACGGTCCGCGTACGAACTTGTCTTCTCATGCGACCGTGATCCCGCGAGGGATCCTGGTCCTTACATCACGATGACCTTGGCGCCGACCGAGGCGCGGTCATAGAGATCGATGATGTCCTGGTTCATCAGCCTGATGCAGCCGGACGACATCGCCTTGCCGATCGAATTCCATTCCGGGCTGCCGTGCAGGCGGTAGCCCATGTCGCCGCCCTTGTTGAACAGATACATGGCGCGCGCGCCAAGCGGGTTCTTCAGGCCCGGCTCCATGCCATTGGCGAACTTCGCCAGTTCCGGCTGGCGCCTGATCATTTCGCGCGGCGGCGTCCAGGTCGGCCATTCGCGCTTCAGCGCGATATGGGCGGTGCCGTGCCATTCGAAGCCTTCGCGACCAACGCCGATGCCGTAGCGGATCGCGAGGCCGTCACCCTCGACGAAGTAGAGGTACTTGTTCTGCGTATCGACGATGATGGTGCCCGGCTTTTCCTTGGTGTCGTAGTTCACTTCCTGCCGGTGATACTGCCTCGGCACTTTTTCGATCGGAATGCGCGGCAGTTGGTAGCCGGCATCGGTCACTGCGCCGTAGTCGTTGGAGAAGATCTGCCCGCCGATGGTGCTGCAGCCGGCGATAGCCGTGGACAGCGCCAATGCGGCAATTATTGCAAACGACTTCATGCGCATGAGATGATCCGGTGCCCTGCCCAAACGTCAGCGGCACGAGTCGGCCGCCTTGTTGCCTTCATTCATGCTGGCATTTGCTTTGCTTGCCAAGCGCACGATGCCTATATGCTGGGACTTGCGTGCTGGTAAGCGTATCAGTATGGCATTTCGGCAACAGCCTTCACCGGATTGTGAAGGAAATTCAATGGGCCTGACTCGCAGGCCTGGCAAAATCGAGGACCACGCCATGAATGTCGGCGACGCCGCCCATCGTTCAGGCCTGCCGGCCAAGACCATCCGCTACTATGAGGAGATCGGCCTGATCGCGCCGGCGCGCGCCGCCAACGGTTACCGCGATTATTCCGGTGACGACATCCATCGGCTGACCTTCCTGCGCCGCGCGCGCAACCTCGGCTTTTCCATCGACGATTGCCGCCAGTTGATGGCGCTCTACCAGGATCGCGGCCGCGCCAGCGCCGACGTGCGCGAGATCGCCGCCGCCCATGTAACGGCGATCGAGGAGAAGGTGCGCGAACTGCAGTCGATGCGCTCGACCCTGCAGAAACTGATCCACGCCTGCCATGGCGACGAGCGGCCGGATTGCCCGATCCTGGATGACATGGCAGGGGGTGCGGCGCCTGGCGACAACGCCGTCTCGGCGAGACCATAGCAGACCCTGGCAAGGGATTTTTTGGCAGACCGAGTGAGATGGCTTTCCGTCATACACCGCGTCGGGCGTCGTTGTTCGGCCGCTGCCGGCCGGGACGGCGCCATCAACATCGTGAGGACGTCGCTGCCAGTCCGCTGAAACCAGGGACTTCAGTCTTATTTGCGCGATCGCTAATATACATATAGGTTAATCTGCGCGGGGACATCACACCCAAAGCCCGACCACGCAATGGCCGGTGCAGCCCTCTATAGACCCAAAGCCAAACTGCGCCGGCCATCCCGCCAAACGTATTCCTTACGTCACGCCTTATATGTCGATTAACTAAAGTAACGGAACGTCCAATGGACATTTGTGGAACCTAAAAGGTCCCCTCGGACCTTTGTACACCGGCATGCAAGACTTTAGTCTTGCCGCTCTCTAGTGAAGAACGCAAGTTGATCGCCACCACATAGGGCGCCACACGATGAATACCAGACTGGCCCCAGCTGAATATTGCGCGATCACGGAAGGCTCCTAGGGCCGGTGCTTGCCAACCTGGGCCGGCATAGAGCGATTGCACAATGGACGGACCATTGTTCCGCGAGCGATCACGCCTTGGACGCACCGCTTGCCACGCACCAGCAGGAACGACCCGGCACGCTCGCAGTCGGGGGGACATGGGGTCGTGCCGGGTCGTTGCGGGTCTGGCTTTTGGATCGTCTCCGCACCGCCCAAGCTATATGCATATTAGCCTCGGCTCAATTAAGACTGAAGTCCCGCCCACGGACGGACGGCCTCGGAGCGCAGAACCGCGCTTGTTCACGAGATGAATCTTTTGGGGCCGATACACCCAAAAGAAGTCACGATCGGTTCTTGAAGGCTTGATTTGAAGGGCATACCGTCAGCCCAATGGGCTTGGTGACACGATGTTGAACGACGAAAAAGACAAGCAGTTTTGGGCTTTGGACCTGGAGGCTCTGCGCAAGGCTTTCGACACGTACGTTCAAGAGCACAAGACCACGGCCGCGGAGTGGGGGGAACACGCCAAGCGGTTCCTCGAAAAACAACGCGTTCGTCAGCGCGAATCGAACTGATTCCCAGCCGCGGGGGTCCGCATCGGCTATGGATCTGTCAAATCGCCATATGAAACGGACGGCTCCCAAGATCGATTCAACGCTGTGTTGAAGGGGGTGGCGAAATCGGCGCCGGCTAATGTCATGGAGCGGCCGATGGACATTCGCGAAACCAAAGCGGTAACGTCTGACCATAGCTGGAAAGGCGAAAGATCTTAGTCCCGTCGGCTTAATCGTTAAGACCCAAGTCGTGCGGCAGACATATCCGGCGAAATACGACAGAGCCGGTGAATTAGAGACAACTTATAGACTCAAAGCCGCAAACATCGCATTCTCTCACGGGGAGTGAGGGGCGTGGGCAAACGTTATTATCAAGACAATGAGTACAACCGCCGAAGGTGTGGCAGGCGCCGCCGGCGTTCGGATGACACGCCCTTGTGGGCAAAGATCTTGAGTGGCGCCACGATCCTGGCTGGCTTGCCGACAGGGCCGGTGCAGCCGCCAATGGTGCTAGCCCACAAACCACGTCAGCCCCAGCACCAACATGCCGAACGCGACGACGCTGTCGAGAATCCTCACCTGCCGAACGCCAATTAGAGCCAGCCCGGTGCCAAGAAGCCCGCCGATCGTTCCCGCAACCACCAACTGGGTCATGCTGCCTCCGACACTTGAATCATAGCACATTGCCCGCAACGTGCCCAGCACAGCGGAGAGGCGATAGCCATCAAGCTAGCCTTCCCCTACGGCTGGATAGCGCTAGAAGCCCTTGTCTTTCAGCCAATTCCTTTCTGGTTTCCAAGTCGGTCCAGTAATAGGCGGCAGCCAGCAGACCGGAATGCCGATGCCGGCGAAAATGATAGACCCTAGCGGGCCAACTCATCGCTGACGTTTGGCACGAGTTGGCCCATTCCGGGGCGACTATGTACTCTGTCAAATATATAATCGCCCATAACCGTGGGGTTCAAACCGTGAACAAAATCTGGCATGGTGCCTGCCATGCCGATTATTTCCCCCATCGCAATCAATCCCCTGATCGACGGTCGCCAGTCCGAACGCGCAATGCTGGTGCGGCGCGGCGTGCAGCGGCTGCTCATGGCGATGGGCGCGCATGTGCTGCCTGAACTGTCGCTGGCCACCGGCCGCCGCGCCGACCTCGTGGCGTTGACCCGCCAGGGTGACATCTGGATCATCGAGATCAAATCCTCGATCGAGGATTTCCGGGTCGACCGCAAATGGCCCGACTACCGGCTGCATTCCGACCGCTTCTTCTTCGCCACCCATCCCGGCGTGCCGGCGGAGATCTTTCCGGAGGAGTGCGGCTTCATCCTCTCCGACGGCTATGGCGCCGAGATCCTGCGCGATGCGCCCGAGCACCGCATGGCGGCGGCGACGCGCAAGGCGCTGATGCTGCGCATCGCGCGCGCCGGTGCGGCGCGGCTCCTGGCGGCGGAACTGGCCGGCGTATCGGTGCCGGCGCTGGAGGGGGAGAGCGAATAGCTCGCCGAACCGCGAACCGCGCCGCTAATCCGTCTCTTCTTCCACACCACCCGCGGCCGGCGCCATCAGCAGCACGGCGGCGCCGAGGATGGCGGCGATGAAGGAGCCGGCGAGGATGCCTACCTTGACCGCATCCTGCAGAGCCACGTCGCTGGCGAAGGCGAGCAGGCCGATGAACAGGCTCATGGTGAAGCCGATGCCGCAGAGCAGCGAGATACCGATCATATGCGACCAGCCGGCATGGGCCGGCAGGTCGGCCAGGCCAAGCCTTATGGCGAGTGCCGAGGAGCCGAGGACGCCGACCAGCTTGCCGACCACCAGGCCGGCGGCGACGCCCAGCGTCAGCGGCTCGATCAGCGCGCCAAAACTCAGGCCGGCGAGCGAAACGCCGGCATTGGCGAAGCCGAAGATCGGGATGACGAAAAAGGGCACGATCTTGTGCAGGCCGTGCTCGAGCCGGTGCAGCGGCGAATGGTCGAGATCGTGGCCGATCCCGGCGGAGCGCTCGAGCGGAATGGTCAGCGCCAGCGCAACGCCGGCAAGCGTGGCGTGGACGCCCGATTTCAGCACCAATAGCCACAGGATTGCGCCGAGCACGAGATAGGGAACCAGCGTCATCACACGCATGCGGTTGAGCACGACAAGCACCGCAATGACGGCGAAGGCGGCGCCGAGATAGATGAGCGACAGGCCGCTCGTATAGAAGATGGCGATGATGATGACGGCGCCGAGGTCGTCGATGATGGCGAGCGCCGTCAGGAACACTTTCAGCGAAGCCGGCACGCGGCCGCCGAGCAGCGACAGCACGCCGAGCGCGAAGGCGATGTCGGTGGCGGTCGGGATCGCCCAGCCGGAGAGCGCGGCCGAATTGTTGCGGTTGATCAAGACATAGACCAGCGCCGGAACCACCATGCCGCCGGCGGCGGCGATGCCGGGCAGGACGCGGCGTGGCCAGGTCGACAGCTGGCCGTCCAGCATCTCGCGCTTGATCTCCAGCCCGACGAGCAGGAAGAACACCGCCATCAGCCCGTCATTGACCCAGTGCGAGACGCTGAGCGGGCCGAGATAGGCATGGAGAACGGAGAAATAAGTCTCGCCGAGCGGCGAGTTGGCGACGATCAAGGCGAGTGCCGCCGCCACCATCAGGATGATGCCGCCCGCCGCCTCGCTGTCAAGGAATTCGCGGAAGACGGAAACCGGCCGCTGCTTCAGATCCTGCATGTCGCCTCCGTTAAGCCGCCCCGCCTATTGGCCGGAAATCCGTAGCCCCATGATGCGCAACATCCCTGGCGAAGCAAGGCGTGCGAGGTCGCACCGGCAATCCCCGAAAATTGGCCGACGCCCCATCGCCTCCATGCCATGGCCTTGAAGCGTCGCAACGGTGCTGCGCTTTGCGTCGCTGCGCCAAGGATGACGACGCTCGTTCAGCGCGGCGCGCGCTTGGCCAGTATGCGCTGCAGCGTGCGCCGGTGCATGTTGAGCCGGCGCGCGGTTTCGGAAACGTTGCGCTCGCACATTTCGTAGACGCGCTGGATATGTTCCCAGCGCACACGGTCGGCCGACATCGGGTTTTCCGGGGGGGCGGCACGCTCGCCCGAGGTGCGAGTGAGGGCGGCGAAGATGTCGTCGGCGTCGGCAGGCTTCGACAGATAATCGACGGCGCCAAGCTTCACGGCGGTCACCGCGGTGGCGATGTTGCCGTAGCCGGTCAGGATAATGGTGCGGGAATCCTCGCGCTTCTCGCGGATGGCGGCGACGACATCGAGGCCGTTGCCGTCGCCGAGCCGCATGTCGACCACGGCGTAGGCCGGCGGATTGGCGCGGGCCTTGCCCACGGCCTCCTCGACGCTCTCGGCGGTCTCGACCGCAAAACCCCTGGTTTCCATGGCGCGGGCGAGACGTGTGAGGAACGGCTTGTCGTCATCGACGATCAGAAGCGAGGTGTCCTCGCCTTCAACCATTGCGCCAATATTTTCATCGCCTGTCATCGTCGTGGGAATTCCTGCTGCCTCAATTTCACGCAGATATAGTTTTGCGCCGCTATTGTCCAATTTACGCAGTGTCAAACATGGTGGCCGGGGCCGTTTCCGGGTTCAGGAAGACCGATCTCGGCCACGAAATCTGCACCACGGCGCCCTCGCCCAGGCCGCTCGAATTGCGGAAATCGAGCGTGGCGCCCGAGCGTTCGAGCAGAGTCTTGGCGATGAACAGGCCGAGTCCCAGGCCGCCGCCGGCCTCGGTACCCTGGCGCGTCGACATATAGGGCTCGCCGATGCGGTCGATGATTTCGGGTGGGAAACCAGGCCCGTCATCGATAATCGAAAAGGTGACGGTCGCCTCGTCCCAGCTCCAGCGCACGGTGACGCTCTTGCGGGCGAAATCGACGGCGTTCTCGACCAGATTGCCGAGGCCGTAGATGACGCCCGGGCTGCGGCGCCCGACCGGCTCCGCCCCGGTGCGTTCGCCCGGACGAAGCTTGATCGAGATGCCGAAGTCGCGATGCGGCGCGGTGACCTCCTCGACAAGCGACGTCAGCGGCAAACGGGAAAGATGCGCCTCGCCCTCCGACGACAGGCTGGTCAGGCGCTTGAGGATTTCGCGGCAGCGTTCGCTTTGCGAGCGCAGCAGCTTTACGTCTTCTCCATATTTCGGGTCGCTGCCGAGCGCCTTTTCCATCTCCTTGGCGACGAGCGTGATGGTGGCGAGCGGGGTGCCGAGCTCATGCGCTGCCGCCGCCGCCAGGCCGTCCAGCGCCGAAAGGTGCTGTTCGCGCTGCAGCACCAGCTCGGTGGCGGCAAGCGCATTGGCCAAAAGCCGCGCTTCGGCGGCCACCCGGAAGGCATACATGGCGGTGAAGGCGATCGCGGACAGCACCGCCATCCACATGCCGGCGACATAGATGAAAGGCATGGCCAGCGGCGCGCCTTCATACCAGGGCAAAGGCAGATGGAAGAAGACCAGCAAGGTCGCCGCCAGCATCACCAGTCCGCCGAGGATGGCGGTGAGGCGCAGGGGCAGCGACGTCGCCGAAATGACGACAGGCACGGTCATCAGCAGCGAGAACGGATTGGTCAGGCCGCCGGTCATATAGAGCAGCCCGGCAAGCTGCAGGCTGTCGAAGATCAGGATGCCGAAGGCGGCAAGCGGGGTAAGCCGGTGCGCCGCCGGAAAGCGAAAGGCCAGGAACAGATTCATCCACGCCGAACAGGCGATCAGCGCGAAGCACAGGCTGACCGGCAGCGGGAATTTCAAACCATAGGCGACGACGAGCACCGCCACGCTCTGGCCGACAATGGCCAGCCAGCGCAGGCGGATCAGCGTGTTGAGGCGCAGCCGCTGGCTTTGCTGAAAATCGGGCGCGTTCAGGATGTTGATCATGGCCAAGGATTATAGCCGGGAAAGGAGGAGCGCTAGGTCCCGCGTGGCTTGGCGCGGGCGGTGGCGGCGGCAACCAGCGGATTTTCCGGCCAGACATGCTTGGGATAGCGCCCGCGCATGTCGGCGCGCACATCGGCCCAGGAGCCGCGCCAGAAGCCGGGCAGGTCGCGTGTGGTCTGGATCGGCCGATGCGCCGGCGATAAGAGTTCGAGTGTCAGCGGCACGGTGCCGTTGGCAATCGAGGGGTGGCGGTCGAGGCCGAACAGCTCCTGCACGCGGATCGCCAGGACAGGCCATTCGCCGTCATAACGGATCGGCACACGACTGCCGGACGGCGCATCGAAATGCGTCGGCGCCAGCGCATCGACCTTGCGCTGCAGCTCGTGCGGTACGAGCGAGGCCATGGCGGCGGAGACAACTCCGGGATCGATGGCGGCCAGGGAAGCCACCCCCGGCAGAAAGGGCAGCAGCCAGTCGTCGAGGCGTTCGATCAGCGCATCATCCGACATGTCGGGCCAGGGTGCGCCGAGGCCACGATGCAGCCAAGACAGCCGGTGGCGCAGCGTTTCGGCCTCCTTGCTCCAGCCCAGCAGCGACAGGCCATGCTCGCGCAGCGCATCTATTATGGCGCGGTCGGCATCGGCGCCCGAAGGAGCCGGCAGCATGCGTTCGGCGAGCGTGATGGCGCCAAGGCGAACGGTTTCACGAACACGCACGGCGCGGCGCTCGCGATCGAAGCTGGTCCGCCGGCGCGTTTCGATCCGGTCGGCCAGCGTGGCGCGGATGTCGTCCTCGCTTATTGCCGCGGCAGCCGCGATGCGGGCGTTCTGCGCCTTGCCCTGCAGGTCGGCGACGACAAGAAACGACTCGCCGGCCAGAGGGTCGGCGGCATCGACCATGGCGCCGGAGCCATTCGCCAGCACGAAGCGGCCGCGCTCGCCACGCGCCTTGGCGACCCGATCCGGCCAGGCGTTGATGAGAAGAGAACCCGGATGCGCGGCTTGGCTGTTTTTCGTCCCGCCGACCTGCCCGGCCAGCCTCTGCGCGAGTTGCCGCGCGGCGGTGGCGCGGGGCGATCTTTCCCCGCGAAAGCGCATCAGCCGCCGCTCCAGATCGGCGCCATCGCCGCCAAGGCCGCGCTCGGTGAGCAGCACGGCCAGCATGGCCGCCTCGCCCGCATGGCCGTTCTTGGCGGCCTCGGCGACCATGTGCGCCAGCCGCACCGGCAGGGCGAGCTTGCGCATCGAAGCGCCCGCTTCCGTCAAACGCCCCGACTCGTCGATGGCATGGAGCGCGCCCAGCAGCACCCTTGCCTCGTTGAGCGCCGGCGCCGGCGGCGGATCGAGGAAGGCGAGACCGGTCGGGTCGGCCACACCGAAGGCGGCACAGTCGAGCAGCAGGCCCGAAAGGTCGGCTTCGAGGATTTCCGGCGGCGTGAAGGCGGGAAGTGCCGCCGTCTGTTCGGCGCGCCAGAGCCGGATGGCGGCGCCGGGCTGCGTGCGCCCGGCGCGGCCGGCGCGCTGGTCGGCGGATGCCTTGCTGACGCGCACCGTCTCCAGCCGCGTCAGGCCGCTCGCCGGCTCATAGCGCGGCAGGCGCGACAGGCCGGAATCGATGACGACGCGCACGCCGTCGATGGTGATGGAGGTCTCGGCAATCGACGTCGCCAGCACCACCTTGCGGCGGCCCGGCGGCGCCGGTTTGATCGCGGCATCCTGCGCCTTGCCGTCGAGCATGCCGTAGAGCGGGACGATGTCGGTGTCGGCGCCGACCTTGCCGGCCAGCCGTTCGGCGGTGCGCTCGATCTCGCGCTGGCCGGGCAGGAAGGCAAGCACGCTGCCGCTCTCCTCGGCAAGGGCGGCGCGGATCGCCTTGGCCATCGCATCCTCGATCGGGACACCGGCCGGCCGTTCGTCGTAGCCTATGTCGACGGGGAAGGCGCGGCCCTCACTTTCGATCACCGGCGCGCCCGACAGGAGTTTCGCGACGCGGGCGCCGTCGAGCGTCGCCGACATCACCAGCAGCCGCAGGTCCGGGCGCAGCGCGCCCTGCACGTCGAGCGCCAGCGCCAGGCCGAAATCGCCGTCGAGCGAGCGCTCGTGGAATTCGTCGAAGATGACCGCCGCGACGCCGGGCAGTTCGGGATCGTCGAGGATCATGCGCGCCAGCACACCCTCGGTGACGACCAGTATCCGGGTCCTGACCGAGGTGCGGCTTTCCATGCGCATGGCATAGCCGACAGTCGCGCCGGGCTCCTCATCCAGCAATTGCGCCATGCGACGTGCGGCGGCGCGGGCGGCGAGCCGGCGCGGCTCGAGCAGAAGGATCTTGCCCGACCCCAGCCACGGCGCATCGAGCAGCGCCAGCGGCACCAGCGTCGTCTTGCCGGCACCGGGCGGCGCCACCAGCACGGCGCTGTTGCCGGCGCCCAACGCCTGGCTGAGCGTCGGGAGCACGGCGGAGACCGGAAGCTCCGGCAGGGATCTTGTCGTCATCGCGTCCGCATATCAGCGGTCACGGTCAGCGTGCAACCGGCGCCAGCTCAAAGCCGGGTGCGCGCAAACGGGTTCCAGCGCACGGTGCCGAGCCGCGCCTCCTCGCGCACCATGGTCAGCAGACCCGCCCCGCCGACGACCGCGAGGCCGACCAGCGACAGCCAGTCCGGGTATTCCCGAAAGAACAGGGCCCCGAGGATCACCGCCCAGACGATCTGCGAATAATGCGTCGGCGCGATCCGGTTGGCGGGAGCGTATTTGGCGGCGAGCAGCTGCATGAATTGTCCGCCCGCGGTGAAGGCGCCGGCCATCGCCAGCCAGACAAGCTGCATGGCATTCGGCAGGGTGAAGGAGGTCGCGGCGGCGCCGGCCCCGTTGAACAGCAGACCATAGCCGACAAGCACGCCGAGCATCGAGGTGCGCTTTTCCTGCTGGGCGAGCGAGCGCAGCAGGATGACACTGGTCGCGGCGAGGAAGGCATTCACGAAGGCGGCCAGATGGCCAAGGTTCAGTTCGCGAAAACCTGGCCGCACCACCAGCATCACCCCGGCAAAACCGGCGATTACGGCTAGCCAACGCCAGGGGCCGACCTTTTCCTTCAGGATGACGGTGGACAGGATGGTGACCAGCAAGGGCGCCAGGAAGATCAGCGCGTAGACTTCGGCAAGCGGAATGTGGGTGAAGGCATAGACGCTGAGCACGCCAGACGCGATGCCGGCCCAGGCGCGCGCCTGCACCGCCCATGGCCGCTTCATGCGCCAGAAATCGCGCCAGCGCTCGCTCGCCGGGCGGGTGAAGAACAGGAAAAGGCCGGCAAACAAAGTCGCGAAGAAGCCGATCTCGAAGACGGTGAACTGTCCGCCCAGGCTCTTGATAACGGCATCGCTGCCCGAATAGCTTGCATAGGCGATCAGGGCGAGCAGGATTCCGTTCGGCACGTTTTTCCATTTCCGGGGAGGGATTAGCTTGAAAGTATTGGCGCTCGGCGCGCATCCGGACGACATCGAGATCTTCATGTTCGGTACGCTGGCCGCCTATGCGGCGCAAGGCGCAGAACTGACTTTTGCGGTGGCCACGGATGGGGCCAGGGGCGGCAAGAGTGATGCCGCCGTTCTCGCCCGCGTCCGCCGCGAGGAAGCCACGGCCGCGGCCGTGCTGCTTGGTGCCGAGCCACGCTTTCTCGGCTTTCCCGACGGCGAGCTGGTGGCCGATGCCGCGCTGATCGGCACGCTGAAAACGCTGATCGGCGCGATCGGGCCGGAGCTGGTGATCACGCACGCGCCCAACGACTATCACGCCGACCACCGCGCGCTGTCGGACGGCGTGCGCATCGCGGCTTCTTTCGCGGTTCCAGTGCTGCATGCCGACACGATGGGCGGCACCGGATTCGCGCCGACGCACTATGTCGATATTTCAGCCCATGCCGAGATCAAGGCCAAGGCGATCCGCATGCACCAGTCGCAAGACCCGGACCGCTTCGTCGACATCGCGCGCACGCAGAACCTTTTCCGCTCTGGCCAATGCAATGGCGCGCAGGGGTCGCTGGCCGAAGCCTTCCGCTTCGAGCCGATGTTTCCTTTCGCCGACATTCGCTCGCTGCTGCCGCCGGCGCCGGCGATCCGGACGGTGATGGTCAGCAGCAGACGGGTCGACTGAGACCAGGGACGATCTTGAGGCGGGATCCGAGAATCCCGCCGCGCGATTTCCGCGGATCCGTACACGTCCCGGCCGCCGCACTTTTCCCAACGTTTTCAGAGGCCAACCCAACCATGGTGCGACGCAGCAACGATTTCGCTTGCGTTGTTTAGTAAAAATTGCATCACTAAAC
>NZ_PNOT02000306.1 GCF_002879535.1 Mesorhizobium intechi
GTCTCGTTGGGCACGCCATGGGTGGCCCAGCGCGTGTGGCCGATGCCGATCGTGCCGTCGAGCGGCTCCTCCTTGAGCCGGCGCTCGAGATTGATCAGCTTGCCTTCGGCGCGGCGGCGGGCAAGCTCGCCGTGCTCGATGGTGGCGACGCCGGCCGAGTCATAGCCGCGATATTCCAGCCGCTTCAGTGCATCGACGATGAGCGGCGCAACTTGCGAATGGCCGACGATTCCAACGATGCCGCACATGCAGATAGCCCCCGATTCCCCATGGAAAACCAGCGATACTTAGGGATGGCCGGTCTGCCGTGAAAGTCACATTGCATTTCGTCCGGTGTAACGGACGCTTCTCAACGCATGCATCATGGCAGACCGCTCTTGCGATCCGGTTACTGCAATCTTTCGGTTTGCAGCTCCCCGATTGTCATTCCGACAATGGTTGACTAAGCTTCGAGCATGAATGAAGCCCAGCCCACCATCACACTCTGGCGCCCAGTCGGACCTCGGGAGCTAAAACTCATCGAGGCGTCGGACATGCGGGCATTTCCGCCGCGCCTTCCTGAACAGCCTATCTTCTATCCGGTGCTGTCGGAAGCCTATGCCGTGCAGATCGCGCGCGACTGGAATGTGCCGGCCAGCGGCGCGGGATTCGTGACCCGGTTTGCCGTACTGAAAAGCTTTCTCGACCGCTACCATGTTGAGCATGCCGGCAGCAAGGCACACCTGGAATATTGGATTCCTGCCGAAGACCTTGATGATTTCAACAAAGCCATCGTCGGTAAGATCGAGGTGACCGCCACCTTCAGTCGAGGTACGGTGCCGGCCAACTGACCGTCAGTGATCGGCGCCAGCCACCTTCTTCTTCGCCGCCGCGGCCGAAGCAAAACGCTCGCGCAACTCCTTGCCCTTGCCGGGGATCGTCTTCTGACGGGCGCGGCCGAAGGCCAGCGCATCGTCGGGCACGCTTTCGGTGATGACGCTGCCGGAAGCGATGTAGCCGCCCTTGCCGATCGATACGGGCGCCACCAGCGAAGAGTTAGAGCCGACGAAGGCGCCCTCACCGATGTCGGTGAAGAATTTCGAGTAGCCGTCGTAATTGCAGGTGATGGTGCCGGCGCCGATATTGGCGGCCGCGCCGACGCGGGCATCGCCGATATAGGTCAAATGGTTGACCTTGGCGCCCTCCTCGATGACAGCCTGCTTGACCTCGCAGAAATTGCCGACCTTTGCCTTGTTCCGTAGATCGGCGCCCGGCCGCAGCCGCGCGAACGGACCGACATCGCAGTTCGCGGCAATGGTTGCGCCCTCAATATGGCTGAAGGCACGGATCTTGGCGCCGCCGGCGATCTTCACGCCCGGACCGAACCAGACATTCGGCTCCACGATGGTGTCGGCGCCGATCTCGGTGTCGTGCGAGAAATACACGGTCTCCGGCGCGATCAGCGTCACGCCCGAAAGCATCGCCTCCTGACGGCGGCGTGCCTGCCAGATGCCTTCGGCCTGGGCCAGTTCGGCGCGGTTGTTGATGCCGAGCGCATTCTCGAAACTGGCTTCCGTGGCAACGACATCGAGACCTTGCGCGCCGGCAATCTCTACGATGTCGGTGAGATAATATTCGCCCTTGGCGTTCTTGTTGCCGACCGCATCGAGTAGCTTCAGCGCATGGGCGCCGGCCACCGCCATCATGCCGGCATTGCAGAAGCAGATCTTTTTCTCCGCCTCGGAGCAGTCCTTTTCCTCGCGGATGGCAATCAGCTTGCCGCCTTTTTCGACCAGCCGGCCGTAGCCGTTTGGAAGAGGCGTTCGGAATCCGATCACGGCGACTGCCGCGCCTTCCGCGAGCTTCAGCCGCGCCAGGTTCAGCGCTTCCGCATCGATCAGCGGCGTGTCGCCGAACATCACCAGGATGTCGTCATAACCCCTTGATATCGCTTCACGTGCAGCAAGAACAGCATGCGCCGTACCTAAGCGTTCTTCCTGCACGAAGGTTTCGGCCTTGGGCGAAAACTTCGCCACCGCCTTGCGCATTTCTTCCGCGCCATGGCCGATGACGATCGCATCGCTGCTGGCACCGGCGGCGTCGGCCGCCTTCACCACATGGGCGACCATCGGCAGGCCTGCGATCTGGTGCAGCACCTTCGGCAGCGCGCTCTTCATGCGCGTGCCTTCGCCGGCGGCGAGAATGACGGACAGGCAGGATCTCTGGCTCATGGAAGGGCGACCGCGTGAAGAAGGGTTGGAATCAAATCATGCTAGCAGTGGCGCGATGCTGCACCAATGCGGTTAAATTCCGGTGAGATAGTCGAGCAAGCGCTTTTTGGTCAGTAGGTCCACGGCCAGATCCTTTACCGCAAAAGCAGTGGTGAACTTACCCCAGCCGACCCAGCACCGGGAAATTCTCCAGCAGCCAGTAGGACACCGTCTGCACGCCGCCAGTGAGGAAAAACACGCCGGCAACCACCAGCAGCGCGCCGATCGCCTTCTCAACGCGGCCGAGATGGACGCGGAATTTGCCGAGGAAACGCATGAAGGCCCCGGAAAACAGCGCCGCGATCAGGAACGGGATACCAAGTCCGAGCGAGTAGGCGGCGAGCAGCAGCGCGCCCTCGCCCACCGTTTCGCGTCCGCCGGCCAGTGTCAGGATCGGCCCCAGCACCGGGCCGATACAGGGCGTCCAGCCGAAGGCGAAGGCGAGCCCCATGACATAGGCGGCGATAGCATTTGCCGGCTTGCCCTGCGACTGGAAACGCGCCTCGCGCGACAACAGCGGAATGCGCAGGATGCCGAGGAAATTCAGGCCCATCAGGATGATCAGCACGCCGGCGCCCATCGCCAGCGGCTCCTGCCAGACACGCAGCAGCCGGCCAATGGTCGATGCGCCGGCGCCGAGCGCCACGAACACGGTCGAAAAGCCCAGCACGAAGGCGATGGATGAATAGAGCAGTGCCCCGCGCGTACCTTCGCGGGCTGTGACGCCCGCGTCGCCGCGGAAGTCGTCGACCGAAACGCCGGCCATGTAACAGAGATACGGCGGCACAAGCGGCAGCACGCATGGCGACAGGAACGAGATGGCCCCGGCGCCGACTGCGCTGACATAGCCGATGTCCAATGCCATTCCAAAGACTCCAACTGCTCCCGGGCGGATATAGCGACGGCCAGGCCCGTCTGCCAATCACCATTATGTGGAAAGTCAGCGACATACGGGCATGGGGGACGAAAGCGCCGGCATGGGACGTTGATATCAAAGACGCCGCGATTTCCCGCGCGTCTCCAATATCAGCCAGGGAGATTTCCATGAAAACCATAACCATAGGGCTGGCCGCGCTGCTTCTCAGCACCGCCGCATCCTTCGCCGCCGACGCCTGGAAGAAGGCCGATGTCGGTGGCACCAAGATCTTCACCGATGCCAAGGGCATGACGCTCTATACCTACGACAAGGATGAGAAGGGCAAGTCGAACTGCTACGACAAATGCGCCGCCAACTGGCCACCGCTGAAGGCTGAGGCCGGCGCGAAGACCTCCGAAGGATGGACGATCGTCGACCGCACCGACGGCACCAAGATGTGGGCCTATGACGGAAAGCCGCTTTACACATTCATCAAGGACAAGAAAGCCGGAGATGTGAGCGGCGATGGCGTCGCCGGCGTCTGGCATACCGCCAAAGCCGACTGAACCGCATTCCGTATCTCGCACGGTCGCGGGATATGGACTGGTCGCCGGACATCCTTCCTCGATCCGGCGGCCAGCTTTGTTTGTGAACCGCAGCACCGCGCCCTGGTGCGGCATAGCGGCGGATGCTTCCTCGACTCGATGCGAACATCAAACCGAGCCATTTCAGCAGACTCGGGACCGTCATCTTCTCCCGGCCAAAATCTGTGATCTTCTCCATACACTCTAAGAGTGTATTGCTGCGAACAGCCCCGCAATTTGGGCGCTTCCCCTTGACCGGATGCAAAAGCGCGGCCATGTGAGCGGCAAATAGAACGAGATTTCGTCGCGCGCAGCGGAATTCTTCTGCCGCATCACAGCTGATATGAGACCTCATGGACGTCGTCGTCGTCGAATCGCCGGCCAAGGCGAAGACAATCAACAAATACCTCGGCAAGAACTACAAGGTTCTGGCCTCGTTTGGCCATGTCCGCGATTTGCCGGCCAAGGATGGCTCGGTGCGCCCTGATGAAGACTTCGCCATGTCCTGGGCGGTCGACACGGCCTCGGGCAAGCGGCTCGCCGACATCGCCAAGGCGGTCAAGGATGCCGACGGCCTGATCCTCGCCACCGACCCGGATCGCGAAGGCGAGGCCATTTCCTGGCATGTGCTGGAAGTGCTCAAGCAGAAGCGTGCGCTGAAGGACAAGCCGGTCAGCCGCGTCGTCTTCAACGCCATCACCAAATCTTCGGTGCTGGAAGCCATGGCCAATCCGCGCCAGATCGACGCGCCGCTGGTGGACGCCTATCTTGCCCGCCGGGCGTTGGACTATCTCGTCGGCTTCACGCTGTCGCCGGTGCTGTGGCGCAAATTGCCGGGCGCCCGCTCGGCCGGCCGCGTCCAGTCCGTGGCCTTGCGCCTGGTCTGCGACCGTGAATCCGAGATCGAACGCTTCATCCGCGAGGAATATTGGCAGATCGCCGCCATCCTCGGCACGCCACGCAACGAGACTTTCGAAGCGCGGCTGACCGCCTTCGAGCGCAAGAAGCTGCAAAAGCTCGACATTGCCAACAAGGCGCAGGCCGACGACATCAAGGCGATGCTGGAGGGCGCGACCTTCAAGGCATTGTCGGTGGAAGCCAAGCCGACCAAGCGTAATCCAGGCCCGCCCTTCAC
>NZ_PNOT02000384.1 GCF_002879535.1 Mesorhizobium intechi
CTAATAGAATGATGCGCTGTAACGTCAATACGTCGCGTCCGGCCTTGTCGGGTCCGGGGCGGCGGGAATGCGAACGTCAATGGCCCGACGGCGAGCCGGGATTGCCTTCGCAAGCCCTGTCTCGGATATGTGATATGTCAGACAAATCGGACTATTTACGAACGAAGAATGAGTCTCTAAAGTCCGTGACCGTGGCTGGAACGAGGCCATTCTTGTGAGTGCCGGGAAACCCTGAGGAGGAGGGGGTATCCAAGCCGCAAACGGCAAATTCAGGTGAGCACGCAATTCTAGTGAGCAAGACGGTCCAGCCCGACGGCTGAACCAAAAAGGGAGGTTGAACATGAAGTCCTTGATACGCAATGCATCCGTGGCCGCCGCGGCCCTGGCTGTCGGCCTGACGGCGACGGCCATCGCGCGCGCCGACGACAAGCCGACACTGGCTTTCGTCGTCAATGGCGCTTCCGATTTCTGGAAAGCGGCCGAAGCCGGCGTCAAGAAGGCGCAGGGCGAACTGCCCGACTACAATCTCGAACTCAAATATCCCGAGCAATCCTCGGTCGCCATCCAGCAGCGGCTGATGGACGATCTGGTGACGGCCGGCGTCAAGGGCATCATGGTTTCGGCGGTCGACCCGAAGACCTCGACCGACGGCCTGAACAAGATCGCCTCTGAAACCGCGCTGTTCACCACCGACAGCGACGCGCCGCAGACCAAGCGTGTCGCCTATATCGGCTCGTCCAATGTCGACGCCGGCAAGCAGGCGGCCGAAATCGCCAAGAAGGCCATGCCCAATGGCGGCAAGTGCCTCGGCTTCGTCGGCCTTCTCGGCGCCGACAATGCCAAGGAGCGCATCCAGGGCATGAAGGATGGTCTGGCCGGCACCAAGATCGAGCTCGTCGACGTGCGTGGCGACGATATCGACCAGGCACGCGCCAAGAAGAATGTCGAGGACGCGCTGGTCGCCAGCCCCGACGTCACCTGCATGGTCGGTTTCTATTCCTACAACACGCCGCGCATCTATGAAGCGCTGCGCGATGCCGGCAAGCTCGGCCAGATCACGGTCGTCGGCTTCGATGACGATCCGATCACGCTGGGAGGCGTCAAGGAAGGCACCGTCGCCGCCACCGTCGTGCAACAGCCCTTCGAATGGGCCTATCAGGGCATGAAGCTGATGGCTGCCTATCTCAAGGGCGACAAGTCGGGCATCCCGGCCGGCAACCTCATCATCATCCCCACCAAGATCATCGGCAAGGATGATGTCGACGCCTATGCCGCCAACCTGAAGGCGATGGCCGGAAAGTAAGATCACAGGCAGTTCAGCCGGCTCAACTTCGCTTGAGCCGGCTGCGCGCATTGACGAACCCTTCGAGGACCGTCAGTCTGCCGGAAGGCCGGCCCGCTAACTGCTGTCAGGCATGATGAACTATTCCGATACATCCATCGCAGTGACCACGCCGTTCCTCAGCCTGGAGAGCGTGCGCAAGACCTATCCGGGCGTTGTCGCTCTGGATGGCTTCTCCATGGAGGTCAGGCCGGGCGAGGTCATCGGCCTCGTCGGCGAGAACGGCGCCGGCAAGTCGACCCTGATGAAGATCCTCGGCGGCGTCACCACGCCGGACGCCGGGACGATCACCGTCGACGGCACCGCCCACAAGGGCCTGAGCGTCGAGGGCAGCCTGGACTCGGGCATCGCCTTCGTCCACCAGGAACTCAACCTGTTCGAAAATCTCGACGTCGCCGCCAACGTCTTCTTCGGCCGCGAACCGCTGCGCGCCGGGCCGCTGAAACTCGTCGACCGTTCGAAGCTGCGCGAGATGGTGGCGCCGCTCTTGAAGCGCGTCGGCGCCAATTTCTCCGCCGATGCGCAGGTCGCCGACCTGTCGCTGGCGCAGCAGCAGATGGTCGAGATCGCCAAGGCGCTTTCGATCAAGGCAAGGCTGGTCATCCTCGACGAGCCGACATCGAGCCTGCCGCTCGCCGAGACCGACAAACTTCTCGACGTCATCAAGGCGCTGAAAGCCGACGGCATCAGCGTCATCTTCATTTCGCACCGCCTGCACGAGGTCGAGCGTGTCGCCGACCGCGTCGTCGTGCTGCGCGACGGCATGCTGGCCGGCACGCTGGGCAAGCGCGACATCAATCACGACCAGATGGTCAAGCTGATGATCGGCCGCATGCTGAAGGAGCGCGAAAAGGCCTCCGAGGCCGCGCGGGCGCCCGGCGCCACGGCACTTGCCGCCAAGGCCATCCGCACGCCCTCCTATCCCGGCCGGCCGGTCGACCTCGACGTCCGCCGTGGCGAGATCCTCGGCCTTGCCGGCCTTGTCGGCTCCGGCCGCACCGAACTGGCCCGCGTCTTCTTCGGCATCGACGGCAGCCTTGGCGGCATGCTCGAACTCGACGGCAAGCCGCTTGTGCTGGGTTCGGCCGCCGACGCCGTCGCGCAAGGCATTTTCCTGGTGCCGGAAGACCGCAAGCTGACCGGCATCCTGCTTGACCTGTCGATCGCGCAGAACATTTCGCTGCCCAATCTGCCGGCGCATGCCAGGCGCTCGCTGGTGTCGGCAAGTGCCGAGACCGCCACTGCCGAGAAGCAGAAGAAGGATCTCGGCATCAAGGCGCCTTCGGTGCAGACGCGCACCGGCACGCTGTCGGGTGGCAACCAGCAAAAGGTCGTGCTCGGCAAGTGGCTGGCGATGAACCCGAAGGTGATGATCCTCGACGAGCCGACGCGCGGCATCGACATCGGCGCCAAGGCGGAAATCTACGGGCTGATGCGCGCGCTGGCCGATGCCGGCGTCGCCGTGCTGATGATCTCCAGCGACATGGAGGAGGTGATCGGCGTGTCCGACCGCATCGCCGTCATGCATGAGGGCCAGATATCGGGCATTCTCGACAAGGACCAGTTCAGCCAGGAAAACGTGCTGCTGCTGGCGGTGGGCAAGCAGCCGAAATAGTTTTTGCGCCGGGATCGCGAGACCGCGCAACCTGCTCAGGCAGGCATTGGGGAGAAGACGATGAGCAAGAAAGATCTCGGCCTGCTGATCCTGATCCTGGTGGTCGGGGCAATCGTGGCGATCATCAATCCGCGCTTCCTCTTGCCGATCAACCTTGCCAACACCTCGAACCTGATCGGCCTGTTCGGCATCCTGTCGATCGGCCAGGCCTTCGTCATCATCACCGGCGGCATCGAGCTGTCGGTCGGCTCGGTGGTGGCGTTGCTGGGAACGCTGTTCATCGACTTCATCGCCGTGCGCGAGCTGGATTGGCCGCTGGCCTTCGTGCTGATCATCGCGCTTGGCGCCATCATCGGCCTGGTGCATGGCTGGCTGATCACCAGGCTGAAGCTGCAGCCCTTCGTCGTCACCTTGTGCGGCCTCTTGATCTATCGCGGCGTCGCCCGCTTCTACACCGCCGACGGCACCGCCGGCTTCGCCTTCGGTCAGAATTTTCCCGAGCTCGAATTCCTCACCGCCGGGCGCAGCTGGGGCGTGCCGAACAGCTTCATCGCGCTGATCGTCATCGCCATCGTCATGTGGGTGGTGCTGCACCGTTCGGTGTTCGGCCGCTATCTCTATGCCATCGGCAAGAATGAGGAGGCGGCGAAGTATTCCGGCATCCGCACCGGCCGCATCGTCATGACCGCCTATGTCATCTGCGGCGTGCTGACGGCGCTGTCGGCGATCTATTTCGCCATGTACACGCGCTCGATCTCGCCGGCCAGCCACGGCCAGTTCTACGAGCTCTACGCCATTGCAGCCGCCGTGCTCGGCGGCTTCTCGCTGCGTGGCGGCGAGGGCTCGCTGATCGGCGTCATCCTCGGGACCGTGCTGCTGCAGGAGCTGCAGAACCTTGTCAATCTGCTCGGCATCCCGTCTTCCCTCAACTTCGCGGTCATGGGCGGCGTCATTCTCATCGGCGTGCTCGTCGACCAGCAATGGGGTGTGTTCCGCGCAAGGCGGCTGATGGTCGATGCCGCCCGCAAGAACATTGCCGGCGCGCCGGCCGAATAATCGCGCCGGCGAAGCTGCCGCTTGCCCGGCTCCTATAGATATTATAATAGCATAACCCGGTATTGCTCGGGGGTGTGCTGGACATGCGCTGCGATTTGCGAGGCAAGGTGGCGCTGGTCACGGGAGCGGCGGGCGCCATAGGCAGTTCCATTGCCAGCCGCCTGTCCGACAATGGCGCGGCGGTCGTCGTCGCCGACATCAACGGCGAGGGCGCAAGCCAGGTCGCGGCTGGCTTGACCGATGCCATGGCCTGCGCCACCGACATCCGTGATGCCGCATCGGTCGACAGCGCGATCGCCGCGATCATGCGGCGCTACGGCCGCCTCGACATCCTCATCAACAATGCCGGCGTCAACACCCTGGCGCACCGCGTCACAATAGACGAATTCCCGACGGAGGAATGGGACCGCATCACCGGCATCGATCTCGACGGCCTCTACATCATGAGCCGCGCGGCACTCGGTCCCATGCTCGCCGCCGGCAGGGGCGGGCGCATCGTCAACATCGCCTCGGTCGTCGGACTTGCCGCCATGCGCCTGCAGAGCCCGTTCGTCGCCGCCAAGGCCGGCATCATCCATCTGACGCGCTCGATGGCGATCGAACTCGGCGCCAAGGGCATCCTGACCAATGCGGTCGCCCCGGGCTCGGTGATGACGGCGCTGACCGCCAAGCTGTTTTACGGCGATGACGGCAAGTTCGCCGGCCGCACGCGGGAATTCCTGGCCCATGTGCCGCTCGGCCGCCCGGCCGAGCCGCGCGAGATCGCCGAGGCGGTGCTGTTCCTGGCCTCGCCGGGCGCCAGCTACGTCAACGGCCAGGTGCTGGCCGTCGATGGCGGCTGGACGGCGGGATACATGATGTGAGTGGCGCGATGGAAATCGATCTCAACGGCGCCACGGTGGCCCTCGATGGCGAGACCAACCCGATCGTCGACGCCGTGCTTGCCGCCCTGCGTGCCAATGGCGGCACGGTCGTCGAAGCAGGGGATGCCGCCGACATCGTGCTGATGTCCAACCCGCTGCGCCCGGGAGCGACAGTCCAGGACCCGTGCCAGCATGCCGATGCGCGCAGGGCGGCCGTGGCCATGGCCGAGCGCGGCGGCGGGCGCATCGTCTTCCTGATCTCGGCCGCCGCCGGCATGCCGATGCGCCGTCATCCGCGCTTTTCCATGGAAAATGCCGCGATGCTCGCCGGCATGCGCGCGCTGGCCATGGAGTTCGGCCCAAAGGTGCTGGTCAATGCCGTCGGCTTCGGCGCGGTCGCGGCCGAAACCATCGTCTCAGGCGACGCTGCGATGCTCAGCCACACGCCGGTCGGCCGCGCCGGCTGCATCGAGGAAGCGGTCGCGGCCGTGCTGTTCTTCTGCGATCCGCTCAACACCTACACGACGGGCCAGATGCTGGGTGTCGACGGTGGCTGGACGGCAGGCTATGGCCGCAATTTCTGAATTGCTGAGCATTGGATCGGGAGCGCTCGAAGTCGTGCTGGTGCCGCAAATCGGCGGCAGCGTGAGCGCGTTGCGCTGGCGCGGCATCGATCTCATGCGCCGGCTCTCGGATGACGATCGCAAGGCCGGCAATGTGCTTGGCGTCGCCATGTTTCCCATGATCCCCTATGCCAACCGCATCGCCGGCAACGCCTTCGACTTCGGGGCAAGACGCTGGCAGGTCCTGCCCAACAATCCGCCCGAGAAATTCAACGTCCATGGCAGCGGCTGGCAACACGCCTGGACGGTTACCGGCTCAGGTCGCGCCAACGCAACCCTGTCGCTGGACATCGCCGCCGGGGCCGAGCCCTATTCCTACCGCGCGACCCAGGCTTTCTCGGTTTCGGAGGAGGGACTGAGCGTGACCATGACGCTGACCAATATCGGGTCAGTCGCCCTGCCGTTCGGTTTCGGACTGCATCCCTGGTTCGATCGCGATCGGGACGTGACAATGCAGTTCAACGCCAGGTGTTTCTATCTCGAAGAGCCCGACGGCATTTCGGGCGATCCGATCTCGCTGCCACCAGAACTGGATTTCGCCAGGCATCGGTCCTTGCCGGGCGGCTGGCGCAACAATGATTATGGCGGCTGGGGCGGCGAAGCGACGCTGCGCTTTCCGGCTCGCGGCGCCGGCCTGCGCATGAGGGCCGACCCGATCTTCAGGCATTTGATGCTTTATGCCGATCCGACCAAACCATATTTCTGCGTCGAGCCGCAGACGAATGCCTCCGGTGCTTTCAACCGGGGCCGATGGGACGATCCGGATGAGGGTATCATCGTCCTCGCCCAGGGCGAAAGTGCTGCCGGCACCGTCTGTTTCACGCCCTTTTCGCTTGAGGCGGGGGCACAAGACGGGCGCGCCTGACGACGATGATCGTCTAGATAAGCCCGTTCCTGAGTTTGAAGCGGCGCATGCCACGCACATTGACGGCCCGCCCACGGTTCAACAACTCGCGCATGATCGGCTCCTGCCGTGGCGGCGTCAGATGTTCAAGGACACGAGCACAGTCATGTTCAAGCAGGATCCCTCGAATAAGTAGGTCGCGCTTCACCAAGGGACTATCCATCACCCGGTGAAAGAGCCCAAAGCCGAAGTGTATCTGGCTGCCATTGATGATGGTCCCAATCATATGATTGACCAGCGTCTCTTGCCTAATCTGAACGGCCACGGATGCATTTTTCTCGGCTTCGTCGAGCCGTGCCTTTGCGTCGGCCGAAAACCTGCCAAACTCGGTTATCGTGGGCGTTCGCGATTCCTGGTCGAGAATGGCGGAGTCTTTCCCGCGTTTTTCTCCACGCCTTTTTGATTTGGGATTGCCCGCCAGCATTTGTGCGGTTCTTTGAGCGCCTTTCAGAAGCGGGCCAAGATCGTAACCGCGAAGCGCGCCGTAAGGGACGTAACGAAGTGTTGCTACCAACTCGGAGACCGACATCTTGTCGAGCCGAAGCGCGAGCTTGTCGGCGGAATAGATAACATCAACCCGGTAGCCACAACGCTCCAGGCATTGCGAAAAGCCGAGTTCTCCCTTCCGTATCGCGTGAGGGCGAATGTCGTAGGGCCTGTACTTTTGCCAGAACCGCCGAATCCGCGTATCGGCGAATACTTTGCCGGCTACACTAAATGCGTAACTGCCGATGTGATGCGCAAACTCATGGTTCTCGTAGGTGCCAACGGCGTCATAGGCGCTCTGAACCAGGGCTTTGATCATTGAGTCCAAGCCAGGTCCGGCAATGTAGATGACACTGTCATTCAGATAGATCATACGTTCGGGTTGGAGTCCCTCCAACGCCAGATGCAAGGTCGCGGCACGGTAGGCTCCGAAGTCACGGCCAATGTTGTTACGCACAAGGATGCGGTGCGCAAATGTCCTTAAGGTCGCGAGCTCATCGGGACGAAGATCGCCGTTGCAGACAACGATGGCGTTGACATGTTGGCGACGAAGCGTCGCCAGGAGGTCGAGAAAGTCGCTCGTAATCCCGATGAGGTGATATTTGACGACGATCGCATAACAATTGCCAATTGCCGGCGCCACAGTCTCATCGGAAGCAAATCGCGGCTCGCGTTCGGACTGAATGCCCGGGAACTGAATTGTCTTGGCGGCCAGGACATACGCTC
>NZ_PNOT02000180.1 GCF_002879535.1 Mesorhizobium intechi
TCCTCCTCGACAAATCCTGTTCGCCCGTTTCGGTCCCCTATGCCGCGCCCGCCTCCGTATTGACAGAGACGTCCTCCGTGCCGCCAGCATATCCATCTATGTATTGCCTCTATCGGCGGCGGTGCAAGTCTTGCCCTTGCGGCAAGGCGCCGAAAGATTTGCCGTCGAAAATCCTTCCCGCTGTCGAGACTTGAAATCGGCATCTTTCCGCATCGATGAATGCATGAGGGGCGGACGCGGCGCCCATGTCGCCACATGCCGGATCAATAAAAAAATGCGGTCGTTAACAATCTCGTGAATGGAAAAAACTGCTAATTTTTTCTGCCATTTAGCAAAACGGTGGATTTTTTTCCTGCTTCCCGAGGGGTAAGCAAACGGGGTGTTCCAAAGCCGGAAAAACGGTGCTTATATGCGCGCTTCGCGAGCCTGATAGAGGGGCTTGGAAGAACATCAGGGAGTGCTCAATGAAAAAGAAACTCGCTTTTGCGGCCGCTTTGCTGGCCGCAAGCGTTCTGAGCGGCATGGCCAATGCAAAGACGCTCGTCTATTGCTCGGAAGCGTCGCCCGCCAATTTTGATCCGGGTACCACGACTGGCGGCAACGACTTCGATGCCTCGTCGCGTACCGTCTATTCGCGTCTGGTCGAATTCAAGCATGGCGGCACCGAAGTCGAGCCCGGCCTTGCCGACAAGTGGGAGATTTCCGACGACGGCCTGGTCTACACCTTCCACCTGCATCCGGGCGTCAAGTTCCAGACCACCGACTATTTCAAGCCGACGCGTGACCTCAACGCCGACGACGTCGTTTTCTCCTTCGACCGCCAGTTCAACAAGGCGAACCCCTGGAACGGCGATAAGTATCTGCCGAACCTGACCTGGGACTACTACACCGGCATGGACATGCCGAAATACGTCGCCAAGTGGGAAAAGGTCGACGACCTGACGGTCAAGCTGACGCTGACCGAGCCGAACGCGCCGATGCTGGCCAACCTTGGCATGGACTTCGCCTCGATCGTGTCGAAGGAATATGCCGACCAGCTGGAGAAGTCCGGCAAGATGGCCGATTTCTCGACCAAGCCGATCGGCACCGGTCCGTTCCAGTTCGTCGACTACCAGCTGGATTCGGTCATCCGCTACGCGGCCCATCCGGATTATTTCAAGGGCAAGGAAAAGATCGACGATCTCGTCTTCGCCATCACGCCGGACGCGACCGCGCGCATCCAGAAGGTGCTCGCTGGCGAGTGCGATATCGCGCCCTATCCGAATCCTGCCGACATCGGCACGATCAAGGCCAACAAGGACGTGACCCTGATGGATCAGGCCGGCCTGAACATCGGCTACATGAGCTACAACACCACCATCCCGCCGCTCGACAAGCCTGAGGTGCGCCATGCGCTCAACCAGGCGATCGATCGGGAATCGCTGATCAAGTCGCTGTTCCAGGATGCCGGCGCCACGCCTGCCGAAAATCTGATCCCGCCGACCATGTGGTCGTGGAACAAGGATGTGAAGGCCGATGCCTACAATCCGGATGCGGCCAAGAAGGTGCTTGAGGCTGCCGGGCTGAAGGAAATCCAGCTCTGGGCTTCCGATCGCGTTCGCCCGTACAACCCGAACTTCCAGCGCGCCGCCGAACTGATCCAGGCCGACTGGGCCAAGGTCGGCGTCAAGGCGGAGATCGTCAACTACGAGTGGACCAAGTATCGCTCGGAGGGCAAGAAGAAGGATCGTCCGGGTGCGTTCCAGATCGGCTGGACCGGCGACAATGGCGATCCCGACAACTTCTTCGCCACCCTGTTCGCCTGCTCCGCCATCGGCGTCTCGAACTACTCCAGCTGGTGCGACAAGGATTTCGAGGATCTGATCCAGAAGGCCAAGAAGACCAGCGACCAGGCCGAGCGCAGCAAGCTCTATGGAGAGGCGCAGGTCGTCTTCCAGAAGCAGGCTCCAGCCTTCCTGCTGGCTCATAGCCAAGTCTACGCGGTCGTGCGCAAGAATGTCAGCGGTTTCATGATGGACCCGCTCGGCATTCACCGCTTCGACGGCGTTGACAAGGCCGAATAAGACTATAGAGCGGGGCGGCGCAATGAAGCGCCGCCCCCTACATCATGCTAAAATATATCCTCCACCGAATTGCACTTTTGATCCCGACGCTTGTCGGCATCACGATCTGCGCCTTCGCCTTCGTCAGGCTGCTGCCCGGCGATCCCATTCTTGCCATGGCCGGCGAACACGGCGTGGCGCCTGCGCGTTACGAGGAACTCAAGGAACAGTTCGGCTACAATCTGCCGATCTGGGAGCAGTATGCGCGCTATGTCGGTGAGGTCGTGACCGGCGATTTCGGGGTCTCGATTTCGTCCAAGCGCCCGGTGCTCGAAGAGTTCAAGACGCTCTTCCCGGCGACGCTGGAACTGTCGTTCTTTGCCATGATTTTCGCCATGGTACTGGGCATTCCGGCCGGCATCTTCGCGGCGGTCAAGCGCGGCTCCTGGTTCGACCAGTCGCTGATGGGCACGGCGCTCGTCGGCTATTCCATGCCGATCTTCTGGTGGGGCCTGCTCCTGATCATCTTCTTCTCCGGTTACCTCGGCTGGACGCCGGTTAACGGCCGCATCGACCTGCAGTACTTCTTCAAGCCGATCACCGGCTTCATGACCATCGACACCTTGCTCTACGGCAAATGGGATGCATTTCGCTCGGTATTGCGCCACCTGGTGCTGCCGACAATTGTGCTCGGCACCATTCCGCTGGCTGTGATAGCGCGCCAGACGCGTTCCGCCATGCTTGAGGTGCTGGGGGAGGACTATGTGCGGACCGCCCGAGCCAAAGGGCTTTCGTCGGCTCGTGTCATCGGCGTGCATGCTCTGCGCAACGCACTCATACCGGTGGTTACCACCATCGGCCTGCAGGTTAGTACGCTGCTGGCCGGCGCCATCCTTACCGAAACGATCTTCTCGTGGCCGGGAATCGGCAGGTGGATGGTCGAATCCATATCCAAGCGCGACTATGTTGTCGTGCAGTCTGGCCTGCTGTTGATTGCCCTTATCGTCATGGCCGTGAATCTGATCGTCGACGTGCTCTATGCCGTCATCAACCCACGCATAAGGGCGGCGTGATGAGCCAGTCGACCGAAATCGCCCCGATGGCCGCCGGCAACCCGGATCGCCTCACCGGTCTCAGGACCTTCTGGTATTATTTCTCGGTGAACCGGGGCGCCGTCATCGGCCTGTTCGTCTTCATCCTTTTGGTGCTGGCGGCGCTCTTTGCGCCGCTGCTGGCCCCCTACGCGCCGGACATTCAGGACAAGACCGCATTCTTGCGGCCGCCTGCATGGCAGGCCGGCGGCAGCTCGCAATATCTGCTCGGCACCGATCCGGTCGGGCGCGACATCCTTTCGCGCCTGCTCTATGGCGCGCGCTTCTCGCTGCTGATCGGCGCGGTCGTGGTCTCGCTGGCGCTCATCGGCGGCATCACGCTAGGCCTGCTGGCCGGCTATTTCCGCGGCTGGGTCGACGTGGCGATCATGCGCGTCATGGACCTCATCCTGGCGTTCCCGTCGCTGTTGCTGGCGCTGGTGATGGTCACCATCCTCGGTCCCGGCCTGTTCAATGCAATGCTCGCCATCGCCCTTGTCCTGCAGCCGCATTTCGCGCGGCTTGTGCGCGCCGCGGTGATGGCCGAGAAGAGCCGCGAATATGTCGTGGCGGCGAAGGTCGCCGGGGCGGGGCATCTCAGGCTGATGCTTCGCACCATCCTGCCCAATTGCCTGGGACCGCTGATCGTCCAGGGCACCTTGTCTTTCTCCAACGCCATCCTCGAGGCGGCCGCGCTCGGCTTCCTCGGCCTCGGTGCCCAGCCGCCGACGCCCGAATGGGGCACGATGCTCGCCTCGGCGCGTGAATTCATCCTGCGCGCCTGGTGGGTGGTGACCTTTCCTGGTCTCGCGATTCTGATCACCGTGCTTGCCATCAATCTGATCGGCGACGGTCTGCGCGATGCGCTCGATCCGAAACTGAGGAGGTCGTGATGGCGCTGCTCGACATCCAGAACCTCGTCGTCGAGTTCCAGACCGCATCCGGTATGTTCCGGGCGGTCGACGGCGTTTCCTTGCATGTGGACGAACGCGAAGTGCTGGCGATCGTCGGCGAATCCGGCTCCGGCAAGTCGGTCTCGATGCTGGCGGTTATGGGCCTTTTGCCGTGGACGGCCAAGGTCACGGCCGACCGCATGAGCTTCAATGGCCGCGATCTTCTGAAGCTGAGCCCTGCCGAGCGGCGCAAGATCGTCGGCAAGGACATGTCGATGATCTTCCAGGAGCCGATGGCCAGCCTCAATCCCTGCTTCACCGTCGGCTTCCAGATCGAGGAGGTGCTGCGGTTCCATATGGGCATGGACGGAGCGCAGCGCCGGGAGCGCGCCATCGAACTCCTCTCGCAGGTCGGCATTGCCGAGCCGGCGGAACGGCTGAACTCGTTCCCCCACCAGATGTCGGGCGGCCAATGCCAGCGCGTCATGATCGCCATCGCCATTGCCTGCAATCCGAAGCTTTTGATCGCCGACGAGCCGACCACCGCGCTCGACGTCACCATCCAGAAGCAGATCCTCGATCTCCTCGTCTCGCTGCAGGCCAAATACGGGATGGGCCTGATCATGATCACCCACAATATGGGCGTGGTGGCCGAAACCGCCGACCGCGTCATCGTCCAGTACAAGGGCCGCAAGATGGAAGAGGCCGACGTGCTGTCGCTGTTTGAATCGCCGAAGAGCAATTACACCCGCGCGCTTTTATCGGCACTGCCGGAGAACGCCGTGGGCGACCGGCTGCCAACCGTCTCCGACATGCTGTTCGAGCCGGCGCCCTCGGGGGCCGCCGCATGAGCATCAAGGTCGTCGAAGGCAAGAATATCGTGCGCGACTACCATGTCGGTGGCGGGCTGTTTCGCGCGCAGCGCACCGTGCATGCGGTCAAGGGCGTTTCCTTCGGCGTCGACAAGGGCAAGACGCTGGCCATTGTCGGTGAAAGCGGCTGTGGCAAGTCGACGCTCGCCCGCATCATCACGCTGATCGATCCGGCGACGTCAGGTGAGCTGTTCATCGACGGCAACAAGGTCGACATCGCCAGGGGCGGATTGACCAAGGAGATGCGCCGCAAGGTGCAGATCGTTTTCCAGAACCCCTACGGCTCGCTCAATCCGCGCCAGAAGATTGGCGACGTGCTGGGCGAACCGCTGCTCATCAACACCGACAAGCCGGCCGACGAACGGCGCGACCTCGCCATGAAGATGCTGAAGAAGGTCGGCCTTGGCCCCGAGCACTACAACCGCTACCCGCATATGTTCTCGGGCGGCCAGCGCCAGCGCATCGCCATTGCCCGCGCGCTGATGCTGAACCCCAGCCTGCTGGTGCTGGACGAGCCGGTCTCGGCGCTTGACCTCTCGGTTCAGGCGCAGGTGCTCAACCTGCTCGCCGACCTGCAGGACGAGTTTCAGCTGACCTATGTCTTCATCAGCCACGACCTGTCCGTGGTGCGCTACATCGCCGACGACGTGATGGTGATGTATTTCGGCGAAGCGGTCGAATATGGCTCGCGCGAAGAGGTCTTTTCCGACCCCAAGCATAGCTACACCAAGACGCTGTTCGCCGCGACGCCGCGTGCCGACGTTGCCTCAATCAAGGCGAGGCTGGCGAAGAAGAAGGCGGCTTAAGCCGGCGGCGTGGCGCCCCTACCTCCCCCTTGTGGGGAGCCCGGAGGTCCGGGTGGGTTGCGGCGCCGACCTACGACAGCTTCGCGACAATCGCGCGCAACGCCTCGCCGAATTTGTGCACTTCCTCGACCGTGTTGTAGTGCACCAGCGAGGCGCGGATGGCGCCGCTGTCCATCGACAGATTGAGGCGCTTCATCAGCCGCGGCGCGTACATGTGGCCGTCACGGATGCCGATCTGCATCTCGGCCATTTCCTCGACGATCCGTTGCGGCGACAGTTTGCCGATGTTGAAGCAGAAAGTCGGCACGCGGTCGTTGACGCGGGCTTCGTCGGCAACGCCGTAGATGGTCGCGCCGCAGCTTTTCAGCACGGCAAGCATCTCGCGTGACAAAAGCAGCTCATAGTCGCGGATGGCGCCCATGCCGGCGACGATGTTTTCGCGCCGCGAGCGGTTGTTGGAGGGGGCCAGATTGCGGCCGATCAGTTCCAGATACTGCACGGCGGCATCCATGCCCGAGACGTTCTCGTAGATGAAGGTGCCGGCTTCAACCTTGTAGGGCGGTTCGTCCGGAATGAAGTCCTCGCGGAAGGTCGGCAGCCGCTTCAGCGTTTCGAAGCGGCCCCACAGGAAGCCCATGTGCGGCGAGAAATTCTTGTAGCCGGAGCAGACGAGATAGTCGCAATCCCAGGCCTGCACGTCGATCAGCCCGTGTGGACCGTAGTGCACGCAATCCAGGAACACTTCCGCCCCGGCCGCATGCGCGATCTCGGCCACGGAAGCGACATCGACGATCGAGCCGATCGAATGCGCCGTCACCGTGCAGGCGACGAGGCGGGTACGGTCGGAAACCAGCGGTCGCAGATCATCGACATGCAGATTGCCGTCCTCGCGCATGCGCCACCATTTGAACTTGGCGCCGGCGGATTCCAGCGCCAGCCAAGTGGCGATGTTGGCGTCATGGTCCATGTCGGTGATGACGATCTCGTCGCGTTCCTGCAGCATCTGGCCGATGCCGAGACTGACGAGCCGGATGAACGAGGTGGCGTTCATCCCGAAGCAGATTTCCGCAGGGCTATAGGCGTTGATCAGCAGCGCCACGCTTGTCCGGGCATCGGCGACCGACTGGTCGACGGTGATGCTGCGGCCATAGCGGCCGCCGCGCTGCACATTGTGCGAGACCAGATGGTTGGTCACCGCGTCGAGCACGCTCTGCGGGATCTGCGCGCCGGCGGCATTATCCATGAAGATGAAATCGCCGGCCCGTTGCAGGGCGGGAAACATGGTGCGGATGGTGTCGACGGGGAACGCGGCGGCGTTCGCATTGTCGGTTTGGTGGTTGTTCACGGGCAGGCTCCTGCAAAGAATTTGGCGGGTGGAGATCGGTTGGCGAGGTCAGCGCGCCTTCTCGGTCTTGAAGCGGTCTTCGAGCAGGCTGACGAGGCGCACCATCGGCCAAAGGAAGATGAGGTAGACCAGTGCGGCGCCGATCAGCGGCGAGGGGTTGGCGTAGAGCGACTGCGCGTTGGTCGCTTCCTTCAGGAGTTCAGGCAGCGCCACGGTGGAGGCGAGCGAGGTGTCCTTGAACATCGAGACACAATTGCTGGTCATCGGTGGAATGACCACGCGGATCGCCTGCGGCAGCACCACCTTGCGCAAGGTCAAAAGGAACGGCAGGCCGAGCGCCTGCGAGGCCTCGAACTGGCCTTTCGGAATGCTCTCTATGCCGGAGCGGAACACTTCCGCCGAATACGCCGACATGATGAAGGCGAAGGCCGTCACGGCGGACGCCCAGGACGACAGGCGGATGCCGAGGAAGGGCAGCGCGTAGTAGATCAGGATCAGCACCACCAGCACCGGCAGCGCGCGAAAAATGTCGGTGTAGCCGACTGCCAGCCAGCGCACCGGTTTCGGCGCATAGAGCCGCAGCAGGCTGATCACCAGGCCGATGGGAATGCCGATGCCGATGCTCAAAATGCCAAGCAACAGCGTGTTCAGGAAGCCGCGCAGCAGCGCCGGCAGGCTGGACATGATGACGTCGGGATTGAAGAAGGTGTCGATCAGCGACATGGG
>NZ_PNOT02000170.1 GCF_002879535.1 Mesorhizobium intechi
GGTGCGACCGGGGCAACCGGAGCCACAGGTGCAACTGGTGACACCGGGGCAACTGGAGCGACAGGCGACACTGGCGCGACCGGAGCAACCGGGGCAACCGGAGCCACAGGTGCAACTGGTGACACCGGGGCAACTGGGGCGACAGGCGACACTGGCGCGACCGGAGCAACCGGGGCCACAGGTGCAACTGGTGACACCGGGGCGACCGGGGCAACTGGAGCGACAGGGGACACTGGCGCGACCGGGGCGACCGGAGCGACTGGAGCGACAGGCGACACTGGCGCGACCGGCGCGACCGGAGCCACAGGTGCAACTGGTGACACCGGGGCGACCGGGGCAACTGGAGCGACAGGCGACACTGGCGCGACCGGAGCAACCGGGGCCACTGGAGCGACAGGCGACACTGGCGCGACCGGAGCAACCGGAGCCACAGGTGCAACTGGTGACACCGGGGCAACTGGAGCGACAGGCGACACTGGCGCGACCGGAGCAACCGGGGCCACTGGAGCAACAGGCGACACTGGCGCGACCGGAGCAACCGGGGCAACCGGAGCCACAGGTGCAACTGGTGAAACCGGAGCAACGGGGGCCACTGGAGCGACAGGCGACACTGGCGCGACCGGAGCAACCGGGGCTACCGGAGCCACAGGTGCAACTGGTGACACCGGGGCGACCGGAGCAACCGGGGCCACTGGTGATACCGGAGCGACCGGCGCGACTGGTGCGACTGGAGCAACGGGGGCAACCGGCTCGACTGGTGCGACTGGCTCGACCGGCGCAACCGGTGCGACTGGGGCAACTGGCTCGCAAGGTCCGACAGGCCCGACCGGAGGCACCGGTTCGGGTGGTGGTGACACTGGTGACCACCACCACCATGGCAATAACGGCTTTGGCAATGGAGATCAGGATGCGCCTGGTAATTCCGGGAACCATAACAATGCCGAAAACGGCCCTGGTCACAACAAAGCCAACGTCACGGCCAGCACGCTGGGGCTGACGGACACGGCGAAGTTCCTGCAGTCCGGCTCGGCTGGCGGCAACGGTGATCCCGGCAGTCAGGCGTCGTTCCGCAACCTCATCGGCCTTGCGGCCACATCGGTCTCGACGGACCTGCTCAACGTCCTCAAGACGATTGGCGGAGCTGGTCACAACCCGAACAAGCCGTCTGGGGCGAGCACGGATCTCACCTCGGATCAGACCAAGCCTGGCGCCGGCTACGCCAGCAACGACCACGCCGTCAAGACGTCCCTGAAGGATCTCTTGAAGCCGCACGGCTGAGCGGCGAATGGACCTGGACCGGTCCAGGTTGGAAGATGGGCGCGCGGGCTTCGCTGGAAAGCGGGGTCCGCGCGCCGATCATTCGTGCCGGCTCGTTTGGCATCGTCAGGCATGCCGGGTGCCAGGTGCAGCCGCTTGCAGGCGGTCCGCTTCTGGTCCGGCCATGGCCGCCATTGGCGGATTGAAAGCGACTTGAAGGAGCCGCCAAGTCTCAGATTTCCAAGACAATTTGCGCGAGTCCGGCGCCTCGCTATTGACCGAGGCCTGCGGCTCCATTCTTGGCAATTTACCAATTCCTTACCTAATAGTTTACAAATCGCTAATTTTCGACTTTACTAATATGTGGGTATGGAGGGTGCCCGCGGATCGCACGGTCGGGTGGCCGGCGGTCTTTGCAGGCGAGTTTGGGCAGGGATCTGGGTAGCAAGGCTATTTAGCGGATGTTGAAGGTGCGCTCACCGGGCGTGCCGTGAGATGCCGCGTCCATGTCTGCCTTCGGCGGAAGGCAGATGTTCCCATTCCGGAGTTCGCTCGCGAGTTTGCCGCCGAGGCGTTGGCGGTACGAGTGACGGGAGTGGGTACTGTGTATCAAGTGTTGTCGCGTGCGCCCCGGGGCGCTGTGCCAGGGATCGATGGGCGCCAAATTCATCCGCTTCCTGCCGCGGCGACTGGTCGCCCGAATGCACGGGCCGATGCGCCTCTGGCCGGCGCTCCAGAAATCCTTTTCGTCGATCCCTCGGTAGCCGATCTCGGCACGATCTTCGCCAATCTGAGGCCGGAGGTCGAGGCGATCCTGCTCGACGCCAACCGCCCGGCCGCGCGCCAGATGGCGCTGGCGCTCGAAGGCCGCTACGGCCTCGACGCCGTGCACGTCATCGCCCACGGCGCGCCCGGGCGGGTGAATTTCGCGGCGGGCGAATGGTCGGCCGAGACGCTGGGTGCCGATGGATCCGACCTCGCCGCGATTGGCGATGCGCTGGGCGGATTGGGCGAACTGCTGCTTTGGAGCTGCAACGCCGGCGCCGGCGGAAGCAATTTTATCGACGCGCTGTCAAGCGCGACGGGAACGCCGGTTGCGGCCGCGAACGGCCTGGTCGGGTCGCCGGTGCTTGGCGGGCACTGGCAACTGAACGTGAAGACAACACAGGACGCGGCGGCGCGGCCGCCGCTGACCCGGGGGGGCATCATGAGCTACGCAGCGGTTCTGGCGGCAATCGAGATCACCGTATCCGGCCTGGTCCCGAGCGGCCTTGCGGCCGGCACGACGACATACTTCGTGGTCGACAGGGACCACGGCTCGATCGTCGGCAACATCAATCTGCCGAACATGGCGAACAGGGCCTTCCGCATCACCGTCAGGGTGCCCGCCGGATCGACGGGCCTAGACGTCGGAGTGTTCGACGAGACCGGCAAGTTCACCTCGGCCGGCTTCACGGTGGATGTGCCTGCGCCTCCCTCCGGCGCCGTCGGAACAAGGGGGTGATGTCATGCTGAACACTCCGGTTCCCTTCCCAAGCCCGGCCACACTGCCGGGCCTTTGCGCATCAACGGGGCAAGTTTCGCCCGCAATCGCCGACCGCATTCATGCCGTAGCGTTCGGCTCCGAAGTCGTTTTCATCGATCCTGCCGTCAGCGATATCGGGACGCTCCTGGCCGGGCTGCGGCCCGGCGTGAGGCCGGTGCTGCTCGATGCCACACGGCCCGCGGCCGCGCAGATGGCGGCGGCCCTGGCTGGTCGCCGAGACCTTGCTGCTGTGCATGTCATCGCCCACGGCGCGCCCGGGCGCGTCGCCTTCGCGGCTGGTGAATGGTCTCTTGCGGCTCTCGAGCGTGACGCGCGCCACCTTGAAGCCATCGGCCGCGCGCTTGGCGAAGATGGGGACTTGCGGCTGTGGAGCTGTGAGACGGGCCGAGGCTCGGCTGGTGAGGCGTTTGTCGAAGCGCTCTCTGAGGTGGTGGGCGCGGAAGTATCGGCCTCGACGGTGCTGGTGGGCGCTGTGGCGCTCGGGGGGCAATGGGACCTGCCGGCATCAGCTGGCGCTCGGGTGGCACCGCCGCTAACCGACGCCGGGGCGCTAACTTACGCTGGCGTGCTGAGTCTTGAAGTGGCGCTGACT
>NZ_PNOT02000001.1 GCF_002879535.1 Mesorhizobium intechi
GGGGGCAATAGATCAGGGCGGGCGCTCCAAGAGATGACCTGCGATGCGGCGGCTTGACTTAGCTCCTCGCGGCGCTCGCACGAACATAATGCGCTGATCTTCGCGCGCCATGACGATCTCGTGAATCGCTCGAAATTCGACGCCGCACCAATCCTTGCGCTGGTGGTCCTCGCCGACGACAACAACCTTGTCCCCCAGCTTGCACGTCCGTCGCTACACACCCTCCTGCAGGATATCTACCGCAATCGGTCTTGTTGTAGTTTTCGCCACCAACAGATTGAGGGTTGTCGGCTGGCGGCATGGACGCCAACTGTTAACTCGGGGTCCGCCGTCAGATTTCTAGGGATCATCTAGGCATCATCATCTTAAGCGACCCACCATTTGTGAAGGCTTTATGCCCGTCTGTTGAATTCTTGTCGGCTACGGCCCACTGTAAGTGCATAGGTTCCAACGGCGAATCGCTCATGCAAAAGCCTTCGATCCCAAAGGGCAATGAAAATCGAGAAGCAATAGCTTCGTTGGGAGGGTATGTTTATCAGATATATCAGTCTGCCCTGGCGTGGCTTGAGCTTGACGGGAACGAATTTCTCTTCTTGGAAGTGGCCGAAGACTACGTTGTCGCAGCGCGAGAAGCGCTAGAAGCTGTACAGGTCAAAGCTACAGACAGTCGGGTCACAATAAATTCAGATGACATCATTGCGTCAATCGACAGTTTTGTTGAACTTCAAACCAAGAACCCGCAGATCAAAGTAAATCTGCGCCATCTTACTACCTCTCAAATTGGGGAGGAAAAAGCCAGCCGCGATAGATTTGAAGGCATGCCAACCCTAGAACTATGGCGCAATCTGGCCCGCATGGGTGATGTCAGCCCCCTAAGAGAAATCCTCATCCATTCGAAATTATCGAAGAAGACTAAGTCTTTCATCGAAAATTTGGATGACGAGGCTTTCCGGGAAGGGTTTCTGAAGCGAATTCACTTTGACTGCGGTGCCCCAGAAATTCGATTCCTTAGACAACAATTGGAAGCGAAATTAATAAAGGCACTTCAAGAACGTGGCGGCGTCGCCTCTCAAGCGAGCGCGTGCATGAACAACGTTCTCGTATATCTTTTACGGAAATCAATACAGAAGCAGGACCGGTTCGTCGATCGAGCAGTTCTTGAGAAGTTGCTCGAAGCCGCGACCCATATCCCAATCAACCGGGCCCAGTTGGATGCGCAAAATGAACTCATCGCACGCGCCCTGTCCGCTTCGCTTCCCAAGTCAAATGACATAATTTCAGCAAGGCTGGCAGAGCCTCGCCCTGTCGGCGACGTCCCCTTACCCTCTGCAATAGCTCAAAGGTCAATCTACATCGACAACATAGTATCGTCTCTTGGAGGATCTGGCGTTGGCTGGATATCAGGATCAGCTGGCGTCGGTAAGACGGTCGCTGCAAAGTTGGCAGCCCTGCGCCTTGGGGGGGGCTGGGCAACCATCAATTTGAGGGGCCTTTCCGCCGAACAAGTCAGCGAACTGCTTTCTGGCACGAGCATATTGATACAGGGCAAGCGTAATATACAAGGCCTCTTAATTGATGATCTGGAATCAAATCTTGATCCTCACGTCATCGATCAATTTCTGAATTTGCTGTCTGTCTGTAAGCGCCGCGATCTCCTCTTGCTGGTCACTGCGCCCCGATCGGCGGCTGCTGACTTGCTCTTTCTGGCCAATCTGCCGCATACGATCGAAACGAGATTGGATGACTTTACAGAAGATGATGTTAGTCAGATACTCAATCAACTGGGCGTTACAGATCGCAACTGGGCAAAATACATCCACCTCGTTTCCGGTGGCGGACACCCTCAGCTTGTAATCGCAACGCTGCAAAGTATGGCACGAGCCGGCTGGGACGTGGATGAATTCCGGACGCTTAACTCACTGCTAGTTGGTAATTCCGAAGTAGATCAAGTTCGCGCTCGGACAAGAGAGCGGTTGCTCAAAGAACTGCCAGATGGAAGTCGAAGGCTTTTGGAACGGCTCTCCTTGGCTCCCCGTGGTTTCAAGCGAAACCTCGTACTCGATCTTTCCCAGGTCAATCCCTCAGTTTCGGATAGTGGCATTTTGTTTGATCAACTCATAGGATCGTGGATTGATCAACAGGAGAAAGATCGCTTTTCACTCTCGCCACTGTTGTCAAACTATGCTTCTAGCGTTCTGACGGATGCTCAGAGACAGGAAATACATTTCGAGATCGCCAATTCGCTAATCAAGCCTCGAACGCTCGATCCTATAGAAGCCAATGCAGCACTTCTTGCCGCGTGGATCGGCCGGAATGACGAAGTGATCGTTCGACTTTCGTTGTCAATAATTGCGGCTGATGCACCCGACCTGAAAATAATTTCTCCGCATTTCCTCACTCTCACGCATATGAGAACCGATACGGTTGCTTACGAAAGCAATCCTACGATCGGTCAGATGCTTCGCGGCGCTCAGCTTATAACTCTATGTAATGGAGATGCGAGCCCAGAGCATTTCCAGGCAACTCTGGAAGCTTTTGAGAGAGAAACATCGCGATTGCCGCGTGGAGCCTCGAGAGCCGGCATGGCTCTTGTAATCTATTCTAAACTGCTGTTGTCGCAGCCGACATTCGGGCCGATCCCGCGTTTTGAAGCCGTGTCGAAGGAGTTAAATGCACTCCTCGACAATGAAGATGGCGAACTACCTGATGACTTGATGGATGAGATCGAGCACCGCGCCGGCCTTTCCACGACAGTTAGTATAATGTTCTTGAATCAGGTTCGTCAGCTTAAGCAAATCAGCGATCTTGTGTCTGTTTTCGATTTTCTTGCTGATAATAATGAGAGTTTCAGAACAAGAATTTTCGCAGCTTTCGATAGACCGGATGTTCCGCTGGATCCTGACATGATGGTTTCGGGCGCTTGGCTGCACGAGCATGAGGCGAATACCATTGACCCAAATGTTCACTCATCCGCGTATGGATACATGGAAGGATTGGCGGAAGGTTGGAGGCGGACAGATCTTGCCATTGCTTGCAGAAAATATTCGGCGATTATCCTTGACGAGTATGGTGGGGACAAAGAAGCTGCGCTGCGCGTCCTCGACGAGGGTTTTCAGCGCTATGGTGCGACAACCTCAGAACTGATACGCGCGAAAGCAAAAGTTCTCTATCGAGCAAATGAACACCAAGCCAGTTTGGAACTGTCTCGCCAGTTGATTGACGGCGACATATCCCTCAGCGAAACCGAGAAAGCGTTTCTGGGTCGGGAAGCCGCGATAAGTGCAGAGAAGCAAGGCGATCTCGAGACGGCGCGCCGCTATTATCTGTTCGGTGCGGCCGCAGCAGAAAAATGCGAGGTACCCGACATGGCACCTATGCATATTGGATTGATCGCAGATGCCGCTCTGGCCAGTTGGCACGCGGGCCACCGAGAAACATGTCTGCGCGACCTAATTTACGTCATGGAAAAACTCGAAACGTTGAACCCTAAGAGTTCTCTTCGTGCCGCCCACTGCCATGCTATCTCAAGGCATGTTCTTTTGTGGCTTGACCAGAACGCATCTGGGGAGCCGCACTACATGGCGGACGGCGAGCTGCCGAAAATATATCCGGGGCTCGTGAGTAATCCCGAGCCTCACTCAAAGATCGCCGATCGGTACTTACCTCCGTTGGAAATCTCCTGGTACATGCTTGCTCAAGTCGAGTGCCACTGCCTACTTGATATCGGGATCATGCGAAACCTTGAGGCAAATTTGAAAAAAGGTCCCGTTCTAGAAGGGCAAATGCTGTTGACTCAGGCCAAACTCGATAAGGCGTTTCGGACTAAAGACGTCCAGCTGTTTCTGGAGGCGGTTGCAGAAGCGATAGCGGAGTTTACCTATGTTAAGAAGAAAGGCGACTACAAGGAGAGCTTCAATGTTGAAAATGTCACGTATGGGCGTTTTCCTGCTCCAACAGTGGCAGAGATGACGGCCCTCTGTGATATTTCAGAGCAGCAAATCCTTGCGTTTTGCTGTATCCTCCTCTTTGAGGGCGAGGTAGTGTCTTTCGATACTCTTGTATTAAAAACGGAATCGGCTAAAGATTTTTTTGTCCGACCTGAAGTGCTATTTTGCCTTATGAACGCCGGGGATGGAGTCGACTATAACTCGGGTTTCGCTGGCCTCCTTTCCCTAGTTCGAAAGCAGATTGACCATTCGGCAATTTTGTCACCTAGACAAGTCTTCGAAATCACCTTTAAGTCGCTTCAGGTTGCAAAGGTGGTCCGGCAGTTGCCTTATTTTTCTGAACGAACTCTCATATGGTTAAACGAGCGGTGGGCATTTGTTTGGGCACAGCAGAGATTTTTATTGAGGCGACCCGCCGAAAATGAAGCCCTAATCTTTGACGCGTGGTCTCGCCCCAATAACAGTCCAAATTCCAAAATCTTATCGGTTTTGACTGCTATCTTGCCAACGATCGGGATCTCAAATGAGACTGAAATTGAGGGTCTTTTAAAGCAAATCCTGGACGGACCTTGACCCCTCAGAGTTCGTCGCAAGATTGCTGGTTAGAATCCTGTCTCGTCCCCACCCTTGTGCGTCAGCTCGGTATGACGCGGTTCCGGACGGCCCCTCTCCACC
>NZ_PNOT02000286.1 GCF_002879535.1 Mesorhizobium intechi
GATCGATGGCGCCGCCTGGCGTCGCCACGCCCGCGCGCACCGTGCCGCCCGGCTTGCCCTCGGCGCGGGCCTTCTGGGTGCCGAGGCCGGCGGCCGCGACAAGGCTGCCCAGGAACGGCAGCGAAAGGCCGAGCACGCTGCCATGGCGCAGGAAATCGCGGCGGTCGAGCCTGCCGGCCAGCAAGTCGTCGACAGCGGAATTTTCGATTGCCGTCAGGTTTTTGCGAGCTGCGTCGATCGTCATGAAATGCCTTGGCATGGCTGCATTCCTCGCTTGCCCTCGGGGGATCGGCCATTTAGGTCATTGTTGACCGCGACCGGAAAGCGATATTTTTTGATAGGGTCCATCGAAATTTTCGATGCGGGGTGTAAGCCATGGATACCGAGAACCTGCGCAGTTTCCTGGAGGTCGCCGAACATGGCAGCTTCACCGTCGCGGCCAACCGGCTCAACCTTGCGCAATCCACCGTCAGCGCGCGGATCAGGGGGCTGGAGGAGCAGTTGGGGCGCCGGCTTTTCGTGCGCGACCGCGACGGCGTTACGCTGACGCCGGCCGGCCGGCAATTCCTGCCGCACGCCTCTTCCATCACCCGCACCTGGGAGCAATCGAGGCAGGACATCGCCGTTCCCGACGGCTATGACAGCCTGCTGCGGCTGACCGCTCCCGCCTATCTGTGGGAGCGCATCACCTCGCCATGGGTCGAGTGGATGCGGGCCAGGCGGCCGAACGTGGCGCTGCGGCTCGAAGGCAGTTTTCCGGATCTGGCCATCGACCAGCTGGCGGAAGGCCTGCTCGATATCTGCATCCTCTATCTGCCGCGCCCGCATCCCGGCATCGTTTATGAGACGTTGGCCGTCGATCAGGTCGTGCTCGTCCAGCATGTGGCGCAGACGAAGCCGTGGACCGAAAACTACATACTGATGGACTGGGGGCTCGAATTCCGCATCGAGCACGACCGCGCCTTTGCCGGCATGGTCAAGCCGGCGATTTCAGCGGGGCTGGTCTTCATCGGTCTGCAGCATGTGCTGTCGCAGCAAGCAGCGGCCTATCTGCCGCTCAGCGCCGTCAGTGGCCACATCGAGCGCGGCGAGATGCGACGCATCGACAACGCGCCGGTGTTCCAGCGGCCGATCTATCTCGCCTATCCATCGAATCCCGTCTCGTCGGATGTTCTGGATGTCGCGCTGACGGGCTTGCGCGCGCTGGCCAGGGACTGGACCAGTGAAAAGGGTTTCTCGGAAGGCGACCGTTCCCTGGGCATGGCCGGCCTGCGCTAGCCGGCTGGCGATGCCTTGCTATGCCGGTTCAGTCACGGCTGCCTTCTGCAGCCTGGCAAGTTCGGGGTAGGGGATATGGCAGCGGATGGAGTGGCCGGGCTGCGCCTCGGCCAGCTGCGGCTCCTGCTGCTCGCAGATGGGGCCGATCTTGCGCGGGCAGCGTGTGTTGAAGACGCAGCCGGGGGGCGGGTTGGTGGCGCTGGGGATCTCGCCGTCGAGCCGGATGCGCGCCGTCTCGGTCTGGTCGAGCTTCGGCACGGCCGACAGCAGCGCTTCGGTATAGGGATGATGCGGCCCGGAGAAGACTTCTTCCGATGGCCCAATCTCCATGATGCGGCCGAGATAGAGCACGGCGATCTTGTCGGAGAGGTAACGCACCACGCCAAGGTCGTGCGAAATGAAGATGTAGCTGACGTCTTCCTTGGATTGCAGGTCGGCGAGCAGGTTGAGGATCGCAGCTTGGACGGAGACGTCGAGCGCGGAGGTCGGCTCGTCGCAGACGACGATGCGCGGATCGCCGGCGAAGGCGCGCGCAATGGCGACGCGCTGCTTCAGGCCGCCTGACAGCTGGCGTGGCTTGACGGCCAGATGCCGGTCGGTGAGGCGCACCGAGCGGACGAGGTCGTCGAGGCGCGTCTCCAGCACCTTGCCGGAGAGACCGGCCAGCCGCTTCAGGGCGCGGCCGAGAATGTGGCGGATCGAATGCGAGCGGTTGAGGGCGGAGTCCGGGTTCTGGAAGACGATCTGCATCGCCTTGACTTGGTCGTCGCCACGGTTCTCCAGCTTCGGCGCCAGCGCCTTCCCCTCGAGTTCGATGGTGCCGCCGTCATCGGGCGGCACAAGCCCGAGCAGCAGCCTGGCGAAGGTGGTCTTGCCGCTGCCGGATTCGCCGACCAGCCCCAGCGTCTCGCCGGGCCTGAGATCAAGCGAGACATCCTTGACCGCGCGCAAGGCATGGCCATGGCTGGCATAGGTCTTGTTCAGCCCGGCGACGCGCAGCACCGGCGCGGTTGTCGGCTTGGGCGCCGTCGCAACATCGCTCGGTGTGGCGCGCGGCAGGGCCTGCGCCTTGTCGTGATGGAAGCAGCGAGACAGGCGCTTGCCGCGCTCGTCACTCAGATCATAGAGCGGCGGCAATTCGCTGCGGCAGCGATTGTCGGCGAGCGCACAGCGGTCGGCAAAGGCACAGCCCTTGATGTCGGCGCCAATGCCCGGCAGGAACCCTGGGATGGTGTCGAGCCTGCCCTGGTCCTTGCGCTGGCCGCCGCGTGGCAGGCAGCGCAGGAGCGCCACCGTATAGGGATGGCGCGGATCGTTGAACACGACATCCGTCGGCCCTTCCTCGACCAGCATGCCGGCATAGAGCACGCCCACGCGGTCGCACATGTTGGAGACGACGGCGAGGTTGTGGCTGATGAACAGGATCGAGGCCGACAGCTCTTGCCGGAGCTGCGCGATCAGGTCGAGCACCTCGGCCTCCACCGTTGCATCGAGGCCGGTGGTAGGTTCGTCGAGGATCAGCATCGAGGGATCGTTGGCCAGCGCCATGGCAATCGCCACGCGCTGCTGCATGCCGCCGGAGAGCTGGTGCGGATAGCGCTGCATGACGCTTGGCGGATCGGAGATACGCACGCGGTTGAGCATGGCGATGGCGCGATCGGTCGCTGCCTGTCCCGTGATACCGCCAAGCTCAAAGATCTCGGTCAGTTGCCGGCCGATGCGGATCGACGGGTTAAGCGCCTTGCCTGGATCCTGATAGACCATGGAGACGCTTTCGGCGCGCGCCCGCCGCAAGGCCTCGGCATCGAGCTTCATGACGTCTTGGCCGTCGAGCGAGATCGCGCCGCCCGATATCGAGCCGTTTCTTGGCAAATAACGCACAACGGTGAGCGCCACCGTGGATTTGCCGCAGCCGGACTCGCCGACCAGCCCATAGGCTTCGCCTTGCCGGATGTTGAGGCTGAGATTGCGCAGCACGGCGCGGTTGCGCCCTGCCACCCGGTAGGCGACCGACAGATCGTGCAGCTCGAGGGCGATTTCAGCCTTTGCGGATTTAGTCATTGAGCGCTCCATGAACGCCGTCGGCCACAAGGTTGACACCGATCACCAGCGAGGCGATGGCGAGCGCGTCGAACAGCACCGTCCACCAGAAGCCGCCGCCGATCATGCCGTAATTGCTGGAGATCGACAGCCCCCAATCCGGTGACGGCGGCTGGATGCCGAAGCCCATGAAGGAGAGCGTGGCGACCGCGAAGATGGCGTAGCCCAACCGCACGGTGGTCTCGACCAGGATCGGCGGGATAACGTTGGGAAGGATCTCGACGAACATCGTATGGAGGGCGCTCTCGTGCCTCAGTTGCGCGGCGGCGACGTAATCGAGTTCGCGCTCGGCCAGCACCGCCGAGCGCACGGTGCGCGCAATGATCGGCGCGAAGCTCAAGCCAATGACGACGATGACGGTGGCCTTGGAGGTGCCGAGCGCGACGATGGCGAGCAGCGCCACGATGACCACGGGGATGGCCATGAAGGCTTCGAGAATGCGGCTGACGACGTCGTCGACGATGCCGCGGAAATAGCCGGTGAGCAAGCCGAGTGCCGTGCCGGCGACCGTCGCCAGCAGGGTCGCCAGCGGGGCGACGGTAAGGATGTCGCGCGAGCCGACGATGACGCGCGAAAACACGTCGCGACCGATCTGGTCGGTGCCGAACCAGTGTTCGGACGACGGCGGCGCCAGCGCGTTGATGATGTCGTCGGCGAGCGGATCGTAGGGTGTAAAGTGCTCGCCGAACAGCGCGCAGGCGACCCAAAACAGCACGATGGCAAGACCGACAAGGAAGGTTCGCGAGCGCATGAGCGAGAAGAAGACTTCCGCCATGGGGCTGCGCCGGCGCATGTTGTCTTGCGGGGAAGAGGTGGTCGGCACGGCGCTCATTGATCTGACCCCAGCCGGATGCGTGGATTGAGCACGGAATAGAGGAAGTCGGCGATCAATGTCGCCACCGCGTAGACGATGCCGATGGTGAGGATGCCGGATTCCAGCATCGGAAAGTCCTTGCCGCGCGCGGCGGTGAAGATCAGCGAGCCGATACCCTGGTAGCGGAACAGCGTCTCGATCACCACCAGGCCGCCGATGAGATAGCCGGTTTGGGTGGCGATGACGGTGATGGTCGGCAGCAGCGCATTGCGCAGCACATGGCGCCAGATCACCGTGCGCCACGGCAGGCCCTTGAGCACGGCCGTTCGCGTATAGTCGGAATCGAGCGCCTCGATCATGCCGGAGCGCGCCATGCGCGCGATATAGCCGAACAGCACCAGGAACAGCGGCAGCGACGGCAGGATCAAATAGTAGAGCTGCGTGACGAAGCCGGCGTTCTTCGGCCACGCCGCCGAGATCGGCAGCCAGCGCAGCCACACGCCGAAGATCAGGATCAGGATGATGCCGGTGACGAACTCCGGCAGCACCGTCACCGACAGCCCGCCCAGGCTGATGATGCGATCGAGCGGGCGGTTGAGGTTGAGTGCCGCCACCACCCCGCCCAGAATACCGATAGGCACCACCAGCACGAAGGCGACCGCGGCCAGCTTCATCGAATTGCCCAAGGCATCGATGACGAACGGCGCCACCGGCGAGCGGAAGATGTAGGACGTGCCCATGTCGCCTCGGATAAAATTCCAGATCCAGGTCGCATACTGGGTGAGCAACGGGCGATCGACGCCCAGCGTATGATTGAGCGCGTCGACGGCGCGCTGGTCGGCAAACGGCCCCAGGATCGCGCGCCCGACATTGCCGGGCAGCACCTGGCCGCCCAGGAACACCATGATGCTGAGCAGGAACAATGTAACCAGCGACAGCGAAACACGCCGTGCAAAGAAGGAGAGAATGGCTAAGTCTCCTTGTGGAGCCAGCTCCCGCGCGGGAGCTGGCTGTTGGAGGATTGGCTTTCCCTTTTCGCTTAGGCCTTCGACGCCTTTTCGAGGAACAGCTGCGACATGGCGGTCGGCTGCACGCCGGTCACGCCCTTCGCCGTCGCCGTCAGATAGTCATAGAAATAGCCGAAGATGACCGGCGTTTCCTCGAGCAGCAGCTTCTGGATCTTGCCGGCGTCGGCCTTCTGCGCTTCAAGGTCGAGGGCCGCGATATAGCTGGTGGCCAGCGCATCGTAGTCCTTGTTCTTGAAGTGCGCGGCGTTCCAGGTGCCGTCGCTCTTCAGCGGTGCCGCCAGATAGACATTCGGCACGCCGCGGTGGCCGTAATCGGTGATGCCCATCGCCGAATCCAGCCAGTTCGACTTGCCGAACACCGCATCGCCGTAATAGGCGCCCTGGTCGAGGATGTTCAGTTCGAGCTCGATACCGATCTCCTTGACCCAGTTCTGGATGAGCTGGGCGTATTCGGGGATTTCGAGGTAGCGCTCCGTGGTAAGCGTCATCTTGAAGCCCTGGCCAACGCCCGCCGCTTCCATCAGTTGCTTGGCCTGGGCAATGTCCTGCTTGCGTTGCGGCACACTGGTGTCGGTCGAGGGGTAGACGGCGGCGAACGGGCTGTCATTGCCTAAGGCCGAACGACCCTTCATCAGGCCGGCGGCGAGCTTGTCGCGATCGAGGCAAAGGGCGATGGCGCGGCGCACGCGGGCATCCTTCGTTGGGCCTTCGTCGCAGTGCATGTGCAGTTGCTGATGCGCCGACGACTTCAGGCTGATGATCTCGAAACTCGGATCGTTGAGCAGGGCAACGCCCGCGAGCACCGGCATCTGGTTGATGATGTCGATCTGTCCGCCCTGCAGCGCCAGGATTTGCGGCTGCATGTCGGCGAAGAAGGTGAACTCGGTGCGCTCCGGCAGCGCCTTTTCGCCCCAGTAGTCCTCGTTGCGGACGAAGGAGGCGCCCACCTTCGGCGTGTATTTTTCGATCTTGAACGGGCCGGTGCCGTCGAAGCTCTTCTCGTAGTCGCCCTTGTAGCTCGCCGGGATGATGACGGCGTTGTAATTGTCGGACGACACCATGTAGGGGAAGTTGCCGTTCGCGGCGTCGAGGTGGAACTCCACCGTGTAGTCGTCGACCTTCTTGGTGGCGCCCTTCTGCAGGATGCCGGTGAACACCGACAGCGCGTTTGACGAGTTTGCCGGGTCCGCAAGGCGGTCGATGCTGGCCACCACGTCGTCGGCCTTCATCTCCCCGCCCGAGTGGAATTTCACGCCCTTGCGCAGCTTGAAGGTCCACACCGTGCCTTTGTCGTTCGGCTTCCAGCTTTCGGCCAGGGCCGGCTTCAGCACCAGGTCCGGGCCGTCGACGCAGAGGAATTCCGCAACCTGCTGCATGACCACCAGCCCGCCGGCATCGGCGATGGTGACCGGGTCGATGGTTGCCGCCGGCACGCTGCTGCCGACACGGATGGTCGCGCCGGGCGCGCCTTGGGCGCGGGCAAGCGACGGCATGCCACTGAGGCCGGCAGCGGTGGTGATGCCGCCCAGAAGCGGCAGCGACAGGCCGAGCAGGCTGCCGTGGCGAATGAAGTCGCGGCGGCTGACACGGCCGTCGACGAGACCGTCGATGAGATGGTTTTCGAGCGGCGAGCGACTGCGTCGGATCAGGTCGAGAATGCGGTAGTTCTTGCTCATGGGTTTAACCCTTTCCCCTTGTTTCTTATGGCTGAAGAATGCACTTCCGGTTGACGAAATTCCGTGGAGTTCTCCTTGTCCCGGCCATCAACGAAGTCGGTCGACCGGGACTGTAGCATGCCGTCTTTTGTGGTCCATCCGATCCTTGCGGCGCGAAGGTCAGATTTTCTTGAGGCCATGCTTTCACCCGTCAGGCCCCGTCGTGGCGATCCAGATCGCTGCGGCGGACCCTTGTTGTCGGCTAGCCTCCTTTCCTTCTCGGTCTCCTAGTTCAGCGGCAGGCGGCGATATGTGCCGGGCTTTGCCGGGTCGTGATATTTGTTGCACGGGCCGTTCTCGACGAAGTCGCGATGGCAGGCCGCGAGGTTTTTCCGCGACAAGGTGACGCCGAGACCGGGACCTTCCGGGACGCGGACGACATTGTTCCTCGGCGAAAACGGCCCTTCCTCGGTGACGTCCATGGGCTGCATGCGAAACAGCGACTGGTTGGGCTCCCGGATCCAGCCGAGCGCCGCGCACAGATGCAGATAGGCCGCGCTGCCGATGCCGCTGTCGCCGCTATAGCACCAGAAATCGACGCCGGCGTGCTCGCAGGCGCCGACGAAACGGAGCAGGCGGCCGATGCCTCCATGCGCCGTCGGATTGCCGACGAAGGCATCGGGAACCTTGAGGTCCATGGCGCGCGCAATGTCGATGTTGTGGGTCGAGAACGGGATCGAGCAATGCTGTCGCAACTGCCGCATCTCCTCGATCGTCGCCACCGGATCTTCCCAGTTGCGCACGCCGAGCCCTTCGAGCGGCCGCGCCAGCCGCCGCGCAGTCGCCAGCGAATAGGCCTGGTTGGAATCGATGCGGATCATCGCCTCGTCACCGAGTTTTTCGCGGATCAGCTCGACCATTCTCAGCGAGACGTTCGGGTCTTCGGTCGAAAACTTGCCTTCGAAGAAGGTCGTGCCATGCGTCTGGTGCAGCTCGACGCAATAATCGGCGACTTCTTCCGGGGTCGTCTCGCCTTTCACATCAGGCCCGTCGCCGCGCAGCGAGAAATAGTCGGTGAATGGGATGTCCTTGCGCACAGCGCCGCCGAGCAGCTGGTAGAGTGGCTGCTTCCACGCCTTGCCGCGCAGGTCCCACAGCGCCATCTCGATCGCGCCGAAAGCCATGATGCGGGTGCGGTCGTTGATCGATTGCACGCCGGTCCAGTAGGGCAGGCAGACATGCTCGGCACCGGCAATGTCAAAGGCATCGCGGCCGACCAGGCGCTCGGCGAGAACACCATTGATGATTGCGGCCGCCGCCGGCGTCGGCGCCTCGCCGAGGCCGATCAGCCCATCCTCGGTCTCGACCTCGACAATGGTCTGCGAAAAACCGTCGAGCTCGCCGAACACCCAGCCATAGGGTGCCTCGAGACGAAGATTGATCGGCGTGGCCGTGACCCCTCGGATCTTCATCTCAGCCGACCTCGAAGAAGGGCTTGCCGAGCAGGCTCGGGTCCACATCGATGCCGAGGCCGGGGCCGTCCGGAATGCCCATATGGCTGCCGGTGACCGGCGGAGCGTTGAAGGCCGTGCGCACCGTCACCCATTCATGGAAGGCAATGGCATGCAGCCGGCGCTCCTCCGGCGTCGACAGCGACAGATGCGCCATCGCCGCCGTGTCGATCTCGGCGCCGCCCGTGTCCTCGACAGTGATCATGAAGCCGAGGTCGACGGCAACGTCGCGGATCTGGCGCGTCTTCGTCACGCCACCCAGCCGCGAGATCTTCAGCGTCAGCCCGTCGGCCGCGCCCAGGCGGTTAATCTCCAGCATCGCTTCCAGCGAGGTGACGGATTCGTCGAGCACCATCGGTTTGTCGAGCATGCGGCGCACCGACATGTTCTCCTCGATCGTCGTACAGGGCTGCTCGAAAGTGTAGTCGATGCCACGCGTGGCATCGGCGAACTGCCGTGCCTGGTAGGGTGTCCAGCCGGCATTGGCGTCGCAGAAAATCACCGTACCTTTCGGCACGGCCGAGGCGACTGTCGTCACTCGCTCGATGTCGTCGTGCACATTGCCGCCGACCTTGACCTGCAGACGGCGACAGCCCTCCGCGATGATCCTTTTTGCCAGGGCCGCCATCTGATCGAGCGTACCGTGTGTGACGACCCTGTAGGTCTCCGCCATATCGCTCTCCTTGCCGCCGAGCAGCGTCACCAGCGGCACGTCTGCGGCGCGCGCGGCGAGATCCCAGCAGGCCATGTCGAGCGCCGATTTGATATAGGGATGGCCCTTGAACACCGTGTCCATCAGCCGGCCGATCCTGGCCAGCCCGCGCGGGTCGTGGCCGATGAGATGCGGCGCGATTTCCGGCACGCCCGCGCGTGTTCCCGCCGGAAACGCGGCCGAGTAGAAATTGCCGAGGGGCGCCATCTCGCCCCAGCCGGTCAGGCCGCTGTCGGCGGTGATGGCGACGATCACCGCGTCGAAGGCGTCGGCCTGGCGCCCCTTGGACATGCGGTAAGGGCCGTCCACGAAGGGCTGCACCACATGGTAGGCTTTGATGGATTTGATCTGCACTCTGTCTGTCCGCTGGCTGCGATATCTGGAATTGGTCAGGCGCCCTTCGACGGGCGCTGTTCGAGGCTGCGCGCATAGGAGAGCAACTGCTCGAAGTCGAGATTGATATGTTCGCGTGCGTGACGCTGGGCAGCGCGCATATCGGCGCCCTTCATCAGCTGCACGTAAGTCTCATGGACGTCTTCGGCCGGCACCGGCTCGTTGCGCGCGTGCTGGTGCAGCGCGAAATACATTTGCAGCCGGCTGGTCAGGCGCTGCCAGGTTTCCAGAAGCACCGAATTGTCGGCCCATTCATAGATCAGCCCGTGCAGTTGCAGCGCCGTTTCGATCTGCCTTGTGGTGTCGAGGTTGCGTGTCGCCTGTTTCACCGCTTCGTGGCGCCGGTCAAGTTCAGCGAAGAAGCGCTGGTCGCGCTGTGGCCATGTCCGTTCAATGGCGAACTCGTCGAGCACCTGGTTGAGCGAATAGGCATCGTCGATGTCCTTGGCGGTGACGTCGATGACGAAGGTTCCGGCATAGGGAATGCTCGTCAGGATGCCTTCCTGCACCAGCTCGCGCATCGCCTCGCGCAATGGCGCGCGGCTGACCCGCATCTGTTCGGAGATTCTGAGCTCGTTGAGCTTCTGGCCGGGTTGCAGTTGCCCGGTG
>NZ_PNOT02000276.1 GCF_002879535.1 Mesorhizobium intechi
TAACCGCCGCATCGTCGAGTTGCGTCGGCAGGAAGCCGCGGATGATCTCCATCTCACCGCGCTCCTGCGCGGCCAGTTCCGGGCGCTTGCCTTCCTCGAAGGCTTTCGCCGATTCCTCGCGCTGCTTCACCATCTTGGCCAGGATCTGCAGGATTTCCTCATCGCTGGCCGGATCCTTGCCGCCACCGCGATTGGCGATGTCGCGATCATGAATGGCGGCCTGGATCAGCCGCAATGTCGGCAGGCGGTGCTTGTCCTGCGCCTTCATCGCGCTCTTCAGGGATTCGGCGATTTTTGCGCGCATCATGCTTTCTCCTTCGATCGGCGCGGACAATAGCGCCGCGGCCAAGCCAACGCAAACCCTGATATTGCAAGGCAAGCCTATGATATTGCTTGATGAAATAAATCGGAGCCGCATTTCGCATGATCATTGACCGCCCTGCCCCCTTCCCCTATGTACTGGGCCTTGCATGAACTGAAGCTTGAGTGCGTGGAGGCCGCGAATTCGCCGCTCCGCGCCGTTTGCTGCGCGGATGGCCGCCGGGCCTTTGCAACGCGCAGCCTGATAGGAGTGCCGCCATGGCCGAGACGACGCCCGCCTGGGCCACGGAAAAGCCGACCGCCGTTCTGGTGCTGGCCGACGGCACCGTCATCGAGGGGCGCGGCCTCGGCGCCACCGGCTCCGCGGTCGCCGAAGTCTGCTTCAACACGGCGCTCACCGGCTATCAGGAAATCCTCACCGATCCGTCCTATGCCGGCCAGATCGTCACTTTCACCTTCCCGCATATCGGCAATATCGGCACCAATGGCGAGGACATCGAGGACCTCAACCCGGCAGCTCGCGCGGGCGCTGTCGGCGCCGTGTTCAAGGCCGATGTCACCAACCCGTCCAACTACCGCGCCGCCGGCCACCTCGACCAGTGGCTGAAGAAGCGCGGCATCGTCGCGCTCTCGGGCATCGACACGCGCGCGCTCACCGCGCTGATCCGCGAAAAAGGCATGCCCAACGCCGTCATCGCGCATGCGCCCGACGGCGTGTTCGACCTCGACGATCTGAAGCGGCGCGCTGCCGCCTGGTCTGGCCTGATTGGCCTCGACCTCGCCAAGGAAGTCACCTCGGGCCAATCGTCGGTCTGGCGCGAGACGCCTTGGGTGTGGAACGAAGGCTTTGGCGAACAGGCCGAGCCGTCGCTGCACGTCGTGGCCATCGACTACGGCGTCAAGCGCAACATATTGCGCCTGCTTGCCGGCCTCGGCGCCAAGGTGACGGTCGTTCCGGCCAGCACCGGCTCGGAAGAAATCCTCGCCATGCAGCCGGACGGCATCTTCCTGTCCAACGGCCCCGGCGACCCGGAAGCCACCGGTGACTATGCCGTACCGATCATCCAGGATCTGCTGAAGACCGACATTCCGTTGTTCGGTATCTGCCTCGGCCACCAGATGCTGGCGCTGGCGCTCGGCGGCAGGACCGCCAAGATGCACCAGGGCCATCACGGCGCCAACCATCCGGTCAAGGACCACACCACCGGCAAGGTCGAGATCGTCTCGATGAACCACGGCTTTGCCGTCGACGCCGACTCGCTGCCAGAGGGCGTCGAGGAAACCCATGTCTCGCTGTTCGACGGCTCGAACTGCGGCATCGCGCTGACCGGCCGTCCGGTGTTCTCGGTCCAGCATCACCCCGAAGCCTCGCCCGGCCCGCAGGACTCGCACTACCTGTTTCGCCGCTTCGTGAACCTGATCCGCGAGAAGCGCGGCGAAGAGTTGCTGGCCGAGCGGGCCTGACCTTACGCTACCGGCGGCCTTCACTCGCCTCCACCTCGTAATTCCCATGGATATCGGCATGGTCGAAACTGGTCAGGCAGGGGTCGACGGCGTAGCCGATCAGCCGCGCGACCTGATCGGCATCCGGGCGGGCGGCGCCGTCGAGCAGGCGCCAGGCGCCAGGCCGCAGATACTCCGCCCCTGGTCAGCGCGCGATGCGGCTGCCATGGCTCATGCCTGCGCTGCGTCTTCCGCGACGTCGGTCGTGGCGTTTGTGACCGTCGCCGGCCTCGCCACCTTGGTGATGAAGACGACGAGCGCCAGCACCAGGAAACAGGCACCAACCAGATAGGGCGCACCGCCGAAGGTCACTGGCGCGCTTGGCCCGGTGAACCAGGAAAAGATCGCCGTGTAGAGGAGCGGCGTGATGATCGAGGTGATCGAGAAGAGCGAAGTCATCGCGCCCTGCAACTCGCCTTGTGCCGAAGGGGGAACCTTGGCGGCGGCGAGGCTCCTTAGCGGCGGGTCGGCCAGCGCCTCCAGGCAGCCGACGACGATCACCGCATAGATCATCCATCCCTGCGAAGCGAAGGCATAGCCGAAGGCGCTCACCGCCGTGAACGTCAGGCCGATGACCGCCGTCTTCCATTCGCCGAGCCTGGGGATGACGCGCGGCAGCACCGTGCCCATGACGATCGCGCCGCACAGGCCGAAAGCGCCGAGCGAAAAACCGATCTGCTGCTCGCTCCAGCCATAGCGGTAGCTGGAGACGAACGACCAGACCGCCGGGTACATCATGTGGCCAAGCGTCATCAGGAAGAAGACGAGCCCGATCCAGCCGATGCCCTCATACCTGCGCATCTGCAGCAGCGTGCCGACCGGGTTGGCGCGTTTCCACTCAAACCGGCGCCGATGCTTCTCGTCGAGGGTTTCGGGAAGAAAGACCATCGCGATCAGGAAGTTGATGAAGGCGAGCCCGGCGGCGAAATAGAACGGCACGCGCGGCCCGAACGTGCCGAGTAGCCCGCCCAACACTGGGCCGATGACGAAGCCGACGCCGAAGGCGATGCCGAGCAGGCCGAAATTCTTCGCCCGGTTCTCGTCGTTCGAGATGTCGGCGATGAAGGCCGACGTCGTCGAATAGCTGGCGCCTGAAATGCCGGCCAGCACACGGCCGATGAACAGCATCGGATAGGACCAGGCGATCGCGCAGATCAGATTGTCGATCGAGAAGGTCAGCACCGAGGCAAGAAGGATTGGCCGCCGCCCGAACCGGTCGCTCAGGCCGCCCATGATCGGCGCGAAGAAGAACTGCATGGCCGCATAGACGAAGAACAGCCAGCCGCCCTCGATCGCCGCGCCGCTGATGCTGACACCGGACAATTCCTGCAAATAGGCCGGCAGCACCGGCATGATGATGCCGAAGCCGATAATATCCAGCAGCAGCGTGGTGAAAACCAGCGCTAGGCCCCGCCTGGCGGTTTTGGGGTCGATCATGATGGGTCAGGCTCCTCTGGTCGCCCGGGGCGCAGGCGGACGAACCTTATAGGCGAGCGCGCAAAAAGGAACAATGCGAGAACAGCCAGGAATCGTTGATCCTGACTCTCCCTGACGGCGACCTCGTCGTCAGGCCAGTGTCAGGAGACGCTAGCCCAGACTGTTTCGAAATTCGCTCTGCGGTGATGGCCGCGGGGGCAGAATTTCCAGTTGGCCTCGTCAGATCGGGCCGCTCAACGTGTTGCAATCCGAGAGCTTGCCGCTCTTGTAGCCGCGCGCCAGCCAGGTCTGCCGCTGCTGCGACGTACCGTGGTTGAAGCTTTCCGGCACGACGTAGCCCTGCATCTTCTTCTGCAGCGTGTCGTCGCCGATCTGCTTGGCGGCATTCAGCGCGCTTTCGATGTCGCCCTGCTCCAATATGCCCTTCTGCGCGGTGTAATGCGCCCACACGCCGGCGAAGCAGTCGGCCTGCAGTTCGATGCGCACCGACAGCTGGTTGGCATCGGCCTCGCTCATGCCTTGCCGCATCTGGTTGAACTTGGACATGATGCCGGTGAGGTTCTGCACGTGGTGACCGACCTCATGCGCTACGACATAGGCCCGCGCGAACTCGCCCGACGCACCGAATTGCTGGTCGAGCTGCTGGAAGAAGGTCATGTCGAGATAGACCTTGTGGTCGCCCGGACAATAGAACGGTCCGGCCGCGGCCGAGGCAAAGCCGCAGGCCGAGCGGACCTGGCCGGAAAACAACACCAGCTTGGGATCCTCATAGGTCAGGCCCTGTGACTTGAAGATGCCGGTCCAGGTGTCCTCGGTTTCGGCCAGCACGGTCGCGACGAACTGCTTCATCTCGTCATTGGCGGGTGCGGTGCCATTGCCCTGGCCGCCGCTGCTATCAGTGATCTGGCCACCGCCACCCGGCGACAGGCCGCCATCGCCACCGCCCAGGATCGCCGAGGGATCGAAGCCGAAGTACCATCCAGCGATCACCACCAGGATGACGAGGAGAATGCTACCGCCGCCACCGGTTCGGCCGCCGATGGGAATGCGGAACTGGCCGCCACCGCCGCCGATCCCGCCGCCGCCATCGCTGCGGTCGTCCTCGATATTGTCACTCTGACGACGGCCTCTCCAGAGCATGGCAACTCCCCGTGACAAACTTCCTCGTTGCTCCGGCAAGGCCGGCTCAACCCAACAAACAATTATCCCAATGGTTGCGCCAAGTCACAGTGTTTTTCGATGGCCAAGGCGATGCCCGCATGACCGCTTCACCACTCTGGCCGGAACCTTGGAAGGCTTGTAGCATCGGCCGTGACTGAGGCTGCGAGGGGCGATTGCGAACGATCGGTCAAATATTGTTGGTTTTGGCACTGAGCTGCCTGGGCTTGCGGGAGGCCGACGCGGTGACGCTCGACTCCGCCGTCGCCGTCACCGATCCGGACACCTTGCAGGCGCTGGAGCGCGGCGGCCTGTCGATCAGCCGCCTGCTCGGCCCGGCGGTCGGCCTCACCCGCGACGTCGACAATCACGGCCTGTTTTCCGTGCCGGCGCTGTCCACGGTGCGCGACACGGTCAAGCAGGAGATATCGGACGAGCCAAGGACCAGTCCCGACCCCTATGTCGCCGCCATGGCCAAATCGAGCGACACCAGCCAGAAATTCAATCCCAGATACATCGACGATGACGGCTCGACGCTGGATCTGACCGGCGTCGTCAACCGAATGGATCGCGGCTATCTCGGCCACACCGAATGCGGCGAGATCAGGCTGATCTACCGCTTCCACTATTCGGTCGCCGAAAAGCCGGCCAAGGGCAAGGTGGCGCAGCGCATCTCCTCGCGCCTGCCGCTGACCATGAGCCTGGTCTTCAACGCCAAACCAAGGCGGGCGCAGGCGCGCGCCTCGAAGGATCTGCCCAGTGCAACCGACGTCTCCTGCGCCGACGTCGCCCGGCGCTGGCTTGCCGCCGGCCAGAAAGACCTGCCGCCCGAGCAGTTGGCCGCCTGGCTGCGTTCCGACGAAGGCCCGCTGTCCGGCGCCATGCTCAATTCCTCGCAGATCATGCGGCTCGAGCTCAACATGCAGGTGCTGCGCCTGTCGGCCTCGACGCGGCGCGATTTCGGCGGCCATGCCGAATACCTCCTGAAAATCTTCAAATGGGATCCGGCGACCTCGAGCTTCCATGAAGCGAAGATGGAGAACCAGATCGACCGGGCGACGGTGCTGGCCGACAAGCCGTCCTTCGCCAAATGGCTGCTCACCGACCGCAACATCTACGATCTCGACCATGGCCGGCTGGTCATCGACGAAAAGTTCCTCGCCAAAAGCGCCGTTTCCGTCGCGCCTGGAGGCTTGAGCCGCTCGCAGAACAACATCGCCTATAGGCTGGTCGACGATACCGACATCGACAAGGCGCTGAGGGACTATGTCGCCCGCGGCAACACGCTCGCCACCATCAAATCGGTGGCCGGCTTCAATTTGCGGCTGAACGAAATGAGCTGCACGGGCTGCCATCAGACGCACGGCATTGCCGGCTTCCACTACACCGGTGCCGATCCGGCCAGCGAACCACGCCGCAACGCCGTCTTCGTGCCCGGCTCGGCGGTGTTCTTCGCCGACCTGCCGCGCCGCCGCGCCATCGTCGAGCAGTTCGCCGCCGGCGGCCACCCGGATTTCACCAGAGGTTTCGCCGCCCGGCCGGATCAGAAATACGCCGAGGCGCTGAAGGGCACCGATCTCTACAATGGCTGGGGGTCGATCTGCTATGGAGGTGACGACCCAAGCTTCAAGGACTGGACATGCGGCGCGGGCCTGCGCTGCGCCGGCGTTCACGAAAGCGCCATCCATCCGGGCTTCGGCACCTGCGTCAGCGAGAAGGGCACCGCCGTCGGCGATCCCGTCGAGTTTGGCGAGATCAAGATGTCGACATGGGGCAACGACCAGTATTGCCGCCTGTCGCCGGCCACCGCCAAGGCCTGCGCCATCGACCCCGCTCGGGACAAGAAACCACTGGTCAAACTCGCCGGCTATGGTGCGGCGCGCCAGCGCTACGACAATCCTGATCAGAAGACCGGCGGCTTTCCGGGCGGCATGCTGCGCAAGGCGAGCTGCGACAGGCTTCCCGACGAGGCGACCTGCGGCCGACTGGCCAAGACCGGCTTCAACGACTGCATCGCGTCCGGCAAGGACCACAAATTCTGCACCAGGGAGTTCACCAAGACCGCCGGCCTGCGCGCCTGCGACAAGGCGCATCCCTGCCGCGAGGACTATATCTGCACCGCCGGCTATGACGACCTGCCCCAGGCCAAGCCTGGCGAAGGCACCTGCATCCCGCCCTATTTCATCTTCCAGTTCCGCGTCGACGGCCACCCAAGGAGCTGGGTGCAGGATGTCCGGGAGTGAGAGAAGTCGGCAGCTGAACAGACAGCTTCCGGGCCGACGTCGGCGCGGCCTCAGCTTTTCTGCTTGGCGCCGGCGCTCTTGCCGTCCGAGCTTTTCGACCGCTCCTCGAAACGCGCCGCACCCTTCTTCAAGGGATGGCCGGTCTCGGCTTCGGTCTTGCGCTCGTCCTTCGCCGCCGCCTGCTTCAACCCCTCGGCGGCCTGCTTGCCCTTCGCTGTCGGTGCCTGTTCGACGCCCATTGCATCCTCCCTTGGCGCGATATCGCGCTGTGTCAGGAGCAACGTGCGTAAAGGGCTGCGGTTCCGCTCCCGCTCGGAGAACGGTTGAGCTATTAGCGCGGCGCCGTCATCGCCTTACGGAAAGCTTCCAGCGTCTCGGCGCTGACATGGTGCTCGATGCCCTCGGCATCGATGCGCGCGGTCTCGGCGCTGACGCCGAGCGAGCGGAGAAAGGCTTCCACTGTCTGGTGGCGTATGCGGCTTTCCTCCGCGACCTTGCGGCCGGCCTCGGTCAGGAACACGCCGCGATAGGGTTTTCTCGACACCAGCCCGTCGGCACAAAGGCGCGTCAGCATCTTGGCCACCGTCGGCTGGGCGACACCGAGACGAGCGGCGATGTCGACCTGGCGCGCCTCGTTGCCGTCCTCGATCAGGTCGGCGATCAATTCGACATAATCCTCGACCAGCGCGCTACGGCGCGCTTGGCGCTGCTGCCGGAACCCTTCCGAATGGACATCGGCGTCGGGCAATGGCTCACGTGGGACGGGTCTGTTCTTCAGCGCCAATGCGCGCTCCTCCTCGGGAGTTTAGCCGTTCCTGCTTTATAGCACGGGCTCTGATTCTTCAGGCCGTTTATTTGCATTCCCACACAGGCGCAACCAACGTTTCCGATCGCGGTTTCGCAACCCCGGGCAGCGCGCGGCAAAAAGCACAAACAATGAAATATAGCCTATTGCATAATGTTGAGCCCTGGCATAGCTTATTGGTATTCCCCGGAAGTCTCGGAAAGCCTTTTCATGTCAGACGCAGAAGCAACATCCCCTCGATCCTCATGGCGGTTCGCCGGACGGGACGAGGACGATCAGCCCAGCCTGCGCGAAGTCAATTCCACCATCGCCGTGCCGAGTTCGGGCGTCTGGTTCCGCCGGCTGTTCGCCTTCATGGGACCGGGCTACATGGTTTCGGTCGGCTATATGGACCCCGGCAACTGGGCGACCGATCTCGCCGGTGGCGCCCAGTTCGGCTACACGCTTCTGTTCATCATCATGCTGTCCAACCTGATGGCGATCCTGTTGCAGGCGCTGGCCGCCCGGCTCGGCATCGCCACCGGCCGCGATCTCGCCCAGGCCTGCCGCGCCTATTATCCCCGCCCGGTCAATTTCATGCTGTGGATCGCCTGCGAACTCGCCATCATCGCCTGCGACCTCGCCGAAGTGATCGGCACGGCGATCGCCCTGAACCTTCTGTTCGGCATTCCGCTGATCGGCGGCGCCATCCTCACCGCGCTCGACGCCTTCCTCGTGCTGCTGTTGATGAACAAGGGGTTCCGCTATCTCGAAGCCTTTGTCGTCGCGCTTCTGATCATCATCTTCAGCTGCTTTGCCATCCAGATTTTCGTTGCCGCGCCGCCGGCCGGCACGATCCTGCATTCGATGTTCGTGCCGTCATCGGAGATCGTCACCAATCCGGCGATGCTCTATATCGCCATCGGCATCATCGGCGCCACGGTCATGCCGCACAATCTCTATCTGCACTCCTCGATCGTGCAGACCCGTGCCTATGAGCGCACCGATAAGGGCAAGCGCGACGCCATCAAATGGGCGACGACGGACTCCACCATCGCGCTGATGCTGGCTCTATTCGTCAACGCCGCCATCCTGATCGTCTCGGCCGTCGCCTTCCACAACACCGGCCACCAGGACGTGGCCGAGATCGACCAGGCTTTCGAGCTTCTGTCGCCGCTGCTCGGCCTCAGCATCGCCTCGATCCTGTTCGCCGTGGCGCTGCTCGCCTCCGGCCTGAATTCGACGGTGACGGCGACGCTTGCCGGCCAGATCGTCATGGAAGGGTTCCTGCGCCTGCGCATCCCCAACTGGGCGCGCCGGCTGCTGACGCGCGGCCTCGCCATCGTCCCCGTGGTGGTCGTCACCGCGCTCTATGGTGAGAAGGGCACCGGCCAGCTGCTGGTGTTCAGCCAGGTGATCCTGTCGATGCAACTGCCCTTCGCGGTGGTGCCGCTGGTGCAGTTCGTCTCCAACGAGAAGAAGATGGGCAACCTCGCCATCCCACGCGGCGTGGCGGCACTCGCCTGGGTGGTCGCGGCGATCATCCTCGCGCTCAACTTCAAGCTGCTTTACGATACGCTGTTCGGGGTCGGTTAGAATTACGCCAGGCGGCGCGACAAACCGCCAAACCGCGCTATCTTTCCCGATGCCATGAGCAAAATTGAGGACATCAGGAAATTCTACGCCCGGCTGATGGCGGCCAATGCCGCCTCATCGGATCCACGCCTGGAAGAGGTGTTCGCCGAGGTTCCGCGCGAAGCCTTCCTTGGCCCGGGACCGTGGACGATCGTCGCCGGCAGCGGTAAGGTCACGACGCCGAGCGCCGACCCGGCGCATATCTACCAGAACGTGCTGGTGGCGCTCGATGCCGACAAGGGCATCAACAATGGTGAGCCGTTCCTGCATGCCATGTGGATCGGAAAGCTGACGCCGAAACCCGGCGAGACCGTCACCCATATCGGCGCAGGCACCGGATACTACTCCGCCGTGCTGGCCAGGCTGGTTTCACCTGGCGGCACCGTCACCGCCTTCGAGCTCGACAAGAACCTCGCCGAGCAAGCGCGCGGAAATCTCGAGCCCTATCGCAATGCGACTGTCGTGCGGGGCGACGCGGTGACCAGGCCCTTGCCGCCATCCGACATCATCTATGTCAACGCCGGTGTCGTCGCCCCGCCGGTCGCATGGCTGAAGGCGTTGCGCCCCGGCGGCCGCATGATCTTCCCCTGGCGCCCGTCCCAACGCGTCCCGCTGGCGGTAATGGTGATCCGCACCGCAGGGGGCTTTGCCTGTGATCCCTTCATGCGCTCCTGGTTCATCCCGTGCTTCGGTGCCTCGGTCGCGGATCTTGCGGCAAAGATCCCGACACGCGAGCAAGCCATGCGCAGCCGCTCGATCTGGCTGACAAGCGATAAGGCGCCGGACCGAACCGCCACGGCCATCTTCGGCGACCTCTGGTTCTCGTCGAAAGACGTCCGCGCCAAACCCGGCAACTGAGGCATCGATGCGCGGATTTGAGCAGAATTTCCCATGCCCTGTCGGGATGGGTGCGGCCCAGCCGTCCTTGGGCCACAATCCGGCCGCGACGGCGTGGATGGAACAAGGGAGAGACCCATGAGAAAGATCATCGCCGCCACCTTCGTCAGCCTCGACGGCGTCATGCAGGCACCCGGCGGGCCGGAAGAGGATCCGGTCGGCGGCTTCAAATTCGGCGGCTGGACCTTCCATTACTTTGACGAGGTGGGCGGCGCGGCAATGGATGAACTGTTCTCCAAACCCTTCGCCCTGCTGCTCGGCCGCAGAACCTACGACATCTTCGCCGCTTATTGGCCGTACCAGAAGGATCCGATCGCCGATGCCTTCAACCCGGCGACCAAATATGCGGCGACGCATCGGCCTGACACACTCACCTGGCAGAACACGCAATGGCTTGGGGAAGATATCGTCGCGGCGCTGCGTCGCCTCACGCAGCAGGATGGGCCCGACCTGCTTATCCAGGGATCGGCCGACCTGATCCAGACCTTGCTCGCCAACGGGCTGATCGACGAGATCCGGCTGATGATCTTCCCGCTGCTGCTGGGCAAAGGCAAGCGCCTGTTCGGCGATGACGCGATGCCGGCCGCCTTCAAGCTTGTGAAGTCGCAGACGACCAGCACCGGCGTCATCATCGCGACCTACGAACGGTCAGGCGAAATCGAGGTCGGCTCCTTCGTCTCGGGCGAACCATCCGACGCCGAACTCGAGCGGCGCAAGAACTGGAAGTAGCGGGACGGCCTCGGCACCTTTCCTCCGGAGGGGAAGAACCGAGCTGTCTTGTCTCAAGCCGCTTGCGCTCGCCGCGCCAGCCCATCCCTGATATGCCGCGCGAACTCCTGCGCTGCCGCGCCGGCGCCGTGCCGCGGCAGATGCAGATTGATGGCAAAGTTCGGCAGCGACGGGAGCCCGACATCGAACGGCAAGATCTCGAGATCGGCCGGCACGGTGGAGGCCAGCCAGGTGGTGACGGCGAGGTCGGAGCAGCGCATTGGCTGCCGCCGTCATGCTGGCCCTGTCGGCGACGGTGACGAAGGTGCGCATCAGCGCCGTATCGAGATTGCGGATCATGCCTGCATTATAACTTCTAATGCAGATCATCGCAAACATTGCATTTACTGATGCAAGGCCAAGCCTACCATGGCGCCTCCGACAAAGGATGTCCCATGCTCCAGCCAATCCTGCCGCTCATCCTGTTTGCCTTCGTGGCCACCGCGACGCCCGGCATCGCCACGACCTTGTCCACCGCCTCGGGCGCGCAGTTCGGCTTTCGCCGTTCGGTTCCGCTGATGATCGGCAGCGCCGCCGGCCTCGCTACCGTGACGGGGGCCGCCGCGGCTGGCCTCGCGGGCCTGCTGCTTGCGGTGCCGTCGCTGCAGCTTGCCATGAAGATCGCCGGCTCGCTCTATCTCCTGTGGCTGGCACTCAGGATCGGCCGCGCCGGGCCACCCAGTCTCGACGTGGCCATGGCCAAACCGAACAGCTTTCTTGGCGGCGCCGGCATCCAGTGGATGAACCCCAAGGGTTGGGCGATGGGGCTCGGCGCGGCCGCCTCATTCGCCGCATTGGCCGACGGGCCCGGACAACTCGCCCTGCTGCTCGGCTCGACCTTCGGCCTCACCGCCGCCATCTCCCTGTCCGTCTGGTGCATGGCCGGCATGGTGCTGGCCCGGCTGCTCAAGACCGAATGGCAGTGGCGAGCGCTCAACATCGTGCTGGCTCTGGTGCTGGCCGCGTCGATCATTCCGATGTGGCGGTCAGCGTGAGGCGCCGGCCTTGCTGAATCGCAGGGTCAGCGCCAGTACCCCACCCGGACCTTCGGTCCGACCTCCCCACAAGGGGGGGGTGGGGAGCGTGCCTTTCCAAGTCTACAAAGGCGGGCGCCCCTGCCCCCCCCCTGGTGGGCAGGCTCGCGAAAGAAGTGAGCGCGGTGGCGGGCCGGTTCGCAAGGCGAACCAGCCCTTGGCCTTCAGGCCGCGTAACGCGCCGCCGGCTTGTCGGCGTGCAGGCTGCCGTAGAAGGCCTGGCGGGCGCCGAGGAACGTGTCCAGCTTGGCGGCATCGGCAAGTGCCGGCACGGTGACGGCTTCGCCCCTGGCCAGGCCGACAAGCGCGGCATCGACCATATCGTCGGCGGACATGACGATCTCCTTCGGAAGCTGGCCGATATCGCTGCCGGCCAGTTCCCAGAAATCGGTCCGGGTCGCGCCCGGCAGCACCACCTGCACCTTTACGTCGGTGCCCGCGACCTCGCGGTGCAGCGCCTCGGTAAAGTTGACGACATAGGCCTTGGTGCCGCTGTAGATGCCGCCGAACGACGTCTCATAGGCAAGCACCGAGGCAATGTTGACGATTGCGCCGCGGTTGCGCACCAGAAGACCCGGCAGCACCGCACGGGTCAGGCGGGTCAAGGCAATGACATTGACCTTGATCATGCGCTCGGCCGCGTCGGCGTCGGCAGTTGCGACCACCTGCTGGCCGCCGAGGCCAGCATTGTTGACCAGCAGCGTCACGCTGTCGTCGGCCGATATCACCCGCTCGACACGGCGCACATCGTCGTCGTCGGATAGATCGGCTGCGATGAAGCTGACCTTGCGATCGTAGGCGTAGCGCAGCTTTTCGGCCAGCTCCTCGAGCCGGTCGGCGCGCCGCGCCACCAGCACGAGATCATAGCCCTGCCCGGCCAGCCGGTCCGCATAGACCGCGCCGATGCCAGACGACGCGCCGGTGACGACCGCGGTGCCCTTGTTTGCCTGTCCACTCATTGTCCTGTTCCTTCTCTCTGTTCGCTTCGACCTGGCCGCCGGCGCCACAGGCATTCGCCTGGGCTCGCCGGCAAGCAGTCTGATTGATTTAGTGGCATATACCACTTTCAACGAAGTAGGCATATGCCACTATCTTGTCAATGAGTGTGTTCGGGATTATTTGTCGGGCAGCGGCCGGACCGAATTTTCACCGGCGCCGAGGAACCGCTATGCCGAAAGACACCCTGCCCGGGCTGACAGCCTGCAACTACGCCATGCTGCGGCGCGCGACACGCAAGCTCGGCCAGTTCTACGACGACGTGCAGGCGCCGTCGGGCCTCAAGGCCACGCAGCAAGGCCTGCTCTACCAGATCCACATCGGCGGCGAACCGGCCATGGGCGCCATTGCCGCTGCCCTGGTCATGGACCTTTCGGCGCTCGGCCACACGCTGAAGCCGCTGGTCCGCGATGGTTTTGTCGAGACCTTCACCGATCCCGACGACCGCCGCATCAAGCGGGTGCGATTGACCCAGCAGGGGCGCATCAAGCTCGATGAGGCGATGAAGCTGTGGCAAACCGCCCAGCAGCGCTTCGAGGATGTGGTGGGCAAGGAAAAGGCTGAACGCCTGCGCGCGATGCTGGATGACATCAGCGCGCTTGATTTCGATCTGCCAACGGCAACCCCAGCAATTCCAGCAAAAGCGTGAGCCGGTTTCCCGTCCGGAATTGCGTCAAGACAAAGAGTTAGAGCGCTTCGCCGTTCCGTGAAACGGTGAATCGCTCCAAGGTAACCGACGACTTTCGAAGCGGCTATTCGGCCGGCATCGCGACCGGCCGTACCGCACGGCGACCGGCCAGCACGATGCCCAGTCCGATCACTGGGAAGGCGGCCGCGACCAGGCCGAGATCGGCCGGCGCGCCGTAGCGCAGCACGCCACCGCCCACCACCGCGCCCAGTGCCACGCCAAGATAGAGCGCCGAGCCGTTGAGCGACAGCACGATCGGGGCGGCATCGGGCGCCAGCTTGATGATGCGGCTGGCCTGCGCCGGCGGGAACGCCCAGCCGACGATGCCCCACGGCACCATCATCGCCATCAGCGCCGGCCCGGCGATGTGCTGCGGCAGGAAGGCCGGCACCACCGACAGCATCACCAGCATGGCGGCACTCAGCGTCAGCGACCAGCCGACGGTGCGGGTGGCGCCGAACCGGTCTGCCGCCTGGCCGCCGGCAATGTTGCCTATGACGGCGCCGACGCCGAAGGCGAGCAGCATGCCCGGCAGCGCGATCTGGCTGAGTCCGGCGCCCGCGATGGCAAGCGGCGCGACATAGGCAAAGACGGTGAAGGCGCCGGTCAGCGCCAGCAACGTCGTCACCAGGATCGGCATCACGCCGGGCCGCATGGCCGCCGCCAGCCTGCGCTTCAGCGGCAGCCTGGTGCCGACGATGCCGCGCGGCAGCCTGTACCACAGGATGGCGCCGGCAAGCGCGCCAAGCCCGGCAATGGCATAGAAGGTGCCGCGCCAGCCGGCGATTGTCGCGACCAGCGCGCCGAGCGGCGCTCCGACGGCGACAGCCACCGTTGTGCCGCCGACGACCACGGCGATGGCGCGTGCCCGGTGATGGTCGTCGACCAGTGCAACCGCCGTTCCCTGCGCGGTCGCGGCGAACAGGCCCGACGAGAGCGCCATGATGATGCGCGCGATCAACAGCACCTCGAAAGAGGAACTCAGGGCGGCGGCAATGTTGCCGATGACGAAAAACACCAGCGTCCACAGGATGACGCGGCGCCGGTCCCATTCGCCGGTCAGCGTCGCCAGGATCGGCGTGCCGATGGCGTAGGCGAGCGCGAAGGCGGTGATCAGCGTGCCGGCGAGTGGAATGGAAATGCCGGCATCCCTGGCGATGTCGGGCAGAAGGCTGGAGATGACGAAACCCTCGGTCGAGATCGTGAATGATCCGAGCGCAAGCCAGAAGAGCCGTTTGTCCATGGCAGGCATCCTTAGTTCAAAAGTTATTGAACAATTGGACATAACGGGGCATGATGTCAATGAAGCCAGGGCAGAATAGCTGAACCATCCTGACAGCACTGTGTCAGCACCGTCGTTCGGTACGGATGGAAATGGGGAAACGGTGTACGGGCCGGCGAGGACGGATGCGTTGAAATCGGTCCGAACTGCGCCTAGGTTCCAGCCATGACGCTACCTCATCCAAATACCGACCAGATCAGCCTGCCGATCGTGCTTGGCGTGCTCGGCGATCCGACGCGGCTCGCCATCGTGCGCTACCTTGCCAGCAAGGAAGGCGTGGCGCTGAACTGCAGCCAGTTCCTCGATCTCGGCTCCAAGACCAATCTCAGCTACCACCTTGCCAAGTTGCGTGAGGCCGGCGTCACCCGCGCCGAAGTGGTCGGCACCAACCGCATGATCACGCTTCGCCGCGCCGACCTCGATGCCCGTTTCCCCGGCCTGCTCGACAGCGTCATCGCCGCGGCCGTCGACGACCCCGCACTGCCGGCGGTCGGTGGCCACGATATTGAGATGCCGGCCTAGCAGGTTCCGAGGTAAGGTGCCGTCGCCCTAGCGCTGCCAAAAACCGATATGAGGGGCGAGAAGTTCCTCCTCCATCTCGGGGATAGGGCCGTGGACCTCGACCGGCTTCTGCCCGGAGCCGAGGACCGTGCGCGAGGAGAGGCTCATCGTCGGATTCTCCGCGTGATTGCCGGTCAGGGCGAGAAGCTTGGTCTCCTCGAAGCCGTAGACCAGCCGGCCGATATTTGCCCAATAGAGTGTTCCTGCGCACATCGCGCAGGGCTCGCCCGTCGAGACCAGCGTGCAGGACCACAGGAATTCCGGTGGATAGGCGTCCGCGGCACGCCGGCTGACTTCGGTTTCGGCGTGGCGCACGGTGTTGATGTTGCCTTGTCGCATCAGGATGCGATCATCGGGGCCGACGAGCACGCAGCCGAAAGGGTGGTGCCCATGCGCGGCGGCGTCGCGCGCGACGTCATTGGCGGCGCGGAGGTGGGCGAACATCTGGTCGCGGGTCATCGTTTGGTGCCTTCCGAACCTGTCTCAGCGGATATCCCATGTGAACCTGGGACGGCGTGGATGATAGCAGATCGAATGCTGCCTCGCGATGGCCCTGGGCGGGCTGCGCGGTGGTTCCGGCTGGCCCGAAGGTGGGGACTTGATCAGGAGGGCAGTGGCTTGATAACGAAGATGGGCCGGCGTCCCGATGGGCCGCGCCAAGGGAGCCCGCCGCATGCGCATAGCCGTCCTCGCCGATATCCATGGCAACGTCCTGGCGCTTGACGCGGTGTTGGAGGATCTGGCGCGTCGCGGCGGCGCTGAACTCACCGTCAATCTCGGCGACAGCGTTTCGGGACCACTCTGGCCGCGCGAGACGTTCGAGCGCCTGGAAGCACTGAACCTGCCGACGGTGCGCGGCAACCATGACCGCCGCGTCGCGGTCGATCCGGCCGATGAGACCATGTGGGCGTCCGATGTCTACGCACAAGAGCGGCTGAACGAGGCGCAGCGCCGGGTGCTGTGCGCGCAGCCGCTGACGCTGGAGATCGCGCCGGGCATCGTCGCCTTCCATGCCCGCCCCGACCATGACGAGAAATACCTGCTCGACGCAATCGTCGATGGCCAATTGGTACGCGCGCCGCTGGCGGCGATCAGGCGGCGGCTGAAGGCGCTCGACCCGGCCTGCCGCATCGCGCTATGCGGCCACAGCCACCGCCTGGAACTGGTCCGCATCCCCGACGGTCCGGTCATCTTCAATCCGGGCAGCATCGGCTGCCCTGCCTATGATGATTCCACGCCGCCGGCGCATGTTTCCGAACAGGGTTCGCCGCATGCGCGCTACGGCATCGTCACCTTGGGTGGCGAAGGTCGGCCCGACCGTTTCGAGACGATCGCCGTCGACTATGATCACGAGGCGGCGGCACGACAGGCCGAACAGGCCGGACGCTCGGAGTGGGCCCATGCGCTGAGGACCGGCTTCATGCCGGGCTGAAGCCTGCTTCGTGCCGGGCTGAAGCTTGCTTCATGCCGGGCTGGGCGAAGCTCATGCCCCGGGCGAACGCCTTGCGTTCATGCCGGCTGACAGTAGCCTCATCAGACCTGCCCAAATCGCCTTCGCGGCCACGCTCGAGGCGTAAAACATCTCGCTTGTAGACACGGCGGCGCAGCGTCGCTTATAAAACCGGCATCGCGTGCGGCAGCGTTTTCGGGTTCTGGCGGTGCCTCTGGTAATGCAATTGATCGCCGACAGCCAAATGATGAGGCGCACAGTTACGCTCCGAATAACCCTGTACGCGCTGATGGCCGCTTCGTCGCTGATGGCGGCGTGGTCCGCCGCTGTCCCGGCCCGTGCCGAAGAGACGCCCTTCATCTCCGTTGTCACCGGTCTCGCGCCCGACGACCTGCTCAATATCCGCGCCAAGCCATCGGCGATCGGCAAGACCGAAGCGCGCCTGGCCGCCGGCGCGAGCGTCAGGAACCTCGGCTGCGACGACATTGACGGGCACCCCTGGTGCAAGGTCCAGTCTGACAATCCCAAAGCCATCGGCTGGGCCCCGGCGCGCTACCTCGTCCCCTTCAACCCGGCGACCGTGCCCCTCGACCAGGCGGCCGATACCGGCGCGGCGCCCGATGCGGCAGCGCCGCCGGCGGCACAGCCCGACCTGACCGCGCGGCTCGGCGGCGCGGCCCATCCCGTCACGCCGGAAGCCCCGGTCAAGTCC
>NZ_PNOT02000319.1 GCF_002879535.1 Mesorhizobium intechi
CCCCACCGCCCGCGCCCGCACATACGCCAGCGCGGCCACCGCCAGATCCCCGACGGCCATCCCCCGGAACACAAACGCCGTCGCCTCGCCTGGGCTCTCCCGTCCCACGAAGTCGCCACACACCAGCCCCGTCAAATCTCCGGCCACCAGCGCCGGGTCGACCATGGGTTTGGGCATCTTTTTCTCCTGCTCCAGATCGTCGACGACGATGCGGTCGAAGCGGCGCAGCGTTGCAGGGAGCCAGGGCAGTGCGAGGTCGGTGATGGCGGTGAAGCTGCCTGGTTTCAGCCAGTTCGCGTCGAGGAACGGTTCGGGTTCCGGCACCAGGGTCACCGTCGACACCACCATGTCGGCGCCTTCCACCGCTTCCCTTGCCGTGTCGCAGGGGATGGCTTCCAGGCCGCGCGACCGGCCCAGTTCGCAAAGCGCGTCGCGATTGGCCTTGCCGCGACCGAAAGCGCGGATTTCGCGCAGGGGAAAGAGGTCGGCGAAGGCTTCGAGGTGGCCGCGCGCCTGCACCCCGCAGCCGATGAAGGCGACGGACGAGGCATCGGGCCTTGCCATGCGCCTGGCGGCGACGGCGCTCAAGGCGGCCGTGCGCTTGGCCGTCACCCAATTGCCGTCGACCAGCGCCAGCGGCAGGCCGGTCTCGGCGTCGAGCAGGGTTATCAGCGAGTTGATCGTGGCCAGCCCGCGCGCGGCGTTGCGCGGGTTCACCACCAGCGACTTGGTGGCCAGCACCGGCGGCACGGAGGCGACGCCGAGCGTCGCCATGAAGTAGCGGTCGTCGCCCGGCCACACGGCGGCCTTGGGCGCGCACCAGACTTCGCCCCGCCTCTGGCCTGATATCTGGCGTTCGATCTCGTCGACGATTTCAGGCGTGGAGATCGCCAGCCGGTCGAGGACCGCCGACGACAGATAGGGCAGGGTTTCGGCGCTGTTCATAGTGTCATCTTTCCAAGCAGAGCATCAGACTACACGATGTGCGCGGGGCCGAAAGCCTCGCGCCGCGAGCGGCGTGAGGGGATGCCTGGTCGGCCAGAACCGCGCCCGGCGTTTGCCGATCGTCCCGGCGGGTCGGGTGGCCTTGCTTAAACCCGCGTTCTTGGGCTGAATGGCGTGAGGCAGCCACGGGAGGGCATCGAGATGAGCCAGGACAGTCCACGGTCACTTGCCGAGATCGCCAGCTATCACGCCCATGTCTATTTCGACGGAGAGATCGAGCGCCGGCGCGCCGAATGGCTGCGGCTGCGCATCGCGGAACGGTTCCGCGTGCGCCTGGGCAATTGGCACGACAGACAGGTCGGCCCGCACGACCAGGCCATGTACCAGGTCTCCTTCGCGACGGGGATTTTCGGCGCGCTGGTTCCGTGGCTGATGCTGAACCATGGCGGCCTGAGCATCCTCATCCACCCGAACACGAGCAACCCCAAGCGCGACCATCTGGTCGATCCCATCTGGATCGGCCGCCCGCTGGCGGTGCATGGCGAGGTGCTGCCGGACGATCACGAGGCGGAAGAGGCGCTGGAGCCGAACACCGAGCCGACGCTGCCGGCGTAGGGTTTCCGCGGGCGGCGGCGACCTCCTGTCTCGGCAGGGCTGGCGGGTGCCTACCCCAGCAGACCCTGGATGGTCGCCGCCACGGCTTGCGGCGCGTAGGGCTTGGGCAGGAAGACGCCGCCGCTCGGCATGGCGTCCCGCGTCGGCTGCTGCTTGCCCGAGGTGATGATGATCTTGACCGGCGGCCAGCGGTCGCGGACCGCCGCGGACAGGCGCAGCCCGTCCATGGATCCGGGCATGTCGATGTCGGTGAACAGGATGGCGATGTCCTGCCGGCTTTCCAGGATGCGGATCGCCTGGTCGGCATTGCTCGCCTCCAGAACGTGGAACCCCGCCTCGCGCAGTTCGTCGGCGATTGCGAACAGCAGAAAGGCTTCGTCTTCGACGACAAGAACGGTGGCAGGGGTCTCATTGGTCATGGCACGCCCTATCTAGTCAGTACGGCGCTGTCGGCAATTGGGGTGCCGGTGCGTTCAGCACGCATTCGACGCCATCGGGGTGGTAGTCGATCTTGACCGCGCCGCCGAAATCGGTGCCGAAGACGCGCTCGATCAGGAAGCGGCCGAAGCCGCGCCGGCTCGGCGGCGTCACCGGCGGGCCGCCGCTTTCGCGCCAGCGCCAGATCAGCCGGATGTCGTCCGAACCGTCATGCGGTGGCTGCAGCGACCATTCGATCGACACCTTGCCTTCCGGGATCGACAGCGCGCCGTATTTCAACGCGTTGGTGGCCAGTTCGTTGACGGCGAGCGCCAGAGTCAGCGCCATCTTCGGGTTGATCGGCAGGGCGGGACCTGAAATCGAGATCTGTTCGGGCGGGAAGGTGGCGATGGTGTTGTCGACGACCTCGCGGATCGAGGCGCTGGTCCAGCGGGTCTTGTTCAGAATGTCATGGGCGTTGGCCAGCGCGCGCAGCCGCTCGTTGAAGGTGGCGCTCGCGGTGGCGATATCGGTGTTGCGCAGCGTCTGCGACGCGATGGCCGCGACCATCGCCAGGATGTTCTTGATGCGATGTTCGAGCTCGTGGGTCAGCAGTTCCTGACGCGCCTGCGCCTCGCGCCGGTCGGTGACGTCCTGCATGACGCCGAACATCTTGACCGGCTTGCCGGTCTCGTCATGGACGAAATCGATGTGGCGCGACAGCCAGCGCAATTCGCCGGTGTCGGGCCGCCGGATGCGGTATTCCACGGCGGGCACGGCGGTGCCGTCTTGCCGCGTCCGCGGGTTGGAGCGGACGTCCTTGTCCTCCGGAATGACGATGTTTTCCAGCACCGAGATGTGCACGCTGTCGCGCGGCGACAGACCCCACAGACCCCAGAAGCCCTCGGAACCGACCACGGTTCCGCTGGCGATGTCGAGTTCGAGGGCCGCGATGCCGGCGGCATTCTGCGACAGCTGCAAGCGGCGCTCGCTCTGCAGCAGGGCCTGGGCCGCCTGCTTCTGGTCGTCGATATCGGTGTTGGTGCCGATCCAGCGCAGTATCGCGCCGCCGGCGTCGCGGATCGGGACCGCGCGGGCAATGAACCAGCGATAGACGCCGTCGTGCCGCCGCAGCCGGAACTCGGTTTCGTAGAAGGTGCCGGTGGCCAGAACCTGCCGCCACTTTTCCCCGGCCGCGACGATGTCGTCGGGGTGCACGATGTCGGCCCAGTCATGGCCGTCGAGCTCGCCCGGTGTTGCACCGGAATAATCGTAGACGCGCGGGTTGAACCAGTCGAGCAGCCCGTCCGGCGTCGCCGTCCAGACGTGGTTGGGCATCGACTCGGCGAAGGTGCGGAACTGGCTCTCGCTCTGGCGCAGCGCCTGTTCGGCAAGCAGCCGGTCGGTGACGTCGACACCTTGCACGAAGATGCCGAAAACCTCGCCCGCCGGGTTGCGCACCGGCTGATAGACGAGGTCGATGAAGCGGTTCTCGATCGGCGCACCCGGCGTGCGCTGCAATTCGGTCTTCAGCGCGTAGCCGACGAATGCCTCGCCGGAGGTGAAAACCTGGTCGAGCAGCTCGAAAAAGCCCTGGCCTTCGATCTCGGGCAAAGCCTGGCGGATCGGCAGGCCGATGATGTCGCGGTGGCCGACGAGCTGCATGTAGGCGGCGTTGGTCAATTCGACCACGTGGCGCGGACCGGACAGCATGGCCATGAAGCCAGGCGCCTGTTCGAACATCTGGCGCTGGCGGTCGCGCTCGCCGGCGCGCCAGCGCTCGGCGGCAACCTTGGCGGTGGTCTCGATGACGATGGCGATGACGCCGGCCGGCTCGCCGCTTTCGTCTAGCACCGGTGAATAGTCGAGATCGAGCCACACCTGCTCCGGCCTGCCGGTGCGGTTGAGCGTCAGCATCTGATCGCGATAGGCGAGCGTACCGCCGCCGCCCAGGCAGACCTTCATGATGTTGTCGTTGAAGTCGGCCACTTCGGGCCAGCCTTCGCGCACTTTCGAGCCGAGCAATTGCGGATGGCGGCCGCCGGCAAATTCCGAATAGCCGTCATTGTAGATCATGACGCCGTCCTCGCCCCAAAGCATGACGATCGGCACCCTGGAACGCAGGATCAGCGAGACCGCCGTCTTCAGGCTCTGCGGCCAGACCTCGATCGGCCCGATCGAGGTCCGAGCCCAGTCGAAGGCCGCGATCAGGCCGCCGAGCTCTCCGCCGCCGGCGAGGAAGGCGTGACGACGATCTCCTATCGCGTGTGTACCGGTTGCTGGCATGGTGTCGTGGATCGGTCGCCGTTCTGTTCGGGTTTCGTCGGGTCGTCGCTGGATCTCAGGCATCGCCGTCAACGATCGTCGCCATCGGCCGTCACACGACACGTGACGTCGTGCCACCGGCCCGCCGCCGAACTTTCTCGCGTCAATGAGATTGTGATCATGCATGCCCCCGACGTCCAAAACCCGGGACGGGCCGATCGGTTCCCGAAGCGCGGAATTTTCCTTTGGATCAGGGCCTCGCCACGCAATGGTCGGCTATTCGATCGAATTTCTTTCCAACCCGTTAATTCGGCCATGTTGTGAATAAGCATCTGCTAATGCATGTCGGCCGGAACCGCGCGGCGGTCTTGGCATAAGGGCATGCGCAGAACTGATGGGTTTGGCGCGGGGGTACGCAATGACCAAGAATCTAGGCAACGCACGTTATGTGCCGCCCAAGGACACGAAAGTCTCTTTCTTGAGCAGGGCCGCACCGGCGCTGTTTCCGCTCGTCGTGGCGGCACTGGGCTACATGATCGGGCGACAGTTCTTCGGCCTGTAGGGTCCGATAGCCGAGCCGGAAGGATCATGTGCCGGTTTCCGCTGCCGTTCCCTCGGCATTGGCGTCGGCCCGCTTGGCGCGTTCGCTGGCCAGCAGCACGACCGGACAGGCGACCGCCGCGAGCACGGCTGTCGCGGTGTCGCCGAAGAACAGCTCCTCGCCCGGCCGTTGGGTGACACCCATGACCACCATCGCCGCCCCCTTGGCCACCTCCCTGGCGATCGCCCTGTCAGCCGTGGCCCGGGTGCGGATCGCGGTGTCGACGGCGACACCGTAGCGGTCCGCGAGATCGGCGACATCCTTGAGCACGGCTTCCTCGCGGCGGTGCGAAACCGTGCCGGGCCGGCCGCCATGCCTGGCTTGCGAGACATAGAGCGCCTTGACCCGAGCCCGGTGCGGCCGCGCCAGCGCCAGTGCGAAATCGGCGGCGCGGCGCGCGACCTCGGTGCCGTTGACGGGGACCAGTATCGTCGTTCCGGCGCGCAGCGCGGGCATCTTTCCATCGGCCTTGGCGCCGTTCAGCACCAGGCAGAGCGGGCCGTCGAAACCGCTGCTGATGTCCTTCAGCGCGTCACTGAAGGTGCCTTTGTCGGTCAGCGTGTTCTCCAGCCCGGCGAGCAGAAGCCCATAGCCCTTGCGGGCTTCCGCGGCGATTGACTCGGCGCTGGCCGCGAGCTCGGTGCGGGCTGTGAGATGGACCTTGTCGACAGGGGTGTCCTCGGCCTTGCTGACCGCCCTTGCACTCCTGGCGGCGCCCTTCTTGACCTCCCTCGACGCCCGCTCCGAACCTTTGTCGCCGACCTGCCCGGCGAGCTTGCCGTCCTGGAGATGAAGCAGCGTGGTCGGCATGCCGCTGCCGCCGCCGACCAGGCCCGCGAGATAGGCGGTGAACTTGCCGACCGGGCTGTCGTCGACCAGCAGCAGCAGGCGCTCCAGCCTGGACACGAAGCCGCGCTCGTCGAGCAGTTCGCGCTCGACGCGCTGCTTCTCGGCATGTCCAACCGGCAGGCGGCCGAGCGCCCAGCGCAGCATGGGCGGCATGGCGAGCGTGGTGATGACGGCCATGGTGACGATCATCGTGAACAGATTGTGGGACAGGATGTTCATCGACAGGCCGATGCTGGCGACGATGACCTCGGTCGAGCCGCGGGCGTTCATGGCGCTGCCGACGGCGGTGGCTTCCTTCAGTGACATGCCGGCCAGCCGGCCGCCGAGGAAGGCGCCGCCGAACTTGCCGATGCTGGCGATGGCGACCAGTGCCAGCGTCAGCAATGCCAGCGTCGGGTCGGTGAGCACGGTGAGGTCGGCCGACAGGCCGGCCATCCCGAAGAACACCGGCATGAACAGCGCTGTGATCAGGCCGCGCAGCTGGCTTTCTATGTGATCGGACAGGATCGGCGATTCCCCGACCAGTATGCCGGCGACGAAGGCGCCGAGCACCGTGTGGACGCCGATCAGGTTGGTGATCAGGGCCATCACGCCCATGATGATGAGGATGACCGTGATGACGGCATATTCGCTGCGGAAGGAGTCGTTGCTCCAGCGGATCAGCGTGAAGACAAGCCGGCGGCCGATGGTGAAGGAAAACACCATGAACAGCGCCACCTCGGCCACCGTGGCGATGAGCGGCAGGACCTGCAGGCTGCCGTTGGTGGCGATGCCGAAGGTCACCGCGATGATCAGCCAGCCGATCGTGTCCTCGATGATGGACGAGGAAATGATGACCTGGCCGAGATTGCGACGCATGAAGTTCATCTCGCGCACCACCATGGCGACGATCTTGACCGAGGAGATCGACAGCGCCGTGCCGAGGAACAGCCCGGCGACGACGCGTTGCCGCGGGTCGGGCAGCAGCGAGTCCGGCAGGAATTGCGCCAGCGCGAAGCCCAAGGCGAAAGGCACGACGACGCCGGTGACAGAGATCGAAAAACAGGCCGCCCCGACGCGGCGCACCAGGCGCAAATCCGTCTCCATGCCGGTCAGCAGCAGGAGCAGCAGGATGCCGAGTTGGGAGACGGCGTCGATCATGCCCTTCTGCGCCGGATCGCTGGAGAAGATCAGGTGCTGGGCGTCGGGCCAGATCCAGCCGAACAGCGAGGGCCCGAGCAGGATGCCGCCGATCAGCTGGCCCATGATCGCCGGCTGGCCGTGGCGCTGGAAGATTTCACCGAGGCCGCGGCCGACCAGCAGGAGAAGCACGATCTCCGCGACGAACAGGCCCTCGGCCGAGCCGCCCATGCCCGAGGCATGTCCGGGCGCCGGGGCGGCGAAGGCGCGGCTTGCCGCCGCAACGGCCAAGGTGGCCAGCGCGAGCGTAGCCGTGATGCGGCCTGACATCGTTGCCGGTTGCCGGTTCATGGGATCCCTCAAACGTCGCGGCGGACTGCCCATGACAACGCGTGGACGGCCTTTGCGTTGCAGCCGCCGGTTCCCGGAATTGGAAGTTGTCGAGGTCAGACGTGGACGTCGCCGAAGGCGAGTTCACCGTCGTCCCCGGCCGCGAACAGGACGATGCCGAGCAGCCCGACATAGAATGCCGCCACGATCCCGACGATGGCGACGCCGGGAATGGGACCAAGCGCGGCCCCGTCGATCGCCTCGCGCAGCGAGCCGACGAAGCCGGTCCTGATACCCACGGTTTGCAGGCTGGGCGTCGATATTTTCAGCACCCAGGCCAAGAGCAGGATGAGGAAAAGGTAGATGTAATTTCGGCGCAGGCGCCGCGCCAGCGCGGCGCGTTGCGACAGCAGGAACTTCGGCGCGCGCAGGCCTTCGCCGACGATGAGCAGCCAATCCGAGGCGAAGTCGGGCTGCGGCGAGAAGATCTGCGCGAAATAGTGACGCTCGAACTGGCGCACGCGGGCGCGGTAGAAGTCGAAGAAGCGGTAGCGGCGCGCCTCGATCCACAAAAGCAGCAGGATCAGCAGCATGGCGAACAACAGCACGCCATGATGCGCGCTGGCCGTCGACAGCGAAACCGAGAGCATGGCCGCCACGACGGTGATCGCCCAGTTGGTGGTCCTGTCGAGCCGATCGCGCCAGCCCGCCATGCGCGCGATCTCGGCGCGGTGGAAATGCGACAGCGTGTTCACGCGCTCCGTCGATGAAAGGACGGGACCCGCGGGCGTCGCCGACGCATCGTTCATGGCATCCTCCGGCAAGGACTAAAACAGGTTGCCGGCGACATGGTTCCCTCGGTCACTTGGCGTGACTTCAGGAATGCCCGGTCATTCCGGTCCGCCGATCCAGTCGACCAGCAGGGCGGCGGCGCCAAAGACCGTGCCGATGGCGCATACGCAAGTCCACCCGCCCCAACTCCAGGCAACTCCGGCCAGCAGTGAGCCGATGGCGCCGCCGACGAAGAAGATGCCGACGAACAGGCCGTTGAGCCGGCCGCGGGCCTCGGGCTGAAGCAGGTTGACGGCACGGCGGCCGAGCGTCTGGTCGCCGGTGACGCCGATGTCGAGCAGCACGGCGCCGACACCCATCGGAACAAGCGCCTGCCATGACGCACCGGACGGAGAGGCGCCGGCCCAGGCGGCGAGCGCCATGGCGCCGATCAGCACGAGGTGACAGGCGATGGTGGCGGATCGCGTCCAGCCATGGTCGCCGGCGCGGCCGAACAAGGGCGTGGCCAGGGCGCCGCCGGCGCCGACCAGCGCGAAGAGCGCAATGCCGCGCTGGCCAAGGCCGAAAGGCGGCTGTACGAGACGCAAGGCGATCGCCGTCCAGAACAGGCTGAACGCCGCCATCACCAGCGCCGCCGTCAGCGCACGCCGCCGCAGCACCGGCTCGTCGCGCAGCAGCCCGAACAGTGAGGCAATCAGCGCGCCGTAGGACGAAGTTGCTTGCGGGCGCCGCTGCGGCAAGCTGGAGCCGAGCACCCCGGCGAGCAGGACGAGCGCGGTGGCACTGAGGCCGTAGAAGGCGCGCCAACCCCAGGCGTCGGCGACGAGGCTGGCCAGCGGCCGGGCCAGCAGGATGCCGATCATCAGCCCGCTCATCACATCGCCGATGACCCGGCCGGCCTCGCCGGGCGGCGCCATCGACGCGGCGATCGGGACCAGGACCTGGATCGCCGAGCAGGCTGCGCCCAGGACGAACAGGACGACCAGCAGCGAGGCGATGGTGGGTGCGAAGACGGCGACGCCGGCCGCAAGGGCCGCCGTCAGGAGCATGCGCAGGATCAAAGCGCGGTTCTCGGCGAGATCGGCCATCGGCACCAGGAAGAACAGGCCGGCGGCATAGCCGAGCAGCGTGGCCATGGCGACGAGGCCGACGCTGGCGGCGCCGGCGCCGAGCGACGGGCCGATCAGCCCGACCAGCGTCTGCGGCGCGAACAGATTGGTGACGATGATGCCGGTGGACGCGGCGAAGAGCAGCGTCTGCGGGCCGGTGATGGTGCCGGCGGGCAGCCGCTCGCACAGCTGGCCGTCATGGGTGTCGGGCATAGTGTCCTCAGCAAGTTGCATATCGTGCGAGGACTTTATGCCAAAGCTTTATCATGCTACAATTCAATCAATTCGATAATGATTATGCGAGATGTGCATGAACATCCATGACCTCGAAGCCTTCATCGCCGTTGTGGAAACCGGCTCGATCGTCGGCGCCTCGGCCAGGCTCAACCTGACGCAGCCGGGCGTCACGCGCCGCATCCAGAATCTGGAGGATGGGCTGGCGACAGCACTTCTCGACCGCCAGTCGAAGCCGCTTAAGCCGACGGCGTCCGGGCGCGAGGCCTATGAACACGGAAGGCGGGTGCTGCGCTCGCTGGAGGATCTCAGGGCGGGCGTGTCGCCGCAAGGCGAGGTCAAGGGCGAGTTCCGCCTGGGCGTCATGCCCTATCTCTCCGACGCGGCACTTGCGCGGCCGCTCGACACCCTGCGAGCCGCATTTCCGCGGCTGACGCTGCGCATCACCTCGGGCTGGTCGCCAAGGCTGGTGGAGCAGGTGGCGCGCAGCGAGCTCGACGCCGCGGCGGTGTGCCTCGCCGAAGGCCTGGCGCCGCCTGACGAACTGGCCTGCGACGATCTCGGCGCGCAATCGGTGCTGCTGGTCGCGTCCCCCGGCCTCGGCGTGCCGAAGCCGGCGAGGCTCGCCGACCTGTCGCGCTTTGCCTGGGTGATGAACGAAAACGGCTGCGGCTTTCGCGCCTTCATCCGCCAGAGTTTCGAGGCGGCAAGGCTGCCGTTCCAGGTCGGCGTGGAGGCGCTCAGCGTCGATCTCAGAATGTCCCTGGTGGCGCGCGGCCATGGCATCGGCATCGTCACGCCCGGCGCCTTCGCCGACAGCCGCTGGCGCGACAAGGTGGAGGTCATCGACTGTCCCGACTTCAAACCGCAAGTGCGCGCCTGGCTGCTGCACCGCCCGCCCGCCGGACGGCTGGCCCGCCCGATGGCGCTGTTTCGGGATGCGCTGATGGACGGGCTGAAGGTGCCGGCGCCGCTGGAGTCATGAGCTGGTGGCCAGTTGTCGTGAGAAGGACTGCCAATAGGGTGACCACGCCCGGGGGAGGGTGCCGTGTCGGTCAACATCTGCGTGTATCGGGGCCCAGGCAACGCCCTCTCGGCGAGTTGGTCCCGCAAGCCGGAGCGCATTTTCGTGTTGTGGCGAAAGCCGACCCCGGGGTTCGCCCGTTGGGCGCCCATGGGCCGGTCAATCAGGCAGGCGATGTGGTCCGAGCCTGTCGCTACGTCGTTGCCAGAGGTTTGCGACGCGTCGTCCTTGATGGAGAAGGAATGAAGGTCGCGGTGCCACCCGCTTCTGCTCACCTTGTTGACAAGCCCCTTCTTGCCCAACACCTTCAGCCGATGCGGAACTGCTGGCCAGACATCGTCGCTTCCATTCGAGACAGGCGCTTGAACGCAGCCGATCCGTTCGCTTCAGCGTTCGGCGGTGTGGAGACGCTTGCCGCCTTCATCGCGAGCGGTCCCTTGCGTTCTACTCTTTACGGGTGGACTTCGATGTTCGACCCATGCATCCAGCAGGTCGATGTTGAGCCCTATTCCGGACCCCATCTGATGGTGACGCCGCTGCATTGCGGCCGGATCGAATTCCGATATGTCGATACGGCGATCGCGCAAAGACAATGGCACCGGGAGACGACACCCGATGCCGTTGTGCCGCGGTTCGTCCGCTTCATGGATCAACTCGGATGGATGCGGGGATGAGCCAGACAGCTAAAGGCGTCACGGCGCCGCGCAGGTCCGCACCGCGCAAGGCACCCATGGCGCTGACCGAGGCGCTGGTGGCGCGGACCATGCGGGTGGTCGCGGATGCCGGGCCGACGCCAGGCATGATCCATATGCTGGATGCCGACTATGCGCGGGTTCGCGACGAGATCCTGGCCTCGGCACCGCCGGGGCCGCTGAAGCTGTTCGCCTATGGCTCGCTGCTGTGGAAGCCGGCAGGCGAGGTCCGGGGTGGCGAACGCGCGGTGGCGCGGGGCTGGCACCGGTCGTTCTGCTTCACGGTACAGCGCTTTCGCGGCACGCTCGAGCAGCCCGGCCTGATGATGGCGCTCGACCTCGGCGGCCAGTGCAAGGGTATGGTGTTCGAGATCGCCGAGCCGGTCGCCGACAATCTGGAGGCGCTGCTGCGCCGGGAAATGACCATCCTGCCCGCCGTCAACGTGCCGCGCTGGCTGAGGGTCAGGACCGGGGGCGGAGAGGGCCTGGCGCTGGGCTTCGTCGTCGATCCAGCCAACCCGCGCTATGCCGGCAAGCTGGACAAGCGGGCGGTCGCGGCGACGCTGGCCAGGGCCGTCGGCCACTGGGGCTCGGGCGCGCAATATCTGTTCGAGACGATCCGCCACCTCGACGCCTGCGGCATACGCGACCGCAATTTGTGGCAGTTGCAGGAGCTGGTGGCGCAGGAGATCGGCCGCACCCATGCGGCTCCCTAGCCCGGCGATATTTCGAGCGCTCCAATCTTCCGCTTGACGAACATATATCCCTGTGGTTATACGTCAACCAATAGCCAACGGGTTATCGATCTGAGATGCCGGATACCCATGACATGCTCTTCAGGACGCTCGCCGACCCGACCAGGCGGGCGATCTTCGAACGGCTGTGCCGCCAGGGCGAGCAGACGGTGGGGGCGCTGACGAGCCAGTCCGGCGTGTCGCAGCCGGCGGTGTCGAAGCATCTGGGCGTCCTCAAGCAGGCCGGTCTGGTGCGCGATCGCCATGAAGGCCGCCAGACGCACTACAGCGCGCAGCTTAGCGCGCTGGCGCCGCTGATGGACTGGACACGCCAGATGGCCGGGTTCTGGGAGAGCCGGTTCGATGATCTCGAGGATTTGCTCAAAAGGATGGACCAGTGAACGCCAGTGCCACTGAAAACCGCACTGTCGTCGTCGAGCGGCAGATTTCCCATCCGCCGGAAAAACTCTGGCGGGCGCTGACGCAACCGCATCTGATCGAGGAGTGGCTGATGAAGAACGATTTCAAGCCTGCCGTCGGCCACCGCTTCAACATCAGCGCCGATTGGGGCGGCGTGCTCGACTGCGAGGTATTGGCCGTCGAGCCGAACAAGACGCTGTCCTATACCTGGAACCTTGCACACCAGGATCCGGCCTTCAATCTGCAAAGCGTGGTGACCTTCACGCTCACCCCGACACCAACCGGAACGCATCTGCGCATGGAGCAATCCGGCTTCCGGCCGGAGCAGCGGCGCGCCTATGGCGGCGCCAAGATGGGCTGGCCGCAATTCTTCGAGAAGCTGGAGCAGCTTCTCGACCGGACGGATTAGACTCGTTGTTTTGACGCAATTCCGGGCGGAAAACCGTTTCACACTTTTCCTGGAATTGCTCCGCCGGCCGATCGAACCCGACACCTGACTTCACCGGGCGGCCCACCGCCAGCAAAACCTATGGAGAAAGACGATGAAGATCAAACTGACCAGCATCTATGTCGACGACCAGGAAAAGGCGCTTGCCTTCTACACCGGTGTGCTTGGCCTGACCAGGAAGGCCGATTTCAGCAACGGACCGTTCCGCTGGCTGACGGTCGCCTCGCCGGACGAACCCGAGGGCACCGAGTTGCAACTGGCGCTCAATGACCAGCCGGCCGCCAAGGCCTATCAGCAGGCAATGTTCGAGCAGGGCCAGCCGGCCGTGATGTTCTTCACCGATGACATCAAGGGCGATCATGAGCGCATCAAGGCGCGCGGCGGCACGTTCGCCATGGCGCCGACCGAGGTGACCGGCTCGACCATCGCCAAGCTCAACGACGGCTGCGGCAATCTCATCCAGATCACCGAGCTGGCGCGCTGGTAGCAGGGCCCGACTGGTTTCATGCATTCTTCACGGGAGGTCATCTTGGACTGGAGCAAATGGATCAGGCAAGCGCATCGCTGGCTGTCGATCATCTTCACGGCGACCGTCGTCGCCAATTTCGTCACCATGGCGTTTGGACAGCCGCCCGCCTGGGTGGTTTATTCGCCACTGCCGCCGCTCTTCCTTATGCTGTTCAGCGGCCTCTATATGTTCGTGCTGCCCTATGTCGCGAAAGGACGCGGCGCGCAGCGGGCCAACGGATAAGGAAAGCGCATGGCCAAGTCGACCCCGACCAAAGCTGAGCCGAAGCTGCTCTCCGGCGGCAATCCCCAGATCGCCAAGGGCTATGGCGATGCTCCGGTGCAGGCCTATATCGCGGCCATGCCGGGCTGGAAACGCGAGATGGGCGCACGGCTGGACGCGCTTATCGAGCGAGCCGTACCTGGCGTGCACAAGGCGGTCAAATGGAATTCGCCGCTCTATGGTATCGAAGGCGAAGGCTGGTTCCTCGGCGTCCATTGCTTCACCAGATACATAAAGGTGGCCTTCTTTCGCGGCATGTCGTTGACGCCGGTGCCGCCGGGCGAATCCAGAAGCAGGGACACGCGCTACCTCGACATTCACGAGGACGACGCGTTCGACGAGGCGCAATTCAGCGCCTGGGTAAAGCAGGCCAGCCAATTGCCTGGCGAGCGCATGTGAGCGCTCTATTGTTCATGTCTTGAGGAGAGATAGCATGACCGGATCGCAGGGGAGCAAATCTCCCTCCGAACTGATCGACGGCAGGATCACGGAACTCGGCGACTGGCGCGGCGAGATGCTCGCCCGGCTGCGAGCGCTCATCCATCAGGCCGATCCCGACGTGGTCGAGACATGGAAGTGGCGCGGGGTTCCTGTGTGGGAGCATGATGGCATGATCTGCACCGGCGAGACCTACAAGAGCGTCGTCAAGCTGACCTTCGCCAAGGGCGCGGCGCTGCCCGACCCCGCGCGCCTGTTCAACTCCAGTCTCGAAGGCAATACGCGGCGGGCGATCGATTTTCAGAAGGGTGAGGAGGTCGACGAAGAGGCGTTGAAGGCGCTGGTGCGGGCTGCCGTGGCTTTCAACAAGTCGAAGGCCAAGCGCTAGGCGCTGCCAGCCGACCGTGTTTACGATCTGGGAAGCTTGATGGTGCTAGATGTCGCCGGATGATGGCTGGCCGCTTGGCCGGCCCCGGATGGATTTGCCATGAACAGCCCGATGCGCATGCCGTGGGTGGACACGGCCAAAGGCCTCTCGATCATCCTCGTGGTCATGATGTACGCGGCCTACAACACTGGCGAATATACGGGCGGCGTCGGCTTCCTGCACTATGTCATCGGCTTCGCGACGCCGTTCCGCATGCCGGAATTCTTCCTGATCTCCGGCCTGTTCCTGTCGCAAGTGATCGACCGGCCGTGGCAGCGCTATGTCGACCGGCGCGTCGTCCACTATCTCTATTTCTACGTGCTGTGGGCGATCATCTCGATCGGGCTGAAGATCGGCATCTTCAGCCGCGATCCCGCCGGCATGCTGCACGATCTGGTAATGGCGGTCGTCCAGCCCTATGGCGTGCTGTGGTTCATCTACATGCTGGCGGTGTTAGGCCTTGCCGCCAAGCTCTTGCGGCAGTTCCGCGTGCCCGCCTGGATCGTCATCCCGATCGCCGCAGGACTGCAGATGTGGGCGCCGCGTCCGGACAGCTATGCGGTCGAACAATTCGCGGCCTATTTCGTGTTCTTCTATGTCGGCTTCGTCATGGCGCCGCTGGTGTTCCGGCTTGTCGAATGGACGCAACCCCGCCCGATGCTTGCCGTCGCCGGTCTGCTCTTGTGGGCTGTCGTCAACGGCCTGCTCGTCTATTCGCCGGGCTATGCCATGCAGCCGGTCGGCATGCAGATGGGTCTGGCGGCATGGCCGCCGCTGCATCTCACCTTGGCCGTTGCCGGCGCCGTGGCGCTCTGCGTGCTTGGCGGCTTCCTGTCGACGTTCCCTGTCATGGAATGGCTGCGCTGGCTCGGCGAACATTCGCTGGTCGTCTATGTCGCCTTCACCATTCCGATGTCGCTCTTCCGCGGTGCGGCACTGGCAAGCGGCCTGCTGACAGATACCGGCTTGCTCAGCCTGGCGGTGCTGCTGGTCTCGCTCATCAGCCCAGTCGTGCTCTACCTCATCATCCAGCGGGTGGGCTTCGGCATGTTCCTGTTCGAGCGCCCGGCCTGGGCGCATATCGACAACACCGCGCCGCAAACGGCATCGGGCGCGGCGCTGCCGGCGGCCGCCGCCCCGTCAAGCCGGACGTAGTCGACCAGCGGGAAGCCTCAGCCGTCCCGCAGCCACACCAGCATCTCGCCCGGTTCACGATTGTCCCAGGCGTAATAGGGGATGGCGGTCAGGCGCGTCTCGACGCTGGCCGGCGGTTCACGTCGGTAGAGGCCATCCTGCCAGCCGTCGCCGGCATCGGCTCGCGCCTTGGCTGAAAGCGTCACCACGCCGCCCAGCAGTTCTGGCGCCTCATGTGCCTCTATGTCTGCCGTGCGCGGCAGGGTCAGGCGGTGCAGTCGGCTGTCATTGTCCGAAGCCTCGACGCAGTAGATCAGCGGCCCGCGCGACAGCGCGACGCGGCCGGCATCCTGCCGGACCTCAGGATTGGCGTAGAGCCGCTCGATCGGCATTTCGAGGTCGAGCCGGACACGGTCGCCCTTCTTCCAGGCGCGGCGGATCGCGGCATAACCGTCGCTGGTGATGTCTTCGAGATCGACCGCCTCGCCATTGATCTGCAGCGTGGCGCTGCTGCTCCATGCCGGCACGCGCAGATGCAGCGTGAACTCCACAGGCGCCTGCGGTTCGATCGTGATCTCGACGGCGCCGTCCCAGGGATAGCGGCTCGCCTGCGTGAGCCGCACCGGCGTGCCAGCAATGTCGAAGCGGGCGGTGGAGTCGCCGTAGAGGTGAATGGCAAGCGCATCGTCCGCCAGGCTGTAGAAATAGCTGCCGATCGAGGCGACCATGCGCCCGACGTTGGGCGGGCAGCAGGGGCAGCGGTGCCATTTCCACCTGTTGTGCCGGCCCCGGCTTTCCAGCGGATTTTCGTAGAAGAACAGCGAGCCGTCGAGCGACAGGCCGGAGATGGAGCCATTGTAGAGCGCGCGCTCCATCAGGTCGGCATAGCGGGCGTTCGGCCCCATGCCGAGCATGCGGCTTGCCCAGAAAACCAGGCCTACGGCAGCGCAGGTCTCGGCATAGGCGCTCTCATTGGGCAGGTCGTAGTCGCTGGTGAAGCCCTCATTGTGCGCCGACGGGCCGAGCCCGCCGGTGATGTAGAGGTTTTTCGTGGTGAGGTCGTCCCACAGCCGGTCGAGCGCGACACGCAGGCTGTCGTCGCCATATTCGGTGGCGATGTCGGCCATGCCGGAATAGAGGTACATGGCCCGCACAGCGTGGCCGACGACCTTGTCCTGCTCGCGCACCGGCCGGTGCGACTGGCTGTATTCATAGGTCTTGAAATGATAGGCCCTGGGGTCGGCGCCACGGGCGCGCGCCTCCTCGTCGAAATAATGCGGCTCGACGCCACGCTGGTCGATGAAGTACTTCGCCAGATCCATGTATTTCCGCTCGCCCGTCACCCGTGCCAGCTTGACCAGCGCCAGTTCGATCTCCTCGTGGCCGCAATAGCCCTTCTTCTTGCCGGGCTCGGGTCCCAGCACAGAGGCAATGTGGTCGGCATAGCGGCACATGATGTCGAGCAGCTTGCGCTTGCCGGTCGCCTGGTAGTAGGCGACCGCGCCCTCGATCAGGTGGCCGGCGCAATAGAGCTCGTGGCAGTCGCGCAGGTTTGTCCAGCGCTTGCCAGGCTGGATGCGCTGGTACCAGCTGGAGAGATAGCCGTCCTCCTGCTGCAGCCTGCCGTACATGTCGATGACGGCGTCGATCTTCTTCTCCAGCCCCGGGTTCTTGCGCCGGTAGAGCGAATAGGCGGCGGTCTCGATCGTCTTGCCGAGATCGGAATCCCAGAACATCTGCGTCGTCACCGTCGAGCCGGTGAATTCGGCGCCCTGGCGGTCCGCTTCATCGGGCGAGGGCGAGTGGAAGGGGATGACGATGCCGGGCGAGGGGCGGTCCGGATCGATCTGCTCCAGCATGCGCGCCTCGACGCAGCGATCGTAGAGGATGTCGGCGGTGCGGGTCGCCACCGCGTCGGCGCGGTCGCCCCAGAAGCCTTGCACATCGACCTGCGGCACCGGCAGCGGCCGGAAGGCGAGTTTCGGCTTCTTCTTCGTGGCAGGGCGGAGGGATGGCGATGCGGTCATGAACTCACTCCATTCAGTCTGCTATTTGACGGCCCCGGCCATCAGGCCGCGGATGTAGAAGCGTTGCAAAGCCAGGAACAGGATGAGGCACGGCACCATCATCACGGTGACGCCCGCCTGCACGGCGCCCCAGTCGATGGCGCCGAAGCGGCCCGACTGCAGCGCCGTCATCATCACCGGCAACGTGAACTTGGACTGGTCGGTCATCAACACCAGGGCGGCGAGGAATTCGTTCCAGGCGCCAAGGAAGGCGAACAGCGCGATGGTGACGACGCCCGGCCAGACCAGCGGCAGCATCACCCTCAAAAGCATGGTGGCGTTGCCTGCGCCGTCCATGCGCGCGGCTTCCTCGATCTCGCGCGGCACCGCGTCGAAGGCGTTGCGCATCATGAAGATCGAGAACGGCAATTGCAGCGTCACATAGACGCCGACCAGGCCGGTCAGCGTGTTGTGCAGGCCAAGCTTGGTCAGCACCAGGAAGATCGGCGTCAGGATCGACTGGAACGGGATCATGATCGTCGACAGGATGAGGACGAAGAACAGGTCCTTGAACGGAAAGCGGAAGCGCGAAAAGCCGTAGCCGGCCAGCACGCTGACGACGACCGACAGCAGGACGGTCATGACGGAGACATAGATGCTGTTCTGCGCCGAGGCCCACAGCCCGTCGCCGAAGGAGTTGAGCGTGGCATAGTTTTCCAGCGAGAAGCCCGTGGTCGGCCATGGCGGCAGCGGCGGCAGGCGCGCTTCGGCCGCCGGCTTGAAGGCCGACAGCGCCGTCCACACGATCGGCGCGACGAACAACACCGAGGCGATGATGCCGGTGGAGTGCCTGGCGAGGCGGGCGGCGAACTTGCCCCTGGCTGATATTGCCTGCGCCATCAGTCGAGCCCCTCGGGCTTGCGCAACAGCCAGAGCTGGATGAGGCTGAGCGCCACCAGGATGACCAGGAGCACCATGGAGAGTGCCGCGCCATAGCCCAGCTTGAACGACACGAAGGACTGGTTGAAGATCCAGTAGACCGCCGTCAGCGTCTGGTTGCGCGGGCCGCCGCGCAGGATGATGTAGAACTGGTCGAAGGCGAGGATCGAGCCCGCGACCGACAGGATCAGCGCCAGCGCCAGCGTGCGGCGCATCAGCGGCAGCGTGATCGCCCGGAAGCGCGCGAACGGCCCGGCGCCGTCGATGACGGCGGCCTCCTGCAGATCCTGCGGGATCGATTGCAGGCCGGTCATCAGGATGATCATGGTGAAGCCTGCCACCTTCCACACCACCATGGCGATGATCGACCAGAAGGCTGGCTGGAAGGTGGCGAGCAGGTTGAACTTCTTGTCGATCAGGCCGAGGTCGTAGGCGGCCGGACTGAACAGGCCGGAATCGACGTTGAGCAGCCATGACCAGAGCAGGCTCGCCGAGGCGAAGCCGACCACCGCCGGCATGAAGAAGAAGGTGCGGTAGAGGTTGGTCAGCGGCCGCGGTTTTTCGATGAAGATCGCCAAGGGAAAGGCGATGGCAAAGATCGCAATGGTGACGATCACCGTGTAGTAGCCGGTGAATTTGAGCGCGTTCCAGAACCTGGTGTCGCGCAGGATCGCCCAGTAATTGTCGAGGCCGATGAAGGCGTGCTCGCCCATCAGCGGCCAGTTGTGCAGCGACATCCACGCCGTCATGCCGAGCGGGATGACGAAGAACACCAGGACCAGCGCCACCGCCGGCGCGACATAGATGAGGCCGATCCATTGCCGCCGCCCGGCGCCGACGCGTTTTCGGGCTCTGGGCGGGGCGGTGGTGCTGGCGATGATGGTGGTCATGACAGGGCGCCTACTTTTCCTTCTCGCCTTTTGCGAGAAGGTGGATCGGCGCGTGGCGCCGAGACGGACGAGGGGTACGCCAAGGAACGAGGCCGCGGTGATTTCGAACTTGTCGCCAAGCTGCAGCACCGCTCATGAGACCTCGTTTCGCGAGGCCACCTTCTCCCGCAAGGGGAGAACGGAGAGCCCGCGTGCCGGCGCCTCAAACTGGCCACTGCGGTTCGGCCGGCGAGCCAAGTGTGTGGATGCTTTCTCAACGCGATAGCCCTGCCGTTGGCGATGCAAGATTGCCGGCCGCCCGCCCAGGGAGACAGGCGGGCGGCCGGCAGGCGGCCGCTACTTCTGCGGCGCCTGGTCGATGATCGACTGCATGGTCTCCTGCGCGTTGGCGATGGCGCCATCGACATCGTCGCCGAAGAAGACCTCGTTGATCATCTGCGTCCACGGGCCATTGGCGGAGTTGATCAGATCGTTGAACACCACCGAATAGGGCGTCCTGCCCTTGGCCATGGCTTCGGCGGCGATCTGGTAGCGCGGATCGAGATCCTTCAGCGCATCCTTGGCGATGTCGCCGCGCACCGGCAGGCTGCCATATTTGGCGAGGATGGTCTGGCCTTCCAGCGAATAGGCGAAGTCGAGGAACTCCTTCACCACGGCGAGCTTCTTGGTGCCCTTGGTGACGACGAAATTGTCGCCGCCGGCGAAGGACGACCAGCCGCCATCCTTGCCCGGCAGGAAGGTGACACCGTAATCGACATTGGGATACTGGGTGTTGAGCGCGCCGATGGCGAAGGCGCCGGAGGGCGAGATGCCGATATTGCCGGCGGCGAAGGCGGCAAAGAAGTTGGCGCCGGTATCGGTCTGCGCGCCGGCCGGCACCAGATCCTTCTTGACCATGGAGCGGTAGAGATCGATGGCGCCGCGCAATTGCGGGCTGTCCAGCGTCGCCTTGGAGCCGTCTTCGCTGAGGATGTCGCCGCCCGAGGCCCAGATCAGCGGGGTGAAGGTGAAGATGTTGCAGCCGCCGCAATTGCCGGAGAAGTAGAAACCCTTGATGTTGCCGCCAAGCGCGTTGACCTTCTCGGCGTCGGCGGCGATCTCGGCCCAGTTGGCGGGACCTTTTTCAGGGTCGAGGCCGGCCTGCTTGAACAGCTTCTTGTTCCAGATCAGCACCGAGGCGTCGGCCGAGAAGGGGAGGCCGTAAATGTGGTCCTTGTAGGTCCCCGTCTTGACATGCGCCGGCGACAGGCTGGCGAAATAGGGGAGGGACTTGGCCCAGTCGGTGATGTCCTCCAATTGGCCGGCGGCGGCGAAGGAGGGCGTGTAGATCAGGTCGAGCGACAGCGCGTCAGGCGCCGTGCCGCCGGCGGCGGCGGCGCCATATTTCGGGATGATCTCGGCATTGGGGATGATGTCGAGCTTGATCTGGTCCTTATGCGCCTTGTTGTAGGCGTCGACGATGCGCGGCATGAAATTCGAACCGTCGGCGCGCACCCAGATGTTGGCGGTGTCGGCGGCGGCAGCGCCGAGACCACTGCCCAGCACGGCAGCGGCCAGGGCCAGTTTGGCAATCACGTTCCTCATGTTCTCCTCCTCCAAGGATCGGCCGCGGTGCGCGGCTTGGCACCGGTCGCGCGGCGCTGCGTTTTCAGCCGCCCGGTGGGCGGCCACAGGACTGACGCACCACCAGCCGGCACGGCAGTTTTCGAATGCCCGGCGCGGCGGGCTGACCGCCGACCAGGGAAAGCAGGGTGAGCCCGGCCTCGCGCCCGAGGGCGACCAGGTTCATGTCGACCGAGGTCAGCGGCGG
>NZ_PNOT02000349.1 GCF_002879535.1 Mesorhizobium intechi
CCGGCGCGTGCATCAAGAGGAATGACGCGGCCGTGCCGGTGAAGGCGCCGCCGCGGTGCGCGGCCGCTGCCGACAGCGCCACGCCCGCCGCGCCGGCGAGACCGCCGGCAAACACGAGGAGACGGCTGGCGCTTGGTTCGGCGGAATTCATGTCGGCCAGCTCCTCTGACGCTCTCAGGACTCACTTGCTTCCAGCGCCATATGCCGTATGCGCCGCGACTGGACAATCCAGTTGTAGACGGCGCCGCCCGCCATCAGCGCCGATGTGCCGAGAAACACCGCCCGCATGCCGAAATGACCGCCGACGAAGCCGCCGGTCAATGGTCCCGCGACCTGCCCGACATACTGCGCCGAGATCGCCAGGCCAAGCACATTGCCGCCGACGCCGTCCGGGATGTTGTGGCGGATGACGCTGGTGATGCAGGGCAGCAAGCCGCCGAGCGCCAAGCCCATCAGGAAGCGCAGGCCGATCAGTTGCCAGCCATCGGTGACGAAGGCTTGCGGTATCAGCAGCAGGGCCGAGACGGCCAGCGCCCCGACGACAACGTTCCAGTGACCTACGCGGTCGGCGAGCTTGCCGAGCCAGGACGCTGACAGGATGGTGCCCAGCGCCGCCGCCGACATCACGACGCCGGCGACCATCGTCACCCTGGCCGGATCCTCGATGAGCTGCTGCACATAGACGGTGATGATCGGCTCGATGGACATGTTGGCGAAGGCCAGCAGCATGCCGGTTATCAGCATGGCCACGACCGGGCGCTTGTCCGGAATCCGTGACCAGCCGCTTTTCGGCTTGGCGCCCCATTCCGCTTTTGCCGGCTTCGGGCGAGGTGTCTCCTTGATGAGGAAAGTCGTGGCCAGGAAGGCAAGGAAGATGACGCCGCCGGACAGTAGGAAGGTGGCGCGGATGCCGATCACAGGTGGCAGCGCCCCGCCAAGCAGGGGGCCGACCAGTGAGCCCGCCGTTATCCCCGCCGACAGGACGCCCAGCGCCCAACCGGAACGGTCCTTTGGCGTCTGCATGGCCACCAATATGGTCGACCCCGAGGAATAGCCGCCGGCAAAGCCGATCAGCAGGCGCAGCAGCACCAGTTGCCAGACCGTCTCGACCATGCCTGTCAGCGACATGCAGATCGCCATGCCGAAGCTGGCGCGCACCAGCATCACCTTGCGGCCGTAGCGGTCGCCCAGCCGTCCCCACAGTGGCGCGACCAAGGCAGCGGCGAAGAAGGTGGCGCCATAGGCGATGCCGGACCATTGCACGATGGCGACATGGCCCCGCGCGCCGAGCTGTTCGACATAAAGCGGCAGGAAGGGCAACAGCAGGGTCATGGCGACAAGCGTGCTGAACGAGCCCGCGAAACACACCGCGAGATTGCGCCGCCAGTGGATGTTGTAGCCGCTCTGTTGCGTGTCTTCCTGTGTCATGTCCTGCCTGCCCGATATCAGCGCTTGTTGCGGATACCATTTTGGGATACCAAACTGGTATCCGTCATGAACCCCAGCCCGGCTGCTGTCAATGCGGCAACAAGGAAGCGCTATGTCGCAGATGCAGAATGTCGAACGGCAGTTGCGCGAGATGATCCTGGGGCTCGAGATCGGCCCAGGCGAGAAATTGACCGAGCGCTGGATCGAAGGCCGCTTCGGCGCCTCGCGCACACCGGTCAGGGCAGCACTCCTTCGGCTGGAAACCGAGGGGCTGGTGGGCAGGGATGGCCGCGGCTGGACGGTATCGCCCATCAACCTTGCCGAGCTCGAGCAGATTGCGGTCTATCGCGAAGCGGTCGAGGTCGCGGCTGTGCGGCTGACATGCCTGCATGCCGAGCGCAGCGCCATCGACGTGATCGAGGCGATGCTCGATTCCTGCGACGACAATACGCCGCGCGAGGAGTGGCATCGTGTCGGTATGGATTTTCACATCGAGCTGGCGCGCCTGTCGGGCAACGAATTTCTGTTCAGGGCGGTGCGCGATGCCATGACGCGCCTGTCGCGCGCCCGCTGGCTGGAAGTGCGTGACGAAGCGGCCCTTGGTCGCGCCTGGGCCGAACACCGCGCCATTCTGGCCGCGGCACGCCTTGGCGATGCCGACGAGGCGGCCCGCCTGCTTTCTGCGCACATCGTCGGCAGCCGCGACCGGCTGGTGACGTCGCTGGCCAACGACAGACGCGGCCTTCGTGCCAGGGGATTTGCCGTCGTGGCCGCGTAGCACTGACACGGAACAGGGTGCTTGCCGGCAAAAACAGGCGACGCCTCACGCCAAGCGCACTTTCGGCCTCGCTTCACGGACGCCGATGGCGTAAGAGCGGCGATGGAAAACAACCGATTTGAGACACCAGTGACCGTCAAGTCCGTCACGGCGGGAAGCACTCAGCTCTTGCGAACGGCCCGCGAGGCATCCGAATATCTCCTCAACAGCTGGCCAGGCAAGCGCAGCCCCAAGCATCGCGCGGCGCTGCAGGCCTGCCACGACGCGCTGGCCGGCGACAAGCCGGCCATGAACGCGCGGCGCGCCTTTATCGCCGCGGCGCGTGAAGTTGACGTTTTTGTCAGCGACAAGGCTCCTGCCTGACGCAGGGCCACAGCCTGGATTGACGCAAGGCCCGCATATGCGGGCCTTTTGCCGTCATTCCGGCGTTTCGTTTTCGATCTCTGCCTCGGGCTTGGAACGTTCGCGCGCGGCAACCTTGGCCGCCAGCTTTTCGGCTTTCTTCGCCGCTTTCTGCCGGTCGCGTTCCTTGCGTTCCTGATCGTAGTTTGGTGCTCGCGCCATATCGGCTCCTTTTGACCTGCCTTGCGGCTCCGACCTTGCCTAGGAGCATTAGCCGTCAAACACAACAGCTGAAACGACAGTGCGCGGGCGCGGGCCCCGGAGATCGAGGGGCTTGCCAGATAGGCGCCATAATGATGTAGGAAACGCGGGGCGCCAGCGTATTTGAGAGCAGCCCGTTGTTTTGACCAAGTGAATCATGGCCACAATTGCACGGACGTCGGCACGGGTTTTCTACTATGCGCGAAACGTCGTGCGCGATGTCGTTCCACAAGCCCTGTTCCGCCGCAGGCTCACTGCTCGCCTCGAACAGGCCACGCTTTCCGACGAGGCGGCGCGGCGGCGGCTGAATTACTACAACAAGCTGCGGGACGGTTTCGCGCCAAGCGCCAATGCGGTGCGCATCAGCAAACTGCCCTTCACGCCGACCATGTACTATTACGACCTGAAGGAATTCGCCCGCTATTTTGATCCCGGATTGCTCATCGACGTCGAATTCGGCGACGTCAGGGATGTGCCGAAGGTACCGACGATCGTCAAGGATAGGCCGATTCGTGATGACGACGAGAACGCGGTCATCATGAAGCTCGACAAATTCCGTCACTTCCAGATGCCGGCCGACACCATCTCGTTCGCCGACAAGTTGCCTATGGTGGTCTGGCGCGGCGATCTCAACAATCCGATCAGGACACGGTTTCTGCAAGCGGTGCGGGACCTGCCATTCTGCGATGCCGGCTCGCACAAGCCGAACGCACCGGCCGAATACGCCAAGCCCTTTCTCAGCATCAGCCAGCACCAGCGCTATCGCTACATCGTCTCGCTCGAGGGCAATGACGTGGCTACCAACCTCAAATGGATCCTGAACTCGAAGTCGCTTTGCCTGATGCCGCGGCCGACATACGAGACATGGTTCGCGGAGCGACAGCTCGAGGCCAATGTCCACTACGTGCCGCTCGATCCGGATTTCGCCGATCTCGGCGAAAAGGTGCGCTATTTCGAACGGCATCCGGCAGAGGCCGAGCGCATCATTGCCGCCGCCAATGCCTATTGCCGGAAATTCTCCAATGAGCGGGACGAGCAGGCGATCTCCCTGCTCGTGCTCTACAAATATTTCGCGCTCAGCGGCCAGATCGAACCCGATCCCGAACTCTGGCGCTTCATCGAGAGCTAGTGCGCCTCCGCCTGATGGTCAGATGACGCTGCGGTCGAGAACCATGTCGGCCGGGCCGAAGCGATCCTTAGCCGTCAACTGCTGGTGCCAATAGGGATAGAGCACCGGCGGCCGGCTGACCGCGTCGAGGCGCTGGCGTTCCTCAGGGCTGAGCGCCAGGCTTGCGGCCGCGAGATTGTCCTTGAGCTGGGCATCGTTGCGGGCGCCGATCACCAGCGAGGAGACGGCGGGCCGGCCGAGCAGCCAGGCCAGTGCCACCTGTGCGGCCGATACGCCGCGAGCCTTGCCGATCTCGACCAGCACGTCGACGATCCGCCAGAGCCGGTCCTCGTCACGGATCGGCGGCTCGGACCAGCCGGCGAGTTGCCGTGCGGTCGGGCTGTCGCGGTGGTATTTGCCGGACAGCAGGCCGCCGGCGAGCGGGCTCCAGACCAGCACGCCCAGCCCCTGGTCGACCGAGATCGGCAGCAATTCATATTCCGCCTCGCGCGCCTCCAGCGTGTAGTGGATTTGCTGGGTGACGAAGCGATGCTGGTGACGGCTGTCGCTGATGGATAGCGCCTTCATCACCTGCCAGCCGGACCAGTTGGAGCAGCCGATATAGCGCACCTTGCCCTGGTTGACCAAAGTGTCGAGCGCCGCGACGGTTTCCTCGACCGGGGTAAGCCCGTCCCACTGGTGGACGAAGTAGATGTCGATGACGTCGGTCTTCAGCCGCTTCAGGCTCGTCTCGCATTCGCGGATCAGGTGGTGGCGCGACAGGCCTTCGTCGTTCGGTCCACTGCCGATCCGCATGCGCGCCTTGGAGGCGATCAGCACGTCGTTCCTGCGCTTGCCGCCGAGTGCCTCGCCGATGATCTCCTCCGACAGGCCGTTGGAGTAGACATTGGCGGTGTCGATAAGATTGATGCCGGCATCGATGCACATGTCGATCATGCGCTTGGCTTCGCCAAGATCGCTGTTGCCCACCGCGGCGAAAGGCCCGGTGCCGCCGAAGGTCATGGTGCCCAAGGTCAGCGTCGAAACCTTGAGGCCGGAACGGCCAAGGGTGCGGTATTCCATGTCAGTCCTCGCGATTGCGTTGAAAGGGGGCGGGGCCCAAGGGCAGCCCGGAATGCGACCGTGGATTTGTAGGACAATTCGGCTGGCTTGTCGCCATGCCATGGCGACGGATCGATTGAACATGGCCGCCGCTATAGCGTCCGGCTGCAATAAAACCGTCACTGCCGGTCTATATTGAAGTCGGCTCAGGTGTTTCCCCGCCAGGCGGCCGCGCCAGCAATTTGGGGCGCGGCATGGGAACCGACAGGGCTTGCAAGCGGAGCAGTGCAAATGACTGAGCTAAAACAGAATTCTCCCGCCAAGGACTGGCTCGAAGCCGAGCTCGCCGACACGCTCGACGAAGACTATGAGCTCGAAATGTCGGAGCCGGCGCTGTCGTTGGAGATCGCCAAGATCTACAAGGACGCGCATCCGCCTTCGATCGACCGCATGCAATATTTTCGCGACCTGATCACCCTGCAGTCCGAATTGATCAAGCTGCAGTCCTGGGTCGCCTATCATAAGAAGAAGCTGGTGGTGATTTTCGAGGGCCGTGATTCCGCCGGCAAGGGCGGCGTTATCAAGCGCATTACTCAGCGGCTCAACCCGCGCATCTGCCGTGTCGTGGCGCTGCCCGCGCCGACCGAACGCGAGAAGTCGCAATGGTACTTCCAGCGCTATGTTCCGCATCTGCCGGCGGGCGGCGAGATCGTGCTGTTCGACCGTTCCTGGTACAACCGCTCCGGTGTCGAGCGGGTGATGGGCTTTGCCGATGCCGGTCAGGTCGAGGAATTTTTCCGCGACGTCCCCGAGTTCGAGCGCATGCTGGTGCGCTCCGGCATCACCGTGGTCAAATACTGGTTCTCGATCACCGACGAAGAGCAGCAGATGCGCTTCCTGATGCGCATCCATGACCCGATGAAGCAGTGGAAACTGTCGCCGATGGATCTGCAGTCGCGCGTGCGCTGGGAGCAGTACACCAAGGCCAAGGAAGAGACATTCGCCCGCACCAACATTCCCGAGGCGCCCTGGTTCATCGTCGAGGGCAATGACAAGAAGCGGGCGCGGCTGAACTGCATTGATCATCTGCTCAAGCAGATGCCGTATGAAGACGTGCCCCACGAGGAGATCACGCTGCCGGAGCGCGTGTTCAATCCCGAATACGAGCGCCAGACGCTGCCGCGCGAACTGTACGTTCCAGAGAAGTATTGAGGGGTTCTTCCGTCTCCCTGTTTCACGGGGAGGAGGTGCCCGAACGGCGAATGGGGCGGCAGCGCGGTTGGCACGCTCCAATTCGCTGCATTGGTGGCTTGCCGCAAATCTCCAAACGTCAGCGCTGCCCGCCCTGCCGGGCATTTCTCCCCGTAAAAACGGGGAGAAATAGGCTAACCCCGCTTGATCACCACATGCGTGGCAAGCGCCGTCGCGACCTGCTCGGTGCATTGATAGCCAAGCCTCAACATGTCCAGGCCAGCGAAGAGGTGCTCGCCCTTGCCAAGCAGCACCGGCGAAATCGCCAGATGCATCTGATCGATCAAACTCTCCTGCAGATATTGCCGGATGGTGGCGACGCCGCCACCGATCCGCACATCCTTGTCGCCGGCTGCCGCCTTCGCCTGCTCGAGCGCCGAATGGATGCCGTCCGTCACAAAATAAAAGGTCGTACCGCCTTCCATCGTGATGGGTGCCCGCGCGTGGTGCGTCAGCACGAAAACCGGCACATGGTAGGGAGGGTTGTTGCCCCACCAGCCTTTCCAGCTATCGTCAGGCCATTCGCCGCGGATCGGCCCGAACATGTTGCGGCCGAGGATCCAGGCGCCGACATTTTCGAAACTGCGCGCCGCGAACCCCTCGTTGATATCGGTGCTGCCGCCGTCTTGCCCGAGTACCATCTTACGGAAGGTGCGGGTGTTGACAAACCACTTGTGCAAGGATTCCCCGCCGATGCCGAGCGGATTTTGCAGATCCTGATCGGGACCGGCGCCATAGCCGTCGAGCGATACGGTGAATGCGTTGACGCGCAGCATGGACATGAAAGTCTCCTCGATAACCAGTAGTAATTTGCAAGCAGTTGCTATGTAGCAAACTGATTGCGTATTGCAAGCGCTTTTTCCAAGGCGAAAAGGCAGGTTTCCAGACCTCGCGGCTAGGCGAGGTCTGTGTTGTTCGTGACGATCGGTTCGAATGACAACCGACGGCCGCCGGAACGGCCGCCCCCATCATTTCATTCGGCCGTGAGTTCCGCTCATTCGGCCGTGATTTCTAGGCGCCGTCCTCATGCTTCAGGCGGGCGCTGCCAAGGGAGGCCGGGTCTATCCCTTCAGCATTTCCGCCACTTCGGGCGCGAAATAGGTCAAGATGCCGTCGCAGCCGGCGCGCTTGAAGGCGAGCAGCGATTCCAGCATCGCCTTCTCGCCGTCGATCCAGCCATTGGCGCCCGCCGCCTTGATCATCGAATATTCGCCCGACACCTGGTAGGCGAAGGTCGGCATCTGGAATTCGTCCTTCAGCCGGCGGATGATGTCGAGATAGGGCAGGCCGGGCTTGACCATCAGCATGTCCGCGCCCTCGGCGATGTCCTGCTCGGCCTCGCGCACCGCCTCGTCCGAATTGGCGTGGTCGATGTAGTACGTCTTCTTGTCGCCCTTGAGCAGGCCGGCGGTGCCGACCGCCTCGCGATAGGGGCCGTAGAAGGCTGAGGCGAACTTCGTCGCATAGGACATGATCGCCACGTCCTGAAAGCCGTTGGCGTCGAGCGCGTCGCGGATGGCGCCGATCCGGCCGTCCATCATGTCGGATGGCGCGATGATGTCGGCGCCCGCGGCTGCCTGGATGACCGCCGCCGCCGCGACCTGTTCGACCGTTTCGTCGTTGACGATGATGCCGTCGCGCAGGATGCCGTCATGGCCGTGGCTGGTGAACGGGTCGAGCGCCGCGTCGGTGATGATGCCGATCCCGGGCACCGCGTCCTTGATCGCGCGGGTGGCGCGGTTGATGACGTTTTCCGGGTCGAGGATGTGCGAGCCGGTCTGGTCGCGCAAGGCCAGTTCGACATTGGGGAAGGTGGCGAGTGCCGGAATGCCGAGCTTGGCCGCGCGTTCGGCCTCCTTGACGGCAAGGTTGACCGACAGGCGGAAGACGCCGGGCATGGCAGCGATCGGCTCGCGCACATCCTTGCCCTCGACGACGAAGATCGGCCAGATCAGGTCGTCGACAGTGAGCCGGTTCTCCTGCACCAGACGGCGCGACCAGTCGGCCTTGCGCATGC
>NZ_PNOT02000392.1 GCF_002879535.1 Mesorhizobium intechi
GCATAAAGAGTGCCGGCAGCCCGGATGCTGTGCTGGCCGAAGTCGAGTCAGGGGCCGCGGCGCTTGCCAGGACCGGTCAGCCCGCGCCCAAATGGTTCCGCGGCGCAACCGCCGAATACAGCCCCTCGGCGATCGCGATGATCCGCAAGCTCGGCTTCAAGATTGCCGGCTTCTCGATCAATGGTGACGGCGGTTCGCTGCTCGGCGCCAAGGAAACCGCCAGGCGCATCGCTGCTGCAAAGGACGGTGACGTCATCATCTCACACATCAACCAGCCGACCCACGCCGCCGGGGAGGGCGTGGTGCAAGGCCTGCTGGCGCTGAAAGCCAAAGGCATGACGTTCGTGCGCCTCGACGACGCCGACGGCACGGGCAATCACGGCACCACGGACTAATTCAGCAAGACGTCCACTGCTGCTTAACCGGGCGTGGCTTCGATCGTGACCTTGCTGGCGTAGAACGCACCGTGGTCGCGGATTTCGGTCATTTCGTCGAAAGGCCGCTCATAGGCCCACATCGCATTCTGACCGGTTTCGCCGGCAGGCAGCACGCTCCAATAGGTGGCATCGCCCTTGTAGGGGCAATGGGTCGAGTGTTCGGTGCCTCTCAGCCTGTCGAAATCGATGTCGGCGAACGGAATGTAGAAGACGGCCGGATAGGGCGCTTCGCTCAGCACCTTGGCCCTCGTGGACAACGCGATGACCGTATCGCCGGCGCGCACCGTGACTGTGCCGACGTAGGGTTCGATGGTGATGATCTTGTCGGGGTTGCGCTGGAAGCCGGGTGCCGGGTTGGCGATCTGGTCCATGCTGGTTCTCCTTGCGTGGCCCCTTAAGGTGTGGCGGGCTCGGCTGTTGCGCAAGGTGGGTTCGGATCACGAAAACAGGCGCGCCAATCGCCGAGGCGTGGCGCGACAGGGCTTTCGAGCGTCAGCCGAGGCTCACGCGGCGGTCTTGAATGCGTCCATCAGTCCGGCATAGGCGGCCGCGATGCCCGCAACCGGGTTGCTGCTTCTGGAAACGGTCTCGACTTTCAGCGAGCCGCCGCCGGTCGGCAAGGTGAGCAGCAGGAACTGGCGATTGCCTCCAGCGCCGACGGATGCGGCCGCGACGTGCTGGCCTTCCCCTTCGTTCTGGACGCACATCTTGAACAGCAGCGTGCCGCCGACCGCTTCGAGCGCGCCGCCGACAACTTCAACAAATTCGTCTTCGGAAACGGTCTTTTCGTCCGGCACCAGATCGGCCAGGCTTTCGGCAAGTGTGATCTCAAGGGCTTTGTCGTCGAGCTGCGTGTCCATGCGAACCTCTTTCAGTCGCCAATCGCCCCCTTTACCCGTTAACGAAGCTTAACGGCGACGATGGCCGGATTGTGGCGGATTTCCCGGTCATTTCGTGGGATACGACACCGTCGCGGCTGCGGTGTTTTTGACCCTCATGCCATCGCGCCGGCATGAATGCCCAGCAGTTCAAAATCCAAAAGACGTCAAAATTCAACTGCTTGCCGTTGCGGCACGGGCCCTGAAATTCGTGTCCCGCGCGAGCGGGTGACTGGACAATCCGTCGGTTCGCTTCACAATGCGCAAAAGCTAAGGCGCAAAAATGCGCAAGGGAGGAGGAACCGGATGCTGGGGCTGATGCAGGAATGGCCGCTGCTGTGCCACAAGCTCATCGACAACGCCGAACGGCAGCATGGGGTGCGCGAGATCGTGTCGCGCTCGATCGAGGGGCCGATCGAGCGCACCACCTATGCCGACATCCATCGTCGTTCGCTCAAGGTCGCCCAGCGGCTGGAGCGGGACGGCTTTGGCTTGGGCGACCGCATCGCCACGCTGGCCTGGAACACGGCGCGCCACCTCGAGGCCTGGTACGGCATCATGGGGGTCGGCGCGATCTATCACACGCTCAATCCGCGCCTGTTTCCCGAGCAGATCGTCTGGATCATGAACCATGCCGAGGACAAGGCCGTCTTCGTCGACCTCACCTTCATACCGCTGCTGGAGAAGATCGCCGGCGCCGTCAAATCGCTGAAAAAGGTGATCGTGCTGACCGACAAGGCGCACATGCCGCAGACGACCTTGCCCAATGCCGTCGCCTATGAGGACTGGCTTGACCAGGTCGATGGCGACTTCGCCTGGAAGACTTTCGACGAAGGCACCGCAGCCGGCATGTGCTATACATCGGGCACCACGGGCGATCCCAAGGGCGTCGTCTACAGCCACCGCTCGAACGTGCTCCACGCCATGATCGCCGCCATGCCTGACGCGATGGGCCTGTCGTCGCGCGACACGATCCTGCCGGTTGTGCCGATGTTCCATGCCAATGCCTGGGGTCTTGGCCAGAGCGGCCCGATGATCGGCGCCAAGCTGGTCATGCCCGGCTGCAAGATGGACGGCGCCTCGATCTATGAATTGCTCGACACCGAGAAGGTAACCTTCAGCGCCGCCGTGCCGACCGTCTGGATGATGCTGCTGCAATATCTGGAGGAGACCGGCAAGAAGCTTCCCTATCTGAACAAGGTCGTCATCGGCGGTTCTGCCTGTCCGCGCGCGATCATGACGAGGTTCCAGGACGACTATGGTGTCGAGGTCATCCATGCCTGGGGGATGACTGAAATGTCGCCGCTCGGCACCCTGTGCACCTTGAAGCCGGAGTATACCGCTCTCCAAGGCGAGGCTCGGCTTGATGTCAAGCAGAAGCAGGGCTACCCGCCCTTCGGCGTCGAAATGAAGGTGACCGATGACGAGAACAATGCGCAACCCTGGGATGGCAAGACCTTTGGCCGCCTGAAAGTGCGCGGCCCGGCCGTCGCTCGCGCCTATTATGGTGGCGCCGGGGCGGAGCAATTCGATGAGGACGGCTGGTTCGATACCGGAGATGTCGCCCACATCGACGCCGGCGGCTACATGCAGATCACGGATCGCGCCAAGGACGTCATCAAGTCCGGCGGCGAATGGATTTCGACCATCGACCTCGAGAATCTGGCTGTCGGCCATCCGGACGTGGCGGAAGCGGCGGCCATCGGCGTCCATCATTCGAAATGGGGCGAGCGACCCCTGCTGGTCGTCGTCGCCAAGCCGGGCAAGGAGCCGACCAAGGCGGATATTCTCGGCTTCATGGACGGCAGGGTGGCCAAGTGGTGGATGCCCGACGACATCGCTTTCGTCGGCGAAATACCGCATACCGCGACCGGCAAGATCCAGAAGACTACCTTGCGAAAGCAGTTCAGGGACTACCGCCTGCCGACGGATTGAGGGGATGTTGCGTGTTTCGGCTTCAAGCCGCCTCGAAAAGGCACTAAACCTCCGTCCGGGTTGGGGCAACGCAGAGAACCATGGTTAGCATTCCCGAACGGCGAACGTCGAAGGCTGCCGGCTGGTCGCGGCGCACGGCCGCATTTTCAGCTGTGCTTTTGCTTACCGACGTCGTCGGTTACCGCTTCGATCTCGTCGAAACGCCGGTGTTCCTGTGGGTGCTGGGCATCGTCGCGCTGCTGGCGGCGCTGGCGCTGCTGTTCGCCGCCTTCGCTTTTTCGAGACTATGGAAATTCGGTGATCGCGGCGGGCGCGACCTGACCGTCGGCGCCTTGCTGGCACTGCTGGTGCTGGTCCCGTATGGCGTCGCCGCCTATTGGGCGACGATCTACCCGCCGCTCAGGGACATTTCGACCGATTTCGATGAGCCGCCCGCGCTCGACGTCAGCGAGCGGACGAAGGACATGAATGTGCTGTCCCCATCGACGCCGGGCGAACAGAGGCTGCAGACCGACAGCTATCCATTGGTCACCGCGCGCAGCTACGACCTGCCATTCGAGACCGTCGTCAATGCCGTCGAAACCGTGCTCGACCGGCGCAACTGGGATCTTTCCGAACCCTATCCCGACCTCGCCGGGCAAGGCGACGTGACCATAACCGCTGTCGCCAAGGGCTTTGTGCTCGGACTGCCGGCCGATGTGGCCATCCGCGTGACGGACGATGGCGATAGCGTGATCGTCGACATGCGCTCGGCTTCGCGTTACGGCCGCTACGACCTTGGCGACAATGCCGCGCGCATCACCGATTTCCTGGCGGAACTGGATCAGGAAGTCGCCGGCCAGGTCGGAGCGGCTCCGGCCGAATAGGCACTTCTCGCCGAACCGGCGCGTGCGAGGAGGGTTGGGCACCGGGCAGACCGGCCTATCGCGACGGCGTGAAAATACCGTCGATGGCGGGGGCGGCATCCGTCGATACCAGGCCGCGCGCCACCAGGTCCTCGAGATGGGCAAGCACCGACAGTCCTGCGGCGCCATGCAACCGGGGATCTGTATCCCTGTAGATCGCCCTGACCATGTCGGGAACCGTCCGGTCCCCGGCTCTGACCCGTTCCAATATGGCCCGTTCGCGCATTTTGCGATGCGTCTTCAATCCCCGCATGAAAGCGCGGGGCCTCGTGACCGGCCCGCCGTGTCCAGGCAGAAGCAGGCGGTCGTCGCGCTCGATCAGGCGGTCCAGCGATGCCATGTAATCGGCCATGGCCCCGTCCGGCGGCGCGACGATCGATGTCGCCCACGCCATGACGTGATCGGCCGAAAACAGGATACCGGTTTCTTCCAGCGCGAACACCGCGTGATTGGCGGTGTGGCCGGGGGTCAGAACCGTACGGATCGCCCAGCCGTCGCCGGCGACCAACGCGCCGTCCGGCAGTGCGATGTCGGGTATGAAAGCGGTGTCGGCGCTGGCGTCGAGGGCATTGGTCTCGCCGATATGCAGTGGCCTCGCCGGCCGGTGGGGCCCTTCCGCCATCACCAAAGCGCCGGTGTGCCCCTTCAGTCGGGCCGCCAGCGGGGAATGGTCGCGATGCGTGTGGCTGACGAAGATATGGCTGACCGGCCTGCCGGCGATCACGTCGAGCAAGGTCTCAAGATGCGCCTCGTCATCCGGTCCGGGATCGATCACCGCCAGCGTGTCGCGCCCAACGACATAGCTGTTGGTGCCATGAAAGGTGAAGGGACTGGGGTTCCGGACCGTGACGCGCTGCACGTCCGGGCCGACGTTCACGCCTTGGCCGTAGTGCGGATCGAAGCTGGTATCGAATTTGAGAGCCATGTCGGCACATTGTTCCCGGAACGGCAAAACCGATTGCCGCATAGCACGCAAGCCAATATAGGAAAACGCAGGACCGCGATTATCGGATCGCGCTAGATCGATTGGGGAAGACCATGGCAACTGCAACGACGATGCGCCCGCTTGTTTCTCTGGCTTTGCCGCAGGAAGGCGCGGCGCGACTGGCAACACAGTTCTTCCTGGCGATCGCCGGAACGCTGCTGCTGACCTTGTCGGCCAAGACCAAGGTTGTGCTGGGGCCCGTCGACATCTCGATGCAGACGCTCGCCGTCTTGCTGATCGCCGCCGCCTTCGGCCTGCGCCTCGGCGTCGCGACGTTGCTGCTCTACATGGCGGAGGGCGCGATGGGGTTCCCGGTCTTCCAGGGTACACCGGAGAAGGGCATTGGCCTTGCCTACATGGTCGGCCCGACGGGTGGCTATCTCGCGGGCTTTGTCGTCATGGCGGCGATTGTCGGCTGGGCCGCGGATCGCGGCTGGGATCGCCACCCGATCAAGCTTTTTAACGCTATGCTGGTAGCCGAAGTGGTGATGATGGCGATGGGCTTTGCCTGGCTGGCGCTGCTGATCGGCCCGGAAAAGTCCTGGCAGTTCGGCGTCGCGCCGTTCATCGTCGGCGACCTCATCAAGGTTGCCCTGGCGGCAAGCCTTGTGCCGGCCGTCTGGTCGTTGCTGAAGCGCTCCTGAGGTCTGTGGGCAGGTTGGCGTGCCATAGGCGTCAGGGATCCATTCCCGAGGGTGGGCGCTTGCGATGAAGGTTCTGGTCACAGGCGCCGCTGGCTTCATAGGCTATCATGTCGCCAGGCGGCTCCTGGAGCGCGGCGACGACGTTGTCGGCATCGACAGCGTCAACGACTACTATGACCCGCGGATCAAGCAGGCGCGGCTGCGGCTGCTGGCCGAAGCCAGCCAAGGCGCCAATGCCGGCTATCATTTCATCCACGGCAATCTTGCCGACAGACAAATCGTGGATGGCTGCTTTGCCGATCATGACTTCGACCGCGTGATCCATCTCGCCGCTCAGGCGGGGGTGCGGTACAGCCTGGAAAACCCACGCGCCTATGTCGAAAGCAACATCGTCGCCTTCACCAACATGCTGGAGGCCTGCCGCAATGGCGGCATAGCGCACCTGACCTATGCCAGCACCTCGAGCGTTTACGGCGCCAACACCGACATGCCGTTTTCCGAGCACCGCCCGGCCGATCATCCGCTGCAGTTCTACGCAGCGACCAAGCGCGCCAACGAACTAATGGCGCACAGCTACAGCCATCTGTTCGGGCTGCCGACCACGGGGTTGCGTTTCTTCACCGTGTACGGGCCCTGGGGGCGTCCCGACATGGCGCTGTTCCTGTTCACCAGGAGCATCCTGGCCGGTGATCCGATCAAGCTGTTCAACAATGGCAACCACACGCGCGACTTCACCTATATCGACGACATCGCCCAAGGCGTGATCCGGACCAGCGACGTTCCTGCCGCTGGCAATCCCGCCTGGGATTCAGGCCATCCGGATCCGGCAACGAGCAGCGCGCCCTGGCGAATCTTCAACATCGGCAACAACAATCCGGTGAAGCTGACCGCTTATGTCGAGGCGTTGGAAAGCGCGCTTGGTCGCAAGGCCGTCATCGAGCTCTTGCCGCTGCAGGCCGGCGACGTGCCCGACACCTTCGCCGACACTTCCGCGCTGCAGGAGGCTGTTGGCTACCGCCCTGGCACGTCCGTGTCGGACGGGGTAGGGCGGTTCGTCGAGTGGTACCAGGCGTATTTTGGGTAGGGGTGGCTGAAGGTCGTGTCCTGGCATGCGAAACAGGCCTCTCCCGTGTCGCGTGCCGCATTGACAAGCCATTGAATGAAACCTAAGCACGGTCGACCAGAGCCGGGGGGCTTCGGCATGTCAAGGAGAGCTTCTTGAAAGGAATTATCCTTGCTGGAGGCAGTGGAACGCGCCTTTATCCACTGACATTAGCAGTCTCTAAGCAAATCCTTCCGATATACGACAAGCCGATGATTTATTATCCGCTGAGCGTACTGATGCTCGCGGGAATCCGTGAGATTCTGATTGTTTCGACACCGCGTGATCTGCCGGCTTTTCGTGATTTACTCGGCGACGGATCGGAGTTCGGGCTGGCGTTTTCCTACGCCGAGCAGCCGCAGCCCAATGGTCTTGCGGAAGCTTTCATTATCGGCCGGGATTTCATCGGCAAAGACAGCGTCTCGATGATTCTTGGCGACAACATCTATTTCGGTGACGGCCTGTCGCAGCTTTGCCGCGCCGCCGCTGCGCGGGAAGCGGGTGCGTCGGTGTTCGCCTACCATGTCGAGGATCCCGAGCGCTATGGTGTCGTGTCTTTCGAGAAGGCGACCGGAACCGCGCTGACGATTGAGGAAAAGCCGCAGAAGCCGAAGTCGAACTGGGCTGTCACCGGTCTGTATTTCTACGACAATGAGGTGGTCGACATCGCCCCGACGATCCGCCCCTCGGCGCGTGGCGAGCTTGAGATCACGGCGGTCAATAATGTCTATCTCGAGCGCGGCAAGCTGCACGTGCACCGGTTGGGTCGTGGCTATGCCTGGCTGGACACCGGCACGCATGACAGTTTGCACGAAGCCTCGTCTTTCGTGCGCACGATCGAACATCGGCAGGGCATCAAGGTTGCTTGCCCTGAGGAGATCGCCTTCGAGCAGGGCTGGCTGACGGCAGAGCAAGTGCTGCAACGCGCCACCCGGTTGGGCAAAAATGAATATGCCGCCTACCTGCGGCGGCGCGTCGCCGATCTGTTGGAGGGCTAAGCGTTGGAGATCAGGTCCCTCGGCATCGATGGCGTGCTGGAAATCGTTCCCAAGCGACATGGCGATGCACGCGGCTTCTTCATGGAAACCTACAATGCCGAGCGGTTTTCGCAGGCAGGCATCGACTTGGTTTTCGTGCAGGACAACCATTCCTATTCCGCCACGGCAGGCGTCCTGCGAGGGCTTCACTACCAGCTCGAGCCGCGCGCCCAGGACAAGTTGCTGCGTGTCATTCGCGGCAGTATTCTCGACGTCGCGGTCGATATCCGCCGTGGTTCGAAAACCTTCGGGAAGTGGGTTGCCTGCGAGATTTCGGCCGAAAAGGGTAATCAGATCCTGGTGCCGAAGGGCTTCGCCCATGGCTTTGTGACGCTCGTGCCCGACACCGAGGTTCTCTATAAGGTTACCGACACCTATTCGCCCGAGCACGATCGGTCTGTTCGCTTCGACGATCCCGTCATCGGCATCGAATGGCCTTCAGTGGCAGGCGGATTCCAGCTTTCGGACAAGGACCTCAAGGCGCCGGTGCTCGCCGAGGCCGAAGTGTTTGCCTGATGGGCATGAGGATAGCGGCATGAATTTTCTGGTGACAGGCGGTGCTGGCTTCATCGGTTCGGCGGTGTGCCGGCATCTGTGCGCCAATCCGGCCTACAGGGTGACCAATCTCGACAAGCTCACCTATGCCGGCAACCTGGCCTCGCTGCGGCAGATCGAGAACGCGCACAATTATCGGTTCGCCCAGGTCGACATATGCGACGAGAAAGCGGTGCTCGACATAATGCGCCGTGACGATATCGACATCGTCATGAACCTTGCCGCCGAGAGCCATGTCGACCGCTCGATCGATGGACCTGGCGCCTTCATCGAGACCAACATCGTCGGTACCTACCGCATCCTCAATGCGGCGCTCGAATACTGGCGCGGCCTTGCCGACGACAGGAAAGGCCGCTTCCGCTTTCATCACGTGTCGACCGATGAAGTGTTCGGCGACCTGCCTTTCGATGGCGGCATGTTCGTCGAGGAGACGCCTTACGCGCCGTCCTCGCCCTATTCGGCCTCGAAGGCGGCCTCTGACCATTTGGTCCGCGCCTGGCACGAGACCTACGGCCTGCCGGTCGTGCTCTCCAACTGTTCGAACAATTACGGCCCCTATCATTTTCCCGAAAAACTGATCCCGCTCGTCATCCTCAACGCGCTCGACGAAAAGCCGCTGCCGGTCTATGGCGCCGGCGCCAATGTGCGCGACTGGCTGTTCGTCGAGGACCATGCGCGCGCGCTGGAGCTGGTTGCCACCAAAGGCACGCCGGGTGAGAGCTACAATGTCGGCGGCAATTCGGAGCGGACAAACCTCAGCGTCGTCGAGACGATCTGCGACCTGCTCGACAGCAGGCGTCCCCGGGCCGGCGGCAAGAGCTACCGCGACCTGATTTCCTTCGTCACCGACCGCCCCGGCCATGACCGCCGCTATGCCATCGACGCATCGAAGATAAGCCGGGACCTCGGCTGGGCGCCCAACGAGAATTTCGACAGCGGCCTGGCCAGAACCGTGGACTGGTACCTCGACAACAAATGGTGGTGGGGGCCGATCCGCGAGCAGAACTATGCCGGCGAAAGACTGGGCGAAGCCCGCAAGGGGGCCGCGTGAGGCTCGTTGTCACCGGACGCGAAGGCCAGGTTGTGTCGAGCCTTCTGGAGGCTGGTCAGCTTGCCGGTGTAGACGTCATCGCCATTGGCCGCCCGCGGCTCGACCTGGCAAACCCCGACACCGTGATCGAAGCCATTGCTGCGGCCAAGCCTGACATCGTCGTGTCGGCTGCCGCCTACACGGCCGTGGACCAGGCCGAGGATGAGCCCGACCTGGCATTCAGGGTGAACGCCGTCGGCGCCGGCAAGGTGGCGCAAGCCGCGGCGCGGCTTGGCGTTCCCGTCATCCACCTTTCGACAGACTACGTTTTCGACGGCAGCGCTTCCGGTGACTATGTCGAAACCGACGCAACCGCGCCAGCCAGCGTATACGGCGCTTCCAAGCTCGCCGGCGAACAGGCGGTGGCCGCCGCCAATCCGCGCAACCTGATCCTGCGCACCGCCTGGGTCTACAGTCCATTCGGCAAGAATTTCGTCAAAACCATGCTTCGGCTTGCGGCCGACCGCGACGAGATTGCGGTGGTGGCCGATCAGTGGGGAAATCCCACCTCAGCGCTGGATATCGCCGATGCGATCCTGCATGCCGCGGCAACGCTGCACCGCAACAAGGACTTCGCCGCGTTCGGAACCTATCATCTGGCCGGCACGGGCGAGACCAACTGGAGCGGCTTTGCCCGTCATATCCTCGACACCAGCCGCGTGTCTGGCGGTCCTTCAGCGCGGGTCCGCGACATTACGACGGCTGACTACCCGACCAAGGCGCGACGCCCTGCCAATTCCCGGCTGTCGAGCGCGAAGTTCGCCTCCGCCTTCGGCTGGTCTGCGCCGGACTGGCGGCTTTCGACGCAAGCGGTGGTGCGTCGGGTCCTGTCCTGAGAGACGCGAACCGGTGCAAGGCAAAGCCGGCCACCCGCGCTGGCTAGCTCAGAACAGATGTCGGTCAATGTCGGCGCCCCGTCGTCCGGCTGGTGACCAATGCATGATGGCTCCCTGAGCGAATTCGCCTGAATGCCATGAACTCGGCGCCGCCCGGTGCCTTCTCGCGCCGTTGTTGACAGCCGCAAAAACAGCTTATTTTGCCAAAGCAGGTAGCGCGTGGAAGCAAAGTTCTTTAGGTCCGTATGGAAGACGGCAGCCGATCAGCCTTGCGGAAAGAAGAGGGTGGATTGTCAAAGCTTATTATTCAAATCCCATGCTTGAATGAGGAGGGGACGCTCGCCGTCACGCTGGCCGATCTGCCGCGTCAGGTCGCGGGTTTCAGCACGGTGGAATGGCTCGTAATCGATGATGGCTCCACCGACCGAACAGTCGAGGTTGCCCGGGAAAACGGCGTCGATCACGTGGTCTCGCTGCCTCATAATCAGGGGCTTGCCAAAGCGTTCATGACCGGCATCGAAACCGCGCTGAAACTGGGCGCGGACGTCATCGTCAACACCGATGCGGACAACCAGTACGATGCCTCCTGCATTCCCGATCTCGTCAGGCCCATACTGGAGAAAAAGGCTCAGATCGTCATCGGCGCAAGGCCGATCAGTGAGATAGAGCATTTTTCACCGATCAAGAAATTTCTGCAGAAGCTTGGCAGCTTCGTTGTCAAGCTTGCCAGTGGCACGACGGTCCCTGACGCCCCGAGCGGTTTCCGGGCCATCCATCGCGACGCGGCGATACAGCTCAATGTCTTCAACCGCTATACCTATACGCTGGAAACGATCATCCAGGCGGGGCGCAGGAACATCCCGATCACCTCGGTGCCGATCCGTGTCAACGGCGATCTCAGGCCCTCGCGACTGGTCAAGAGCATACCGAGCTATGTGCGGCGCTCGTTGATAACGGTCGTGAGGATTTTTGTCGTCTACAGCCCGCTGCGCTTCTTCTCGACATGTGCGGCAATCGTCGCCACGCCGGGGTTGATTGGGGTTGTCCGGTTCCTTGTCCACTATTTGATAGGCGAAGGCAGTGGCAACATCCAGTCACTCGTTCTGTCCAGCGCCTTGCTCGCGCTTGCCGGCATTCTTGCGATGAGCGGCATCATTTCCGAGCTCATCGCGGTCAACAGGCAACTGCTTGAAGAAATAAGGATCAGGCAATTGCAGCAAGAGTATGGTGCAAAGGCCAGGATCCGCTCGTTTACAGCTGAGAGCAAAATCAAGAAAGAAAGTGTAGGCGGAACGATATAAGATGAATGATACGCCGGTCGCTTACGACAACATTCCAGGTAATTACTATGACAAGTACAACACCCGGAATCCGGTTGCGCGATATTTGATGGATGGCTTTTTAAGCAGCTTCGATGCGTTGACGGCTGAGACAGGCGTTCGCAATTCCTACGAGGTCGGCTGCGGAGAAGGAAATCTGTCGATTCGACTTCATGATCGGGGGTGGAATGTCCGCGGCAGCGATCTGGAAGGCGTCAGTGTTTCGCAGGCCAACGAGCAATGCGTCAAGCGTGGGATAGCGCCGCTGTTTGAAACGCGCTCCCTTTTCGAACTGACACCGCAGGTGAACTCCGCTGAATTGGTAATATGCTGTGAGGTTCTGGAGCATGTTCCAAATACGCAACAAGCGCTCTCGGTCCTGAAGTCGCTTGGCAAGCCGTATCTCCTTGTCAGCGTGCCGCGAGAGCCGATCTGGCGGATCCTGAATGTGGCCAGGGGAAAATATGTAACCCAGTTTGGCAACACGCCAGGGCATATCAATCACTGGTCATCCGCGTCTTTTATCGATCTTCTAAGCAAGACGCTAAAGGTCGTGAAAGTCAGCAAGCCCTTTCCTTGGACCATGGTTCTTTGCCGCTGTGACTGAGGCAATGCAGACGGCACAGCCACCCAAAAGCAGCAGGCTAAAGTCTTTGGTTCGCCTTGGAGCGATGGCCGTCAGCCTCGCGGCGCTGGTCTTCGTGGGGCTGGCGATCCATCGCTCCTTCGGCGATGTGCAGCGTCAGCTCGTTTCCCCACTCTTCTTGATCGCCATAGCGGGGTGCGCTGTCGCTTATGCCGCCATTCTGCAACTGGTCGGCATCGCCTGGTATCGGTTCCTGGTTCTCGTCGACGGACCGTCGCTTGGATTGGGTCGTGCGCTGGCTATTTTTGGAAGGACGCAGATTTACAAATACCTGCCGAGCAATGTGATGCATATGGTTGGTCGCTTCGCCCTTGCCCGCGGTGCCGGGGCCTCGAACAGGGCGCTTGCCGTTGCCCAGGTGGGGGAGCTGTCCATCATTGTTCTCGCCGCCGGGGCGTCGGGCGCGCTGATGGCGTGGCCGATTTTCCAAGCTGCGTATGCGCGGTATGGTCCCGGCAACCCTACCGTGACTGTGGGATTGATCGCTGCCGGTCTTTTGGCGATCGTGTTTGGGATGGGACTTTTGTTCCGCTTCAGGATGGCGGACATTGGGAACAGGGCGCTCATCACATGTGCAGAGGCCTTTTTCCTCTATGCGCTGTTTTTCATGGGCAACGGGTTTCTGATCGTCGCGCTTGTGAGGGCCATAAGCGATGGAGGCCATGTTGCTGAGTTGATCGGCATAGGAGCCACGGCCTGGCTCATTGGCTTTGTCGTTCCGGGGGCGCCTGGCGGGCTTGGCGTGCGCGAGGCCGTTCTGATCATGGGATTGACTGCCGCAGGTTTGCCCCCTCCATCGGCTACCGCGGCTGCCCTCGGCAACCGGCTTGTCACCGTTCTTGGAGATTGCCTGGTCGCCTTGGTAGAGCTGGCTATCCGAAAAGGGAAAAGTGCATGACGAGGCAAATGACGGCGACATCCGTGCAAGACACCCATTTGCCGGACCGGATTCCGTTCTTGCGTCACATCATTTCGATGGTGCTTCTTTTCGTTCTGGTCCTGGGGATTGTGGGCGTTAATCCTTTTCGGCAAACGCTGGCGCCGATGGATTTGATGTTGGCTTATCCAGGATGGGACAATGCCGGGATCGACACTCCACTTGTCAACATAGAGCGTTCCGACGCGTTGGATCATCGGCTGCCGAACTGGCGGGAGTTCAGGCGAGAGTTGCGGGAAGGTCATATCCCGCTATGGAACCCGCTCCATCAACTCGGTGCGGCTGGCATCCAGGCACCGATCTATGAAGGCCTTTCAATACCGTTTTTAGTTTATGCCCTTACGCCGAATGAGGCCATGGGCTACACGCTCGCAATTCTGTCAAATTATCTCCTGGCTGCTTTCGGCACCTATTTTCTGTTGTTTTTCATGTTCAGAAACCATGTGGCCGCGGTTTTCGGTGCCATGGTATTTGCATTTTGCGGTTTCAACATCGCCTGGGCACATTGGCCGCACGTGACGACCGGCGCTCTAATTCCATGGGTGCTCGCTACCCAACTTCGATATTGGCAAACAGGCCGTTTGAGTTGGGCCTTGGGGTTCTCCTTCAGCGTGGCCCTTATGGCCTTGGGCGGCTTTCCATTTGTGGCCCTCCTTGGCGCTCTCTCATCCGTGACACTGGCAGTCATACTCCTCGGCATCGAACTCTGGAGCCCCGGCATCAACCAGCTTGCGATCAGACGAGCTATGGGGTTGGGATGTGCAGGTATTGCCGGTGCGCTCCTCGCCCTTCCAGGTCTCTTGCAAGTTAAGGGCATTCTAGGTTCAACTGATCTATCGAGCCGAACAGGTGGAACGTGGTTCACGCCCTACGATATCATTTATATGTTCGGCTTCGACTTTGTGAATCATTTCCGCGTTGAGCGCATTTTTTCGGCTGGAGCCCCCGCCGCTCTCCTTGCTCTTCTTGCACTATGTCTTATTTTTAAGTTTCCCAATCGGTTTGCCTTTTTTGGGTTAATCGTGGCGATCTTCATGCTGGCCACTGTTTTTGGGGGGGCGCCCGCCGAATTAGTGGAGGCAATTCCGGGGTTCGGCTTCAACGCATGGAGCCGAGGGTCGATATTATTCGGAGTGTCGGCAGCTATATTGTCGTCTTACTCAATCTCCATCATACTGCCTTCTATGGAGTCCGTATCGCCTTCAAGAATTAATTCGCCTTATAAATTGCATGCGGTACTGTTTCTGTGCGCATTGCAGGCAATTAATCTCGGGTATTGGTTCAGGCAGTATAATGCGCGACCTGACATCGACACATTTTTTCCAGACACTCCATCTATATCCTACGTCTTATCTAAGATTTTTCCGGGTCAAAGTGTTATTGCAGATGACAGCTTTCATGTCTCTGGTTTTGTATCAAACTACCGATTGCCAGAGTTGTTTGCTCACGGATTTCGTACCGATGCTCAAAGGAAGATAATCGCTGACATATTGCCTTCATATCAGACAACTTATACGGCCTCGGTCATTCAATGCTCTGACATTAACTTCTCCAGTCGGTTCATCACCTATGCCGCAATCCGTTTCCTTCTTATTAAAGACATTTGTGTCGATTGGGGTTACGAAACTGCTGGCACTGGCCAGCGGGCTACTCTCCCCCTTAATAGCGGTGCCCTTAAGGGGGACTTGTCGATCGACAAGTCCATGAACGCGACGAATGTGCAAGTGCTGCTCGCAACCTATGATCGGGATTTCGCCCCTTCGGCAGTGACGCTTGATCTTTACCGGGACGCACTCCTCGTAGCCCATGCTGAATTGCCGCCGGAGGCGATACGCAACAACCAATTCGCGACCTTTCGTTTCAATCAAGATGTCCCTCTTGCGGCCGGAACCTATCGCTACGTCATTTCAATGATTAAGCCGGATAGCGAGAAGCCGCTCAGTGCGTGGGCTTTCGAAAC